>CAMDSZ010000082.1 GCA_945906945.1 Akkermansia muciniphila
CAGCGCGATTGAAGGACAAGCGGGGCAGTTGAACGTGAACCAAGTCGTTCTTGCCACTGGCGAAGAGTTCGGACCGATCCGTTCGTCACTCACCTACAAGAACCGCAGACTGGACATCGGCCCGATTGAAATCGGGCCCGGACTCGAACTGACGTCGCTGAGCTTTGGAGGATCTAGCCGGGAAGCAACGAAATCCGTCGGTCTCGCAATCCGTGCAGGTGACGGCACCATGTCGATGGCTCTTTCGGAGCGCAACGCAACTTGGCAGCTTGAGCTCATGGGAAAACAGTTCCCAATGGGATCCCTATTGGAACGGTTCGGATTCGCCCACGGATACGAAGCAGGCCTTCAGTTTCTGCAAATTCACGCTGACGGAAACCCAGGGGAATCTCAAAGCTGGAATGGTTCAATGTCGCTTGAGATTGCAGCTGATATGGCGGACAGCCGAAAAATCGTTTCGGAGATAAAAGCTACCTTGGACGCGGGAAATCTGCGGATTTCATCGGCGCGTGCTACCTTTGCAGACTCCGTACTAAACTTGGGTGGAGCAATTCAACTTGGCGCCCTGCCACTTTCTGCGGAAGGCGTCTCTGGAGAACTGGTCTTCAATTCGACTCTGGAAGACCTTTCACAATGGCAACCTCTCCTTGGGGTCTTCCTCCGCGGCCGAGCAGATGCGTCGCTCGAGGTGAAATTTCACGAAGGACTCTTAGAGTTGAAGCAGCGAATTATTGGGAGTCAAATCGAAGCCGGATTTGGTTCACATTCAATCCAATCGAAGGCGTTCAGTGCGGAGAGCACTGTTCATTTAGTGCTAAAAGATCTTCTATCACATGGGCTGCTCGAGGGCGCTGCAGCCTACGAAAAGCGTTCAGGAGCGTCCGCAAATACACTCGCATTGACCCATTCTGAGGCGAGTTTTCACGGTCCAAACTTTCAAATAAACGCGGATGCCGGGTCCTGTGAATTTTTCCTATCACACAACGCTATAAGAGGTGAGAGACTTTTAATTACTCGCGGAGAAAACAAGATTGCAGGCTCGATTGCAATTGGCTTTGAAAAAGTTGAGATCGTTAAACTGAGTCGTGCAGCTGCAAATCTGGAAATTATATGCCCGCTCATTCGGGGCGAATCCCTGGTGTTCTCGCAGCATCCATTGACTGGTAGCATCGAAGGGAAAGTGTCCGCGAAGTATGATGGGAAGGCGACGGAGGGAGCCCTCAGCCTTCAGAGCGCAAATCTACAATGGGGGCGATTTGGGATTCCAACACTTCGACTTAATGGGAGTACCGGCGGCGGAACTTTCAAGCTCCAAGAACTGTATGCATCCCTTGGAGCAGATCAGACAATCCGGTGTTTTGGAGAAGTAGAAACCGTTGCACCATTCGCCTACCAACTCGATGCGGATGTGCATTTCTCGAAACTTGACTCCATACAGTCTTTTCTCGAGCAGGCTGGATTTGCCGGGCGCCTCTCAGGTGGAGTCGACGCGGCTTGGAAAGGCTCAGGCAAACTCGCCGATTTCAGCGGCAGCGGTGAATGGAAATTCCACGGAAAAAACATCCAATGGAAAAGCCTAAAGCTGGAATACATCGACTTTGAGGGAACCTATTCCCCGGGACAACTCCGTGCTCACACTGCACAGGTCGCCGGCCCCAATGCACGGCTTAGCGCCGAGGTGGCTTGGTACAAAAACACGCTTCAGCTTTCAAACATCAGCCTTCGGCAAAAAGGCAGTGAAGTTTTATCCGGTGAAGTCCGGCTTCCGCTGACCAGAGATTCAGAGGGCACTCATTGGGTTAAAGACGGACTAATTGACGGTGCTTTGAGCGGTTCAAAAATCGACTTGTCCACCGTGATTCCCAGCCTGGATGGAAAGCCCGTTCTCACCGGAAGCCTCGGCTTATCCCTCACTCTATCCGGTACCGCTGAAAGCCCAGTTGCCAACTTTCGCGCAAGCGGAAGATCGCTCAGAAGCGTGCACTACCCGGGCCTGAGCGACTGCGAACTCGACTTAAACGGGAGGTACGCATCCGGCACGCTCCACTCCGAGGCCGAACTTTCAGGACCACTTGGCGCGCCACTGCGAGTACAAGGAATGGCCGTTGTAGGCTTGGATGAACTGCTTGGGGGGCGGATCGACTGGGCGGCACTACCTTTGGAGCTTTCCGCTAAAATCACCAACGCTAAGCTTCAGGCGCTCCCGAAAGTCTTTCCCCGCCTGCGCGACATCAGAGGTGTGGGAACACTCGACACAAGGATGACAGGTTCGTTCAGCACACCAATTTGGGAGGGCACCATCACAACGGACTGCGAGTTTGTACACTTTCAAACCGACCGGATTCCAGCCATTACCGATTTGCACGCCAATGTGCAGTTGGACGGGAAGCACCTGCACATCAGGCGCGCACGTGCGGACATTGGCGGCGGTGGGTTGCTGGCGGAAGGCATGGTCACATTCGAGAATCCGAAAAATCCAACACTTCGATTCGACGTGATCGCCAAGCAAGTGCTAGTGCAGCGCACAGAGCAGCTTTCCCTCCGCCTTGATGGCAACCTACATGCCGAGGGCGCGTGGGATTCAGCGGTGGTGACAGGCAAGTTATTCACGGTCAAAAGCATGATTCGCCGTGACATCGAGCTACTCCCAGTGACCGCGATGCAAACCGGCGGAAGCGGCTACAAGCGCCCACCTGGAAAACCGTGGTTCACTTTTCCAATCAAACCGTTTTCGGACTGGAAGTTAAACATACATATTCTCACCCAAGCGGGGGATCCGGTTCAGATCCGAGGCAACCGCTTACGAGGCACCGCAAAGGTGGATGTACACCTGATGGGAACCGGCGCGGCGCCAACCCTTGAGGGAAGTTACATTGCAGACGATGTCCTAGCACTGCTTCCCTTTGCGCGGGTGGAAGTCTCAAGGGGCCGTGTCTGGTATTCGGCAGACGCGCCTTTCCTGCCGCAAACAGAATTCACCGCCGAATCAGAGATCCGCAACCACCGTATCCGCATGTACCTGCACGGGCCGCCGGAAAACCCTCAGATTAGCGTGAGTAGCGATCCCCCTCTTGCCGAGCGGGACGCGTTGACTCTGTTAACTGCCGGGGTGTTGCCTGGCGACTTTGCCTCCGAGTCCTCGCAGGCGGCCTCCTCGCGAGCCGCTGCCCTTTTGATGCAAGAGTTTTCTGACAAAGTGCTACTTAGAGACGGGGCAAACGAACGCTTTTCTGCTCTCCGCAGGTTTAGTTTGGATGTCGGGGCGCTCAACAGTAGAACGGGCAACCAGGAGACGCGACTGACCTACAGGCTACAGGATAACATGTTCATGATCGGGGAAATAGGAGCAAATGGTGATTTTGCAACTAGGCTTCGGTACATTTTCCGTTTTTACTAGCGCACGCCGAAAGCGTTTCAGAAGCCTCTACTGCAAAACCCGCGTGTCCCGTCTTTCGCACCAAAAGCGACAATGCCATTACGCCCGCCGCGTTGGACCAGCTTTCGGTCTGAACATCGCGATCAGCGCTTTTTTCACGTTAGCCTCATGCAAAGATGCGGGCTCCGTGTTGGGCAAGGCAGCTCGTTGGTTGCCATGGCACCGGGAGGAGCCGAAGGAACGCATTCAGTTGCTTGGTGAAAAAGTAAGAATCCAATGGTCTGGCAACCGTGCCTTCAAGGAGGGCGCACTTCGCGATGCGTTGGCCGAACAGCTCGCGCAGATCCGCTCCGAAGGTCTGTCACGACCCAACGCGGATGACACCGCTTTCTATACCGCTGTGTTTTACCATCAAAAGGGATACGCCAATGCCTCGGTGGCCTGGAAAATCGAGGGAGACACCCTTGTGCTCGCGATCGAGGAAGGCACCCGAGTGAAATTGCGATCCACCGCGGTCGAGGGAAACCCAAGTGCGGGAGCGTCCACACTTCTTCCTCTGCTCATAAGCCCTCTAGTAGATCGCCAGAGAACACAAGCCTCGCGCTTGAACTACATTCGTGCGGACCTGGAAGTTGGGGCGAACCGGATCGCGGAGTGGTACCGCAACGAGGGTTTCTTGGAGGTGCAAGTTTCCCAGCCCGAAGTAACTTTTTCTGACGACGGACAATCCGCAGACGTGCTTGTGCGGGTTGTAGAGGGGAAAAGGTACCGGTTCGCAAATCCAACGTTCATGGGGGATTTGAAGTATTCCCGCGATCAGCTGAACCAGATTCTCGCCCCAATCATTTCGAAGCCCTACACGCCCGCCAGGCAAAACGCGCTGGGCGCCGCGCTCATAAAATTCTACGGAAGTCGTTCGCATTTTCGGGTGGAGGTTGAGGTTGACGCCGATCCGAGAAATGCAGATGCGGAGGGCAATGTACCCGTATCGATTCTCGTCAACGCGGGCCCCACCTACCGAGTTTCAGGCATTGACGTTTCCGGACTGAGTCGACTCAAACCATCCTGGATTCAAAACCGCCTTAAAACCCTTCAGGATGCAGCATTTGATCCGGAAAAGTTGGCCGCAAAACAACAAGAAATCCTCTCGTCCGGGTTGTTTGAAACGCTGAATGTGACCCCCCTCGAACAGCCTGATCACACGATCAAGCTGCGGATTGAATCTACTGAGGCCAAGGCGCGGGAGCTTGGCTTTTCGCTCGGTTATGGGAACTACGAAGGCTTCCTTGGGGGGGTGCGAGTCTCAGACCGCAACACCTTCGGCCTTGCACTTCCGGGAAGCGTCGAACTGGCATTCTCACAACGCGCAATTGCGCTTGAGGCTTCGCTGTCAGATCCGTGGCTTTTTGAAACCCGAACAGAGCTGATTACCCGCCTATTTTTGCGCAACCGGATCGAGCTTGGATACGAAAAGAGGGAGGCCGGATTGAGGGGCCAGCTCTCGAGAAAACTCACCCCGCATCTTCAGGTGGCGGCATTCGGCGTCATTCGGACCGTAGAAATCAGCAATGCCGACCTGCTGGAAGCCGATTTGGGCGATGCGGCTTACCAAATCGGTACGGCGGGCCTTTCGGCAACCTACGACCGGCGGAATAGCGTACTGAACCCAACTTCGGGCTGGATTGCTGCTTTAAACGCCGACACCAACACTTTGGACAACGGTCATACCTTCGCCCGAACCACCGGAAGACTGAGTTGGCATTACCCCCTTCCGGGGAAAATCCGATTCGCCGCGAGCGCGCGCGTCGGTTTGCTGTCGCAAAAAAGCGCTGTACCCATCGATGAACGTTTCTTCCTTGGCGGCTCAACGACGGTTCGCAGCTTCCAGCAGCGCGAGCTTGGGCTCGAGCCCGGCAAGCCAGCTCCGACCGGAGGATCAGCCTACAGCCTCGTGAACCTTGAGGCTGACTTTCCACTATGGAATAAGGTCCGCGGCACGCTTTTCTTTGATTCTGGAAGCCTTTCCCCGGACGGACTGACGGTTCCTACATCAAACTTCAGAAGCGCGGTTGGTCTTGGGCTTAGGTACGCGCTTCCAGTGGGGCCGATCCGCTTGGATGTAGGGATCAATCCATCCCCACGTCCGGCTGAGGCATGGGGGGCAACTAACCTTTCGTTTGGGTTCGCCTTTTAGCAATGCGCCAAGTCACCATGAAGCCGGCCAGCGCCTTCGGCCATAAAGCGCAACCGATCTACCCTACAAACCCGACGACTCACCCGTGAAGATTGCCATCATCCACTTCACTGCACCGCCCGTCGTCGGCGGCGTAGAGCGGGTCGTTCAGGAACAAATACGTCTCCTCCGTAATGCCGGGCACTGCCTCACTCTTGTCTGCTTTGAAGGAGGTCAAAATAGCGGCGCAGACTGTCTAGTCCCGCTTTCACGAGAGGCTAGCCGCGGGGATCTTTTTACTTACCTCAAAGCGGCACTCTCCGACTCCGACGTGGTGATTTTTCACAACGTCGGCACAATGCCTTTCGCGATCGAACTTACCTCAGCCTTGCGGGACCTTGCAGCATGCATCTCCCACACACGATGGGTATGCTGGGTGCACGACTTGTCCTGCACGAACCCTGCATACCTACCTTTTGGGGATGCCGCAGTGCACGCCCTGATGAGCACCCCCTGTACGCACTGGGAATACGTCGCCGTCTCCGAGATGCGCGCAAATGAGGTTCGCACCCAGTTTGGAGTCGAATGCCGCCATTTACCCAACGGAATCGACCTCTCCGAAACTCTTCAACTCGACCAAGAAATAAGCGCCTTTGCGGAGATGAACGAAATTTGGGATGCGGACCTCGTGCTCTTACACCCGGCGAGGATGGTCGCCAGAAAGGGCATTGAAACGGGCGTCCGCGTCGTAGACGCACTTCGCAGTGCAGGAATACGAGTTCGATACCTTCTCACTGCGGCCAAAGACCCGCACAACCGCGCCTCCAGCGAGTACGAGAACCAGATCCGCGCCCTTGTCCGCACCCTCGCCCTGTCGAGCGAGTTTCTTTTCGTGTCGGACATGGTCCAGATCGGCCCGCGCGCGCTCCAGAATCTTTACGTCTTAGCGGACGCCCTGTTTTTTCCAAGCTTGCAGGAAGGCTTTGGGCTGCCGATTCTTGAGGCTGCCATGTTTGGCAAACCCGCGATCTGCCCTGACATTGCCCCGCTCAACACCTTGCCTGGCTCGGCTGTGTACCCACGATCTTTCAACCCGGAGAACATCGCCGGGTGGATTATACGGCAACTGCTGAGCCGAGACTCGATTAAAGCCCGAAGATTAGTTGCAGGCGAACACCGATGGCAACAAATCTACCGAAAACACCTTGCCCCGTTTCTTCAGCACCCAACCTAATTCAACCGCGTAATGAACGTCCTCTGCCTGGAAAAAACGACCCTGAAATCCGAGGAGCTGCACGCACTCATTTCCGCTTCCCACGGCGACCCATTCTCGATTCTCGGGCCGCATCGAGTTGGAAGCGACTACGTAATCCGCGTATTCCAGCCCTCAGCAGAATCCGTCTCGCTTGTTCATGAGGATGGTAATGGCAATGGGGGAGAGTTTTCGAAGACACACGAAGCGGGGCTTTTCGAGCTGCTGCTACCCGGCCATACGGAACCGCCCCACTACCTTTTGGAAATCAAATTTTCCGGCGAGCACTCTGTGCGGTGTGAGGATCCTTTCCGATTTGGACGTCTCTTAAGCAGCTTTGATTCCCATCTATTTTCGGAGGGACAGCACTGGACGTTGTACGAGCGGCTAGGCGCGCATCTCACGGAGTTTAACGGAGTCAAAGGCTGCTGTTTTAGAGTTTGGGCACCCAACGCGCGCAGACTTTCAGTGGTGGGTGAGTTCAACGGATGGGATGGCCGAACCCACCCCATGCGCAAGCTTGTGGAGTGCGGTATCTGGGAACTTTTTATTCCGGGGTTAGTAGAAGGAATCCACTACAAGTTTGAGGTCCTCAACGCGCACGGTTCCATCGTTATTAAAAGCGATCCGTTCGCATTCTTCTCTCAAAACGGACTGCAGACTGCCTCGCTTGTTTTCAATTTGGACCGCTACTCCTGGAACGATCAGGCGTGGATGGAGGCTCGCAAGAACAAGGAATGGCACACCGCGCCGATTTCCATTTACGAGGTGCACCTTGGCTCTTGGCGTCGCAAACCAGAGGACCGGCTCAGACCGCTCTCCTATCATGAGCTAGCAGACCAACTCATTCCCTACGTGAAGGAAATGGGATACACCCACATAGAGCTCCTCCCGGTCGCGGAGCATCCCTTCGAAGGATCGTGGGGATATCAAATCACTGGCTATTTTTGCCCCACAAGCCGTCACGGGAATCCTGATGATTTCCGGCATTTCATCGACAAAGCGCACGAGGCCGGCATTGGAATTATTCTGGATTGGGTGCCGGGCCATTTTCCAAAGGACATACACGGACTGGCGGAATTCGATGGGACCGACTTGTACGAACATGCTGACCCGCGTCAAGGAGAGCACAACGACTGGGGAACGCTCATTTTCAACTTTGGAAGAAACGAGGTGCGCAATTTTCTCATCTCTAACGCTCTTTTCTGGCTGGACCAATTCCACATAGATGGACTGCGCGTCGACGCGGTGGCGTCGATGCTTTATCTCGACTACTCCCGCGCTAACGACCAGTGGATCCCAAACGCCTACGGCGGACGCGAGAATCTGGAGGCAATCTATTTTCTTAAACGCTTTAACGAAGTCTGCTACGAGCGTTTTCCGGGCATCATGACGATCGCCGAAGAATCCACCGCGTGGCCCGGGGTGTCTCGCCCGACGCATCTCGGCGGATTAGGCTTCGGATTCAAATGGAACATGGGATGGATGCACGACTTCCTGCATTACATGTCCCGCGAACCTATTTTTCGCAGGTACCACCAGAATGAGATTACCTTCTCGCTCCTCTATGCGTTTCAAGAGCAGTTCATGCTAGTGCTCAGCCATGATGAAGTGGTTCACGGGAAGGGATCCCTCATCAATAAAATGCCAGGCGATACCTGGCAAAAATTCGCAAACCTCCGACTGCTTTACGCATGGATGTACGGGCATCCAGGAAAAAAACTACTCTTCATGGGCGGTGAATTTGGTCAGTGGAGCGAGTGGAACCACAACCGTTCACTCGATTGGCACCTTCTGGACGACCCGCTTCATGATGGGTTGAAGCGCTTGGTCCAACATCTGAACTGGCTCTACACGCACGAACCCGCCCTGTACGAACAGGACGACTCCTACGACGGCTTTCAATGGATAGACTTCCGCGATGCGGACCAATCCGTGGTTTCGTTCCAGAGAATCAGTAAAGCGGGTTCACGGATTGTGTTCGTGGTGAACGCGACACCGGTTGTACGGGAGGGGTACCGGATCGGGGTCAGCCAACAGGGTTTCTACCGAGAGGTCCTCAATACAGACGCCCAAACCTACGGAGGCTCCAACCAAGGCAACTACGGCGGGGTCTGGTCGGAGCCACATGGATGGCAGGGGCAGGGCAACTCTCTTGTGTTGAAGTTGCCTCCGCTGAGCGTCGTAGCGTTCAGTTGCCACTCAAGTTGAGGGGCTTTATAGGTCGACTGAAAGGAATGTCGCGCAAAGTACGCACCGAAATAACTTTCTGTTAGTTATCTCAAAGCCAAATCCAATTTAATTGAAACCAGACCAATGTTTTAGTACTCTGCACCTACTTAGTTACCCCTAGACAAACCTATGCTCAAAATCCACGATCTAAACCGCCGCCATCAGGGATTCACTCTCATCGAACTCCTGGTCGTTATCACAA
This sequence comes from Akkermansia muciniphila, assembly GCA_945906945.1. Lineage (GTDB taxonomy): Bacteria > Verrucomicrobiota > Verrucomicrobiia > Chthoniobacterales > Chthoniobacteraceae > Chth-196. The sequence continues at coordinate 9,236 of CAMDSZ010000082.1, forward strand.
TCATTGGAATTCTGGCCACACTCGCACCGTCGGCGATCTCGAATGCGGTCACCAGTGCAAATCGAGCGCAGGCGCTAAACGGGGCAAGGAACGTAGGAATGGCGCTGAAAATGTATGCAAATGACAACGACGGTGCTTTTCCGGAAAGCAAGGGCTCCGCGATGGCCGCGTTCAACGAACTCTTTCCAAAGGCGGCGGGAGCAAGCGGCTACATCAAGGACAAGAAGCAGTTTTTCGTCAAAGGCTCAGCTTACACAAAGAAGCTAAACCCAACCAGCGACCCCCTCAAGCTACAGACCGAAGAGAATCATTGGGCTTACATGGCCGGATTAACCTCTGAAAGCTCCGAGAACTGGCCTTTGATTTTTGACGGTCCGAAGGATGAAAGCGGCACCTATTCCGCCGTCAAAACCGAAAAAGGCGGCGTATGGGAAGGCCGTACAGCAATCGTTGTCCGGGTCAGCGGCGGTGCATCTCCCGAAAAGCTGAAGGATTTCAAACTTCAAAGCGATGGCCAAACTAACGCACTGACACCTACTGGTGACTGGCTCAAGGGAGCGACATACGCAGCGCCTTACTAACCACTCAAGACGAATGCCGTCTGTAGAAAGGGCCCCGCACCAACGCGGGGCCCTTTTTATTGCACATTGCCCGCACGCGCACGAAGCCCGCCTAACGTCCGAGTTGAATACTTGGGGGGAACAGGTCACGTAGAGGTCTCCAGCATGTCAGAAAAACCCATCGACTGCATCTGGCTCTGGGATGAGACAGCCCCCCGAAGCCCGTCTGTTTCCATGGGTGTTGACGAGGCTCTTACGAACCTGGTGCCATACCCGGTGCTGCGAATTTACCGCTGGTCAATTCCCTGTATCAGCATGGGCTATTTTACACCCTTCGATTCCGTGCGAACCGCAGCCCGGTCAATGCCGATCATCCGCCGCTGGACTGGAGGTGGGGTGGTCACGCATGGAGAAGACCTGCCCTTTTCTCTCGTGGTCCCACGAACCCATCCGTTCAGCACTTTGCGTCCCGCTGAGAGTTACCTCGCCATCCATAATGCCCTCCTCGATGCTCTGCGTATTCAAAGCCCCTTGATTGCACATCGCCTCACTCTCAGTAAAGGACTCACCGACATTCGATCTTTGTCCTGCTTCGACAACCCGGTACCCCATGACATCTTATTCGACGGAAATAAGGTCGCCGGAGGCGGTCAAAAACGAACCCGCAAAGCATTCCTCCATCAAGGCAGTCTGCAGATTTCAGCAGATCAACACCCCATCCCAGCAATTCTGGCAAGCGCAATGAGCGACAAGGTAGAACCCTTTACTCCAGACCCTGAGCTTTTGTGCCAAGCGGAGGAACTTGCACGCTGCCGGTATGAAACCCTCGAGTGGACGAATAGATTTTGAACCATCGCGGGCCCATCAGTTGGCTTTGACAACTGAGAGGGCGGCGTTGATGTACTGCACGATTGACGCCTGCTGTGCAGGGTCGATCTTCGCCCTGCCAGCCATCCCTGCTACCTCATCTTTCCATCCGCCCACCGACCGTGAATCCAGCATCTCCAAATCATGGCACTGGGAACATCGGGTAGTGTAAAGACGGTGGCCTTCAACGAGTGCTGATTCAGTCGCCGAAGACTTGGCTGCTGCAACAAATTCCTTGGTAACGGGCGGGGCGGTCTTCGCCTCCAGTACGCCACTCATCTCATCCCGAAGCTTCAGAACCATGGGATGGTCCGCACACAACTTAACTGCACGCTCCAGCGACAAGAGCGCCTGCCCCAGATTCCGCTTTCGATGCTCCTGCGCAGCATCACAGCGCCCTTCTGCATCTTTGATATCCTCGAGCACCTTCAGCTGCATCGCCTTCAACTCTGGCCTGGCCGGCTCCGCTGCCAGCCCCTCGGCGATGTACTGCGAGGCCTCCATCAGGCGCCGGACCGCAATTGCCTGCCGACAACGCACCACTGAAAACGCAGCCTTCGAAGCGCGCGCCGCCAGATTTTCCTTTTCAAGCTTGGAGGGCGGCAGGGAAACCTGACCGGGATTCACAGCGGGCGGCAGAGCCTTCGCCGCTAGTCGGTCCAAGCCTTCGTCCAACGCATAAGAGAGGCTCGTATAGCCCAATCCATCCAATTCCGCTGCCACCTCGCGAATCTTCAGCGAACAGGAGATGAATGACCTCTGGGCGTTTGTTAATTTGACTTTCGCCACCTCGCTTGCCCCAGAAGATTGAAACTCGCTAATAGCCTGCATCGCGGGACGCGCGGACGCGCCCAACCCCTCAATTGCGGTGATCATCCTCTGCGCAAGCTGCCGGTAGGCTGCATCCTTTGCTGCCTCCATCAAAAGCTTTCTTGCATCATCGAGGCGCTGATCACGAAAAAACTGTGCGCCACGCAGCATGAACATCCACGCGTCCACTGGCACAGCCTCCACGGAAGCCTCCGGCAAAGTTACAGCAACGACGGCGCCCTCTTTTTGTACAAAAGCTAAATAGACAACCCCTGATCCCTGCTGATGCTTAAGCACAGTAAACTCCTGTCCCTTCGGAGCACCAAGGAGAGGCTCCCCGAAAAAATTGAGCGTGTCTTTCTTGCTCGCCCTCACCAAGTCACCCGGAGAAAACGCAAAACTCGAAAAAGCAGATGTGCTAACCACAACAAGCCAACCGAAAAATCTCGCTGCTGAGCGCGGCAAATGCTGGGAACTGCATGTCATTGAGGAAAGTGTACTAGTTTTTGTAATCTGCATCCACTGCTTTCCTCCAACATTCCGAACCGCATCCACTACCCGGCGTTGCAAAAAAAAGAGCCGCCCCTCACAGGGCGGCTCCACAGGGATTCGCTTAACCTAAACCATTTACTTTTTGTCAGCCTTGGATGCTGCTGGCTTGGACTTGTTCAGTTCCGTTACCACATCGTTTGTAAAATCAAAGGAATCCCGCGAGTAAACAACCACCCCCACGGCATTCAGGCTCTGCCCGGATTTGTCCAAGACAACGTCGTAGCCTGCAGCCTTCACTTTGTCCGAAATCACCTTGTTGATTTCTTCAACAAGATTGTTTCTTGACCGCACGGATTGCTCGGAAAGTTGGCGCTCGCGGCTCTGCTGAAATTCCTGGATTTCGCGTTGCAGCGCACCGAGTCCCTGCAACTTTTCGTTCAGTAGCTTGGACTTATCAGCCTTCGCAGCTGCCGCCAGCTCTGGTTTGTTTGCTTCCTCGTTAAGTTTCTTAGCCTCTTCCTGAGCCTTGTTGAAAGAATCCAACCTCTCGTCCAATTCTTTCTTCGCCTGAGCACGTGCTTCATTGATCTTGGATTCGGCGTCTTTCGTTTTGTAGTAGGTGTCAAAGACCTGCTTCATATCGATAGTGCCAACCTTGATCTCTGCCTGAGCCGATCCGGTCAAAAGAATGGCGCCTGAGAGTGCCGCGATAAACGATTGAATGTTAGTTTTCATAGACTGTGGGTAGATTGGGATACAAAACCAGCAGCACCTCAATAATCAAGTCAGATAAAACAATTTGTTGTTTAAAATGACACATCCTCACTCACCTGAGACAACCTGACGCTTCCCCAGAGCCTCAGCGAAGCTGATTGATTCAAGCGGGAGCAAGGAACGCAAAATTCGGATCCCAGGGGTCCACATTCAACTCTGACGTTTCACATCCGCACTCCCTGCACTGTCCTTGCGGGCTGCGGCGCCGAGGACACCCACATCCAATCGACTTTCCAGCTCCTGTTTTCGCGCACAAGAGCAAAAACCCCTCTGAAAACATCCCCACTCGACATAAAAAACCTCAGAGGAACCTCCGCAACATCATTTTCAGTCACCGGCGTTCCAAACTCCCAGC
>CAMDSZ010000083.1 GCA_945906945.1 Akkermansia muciniphila
ATCACAAACTTGCGCGATCATTTGGTTGGAAACTGCATCGACGGACACTGTGATTGCATGTTTTTCGTCAACACCTACCGGTGGGACTTTGACAAGGTGGCGTCCTTGGTGGCGCCGCGTCCACTGTTGGTCTGCAACACCGATAAGGATCCGATCTTTCCGCTCGATGGCGTGGTTGATGTCTTCCGTAAAGTGCGTGGCGTATATGCGCAGCTCAATGCCTCAAAATACCTCGGGCTTCAGGTTGCCGAGGGCCCGCACAAGGACGTGCAGCCACTGAATACGGGGGCCTTCCATTGGTTCGAACGGCATCTCAAAGGGGTGGATCCGATGGCGACCACCTCGGACGCAGCGGTAAAGGTTCTGCAGCCGGAGCAACTGCGCGTGCTAAACTCGATGCCGGCCGGGCAAATAAACACGTCAATCGACTCGCGCTTTGTACCCGCAGCCGTGGCTCCTCCCGCGCCAAAAAACTTGGGGGAATGGGAGACAATGCGCAATGCGTGGATGACTGATTTGAGTTCGCATGTTTTCGCTGCTTGGCCGGAAATCGCGGCGAAAGAGCCAAAGGAAATTGGATCTGCCTCGCATCAGGACGGAATACTGCATGCATATTCGTGCGAGGGTGAAGATCCATTCGAGTTGAGGCTCTATGTGTTTACTCCAAAGGAATCCGATTCATCGGTGCGTCATGAAGGGGTGAGGTTTCAAATTCTTGACGAAACAACGTGGAAAGCGTTTTTGCGTGGGCATCAAAACGCACTAAAAAACATCGGAGATCCGTTCATTGATCTTTTGGAGTTTGATGGCTCGCAGTTTTTGGCTGCGGCCTCTGAGGCAACGGAGCGGCGAGGACAAGTGGTCTATGCGGTGCCGAGGGGCATCGGTCCGCTTGCGTGGAACCAACCTAAGGAAGTGTCGATTCGGAGACGGTTTGCTTTGTTGGGATCAACGGTTGAGGGGAGCCAAGTGTGGGATATTTGCACACTGATTAAATCGGCTCGGTTGCTTGCGAGGTTTCGGGATGCAAAGTTTCATCTGCATGCTTCAAAGACGATGGCGGTTAATGCTGTGTACGCCTCCCTTTTTGTCGAACCAGCAGCTTCGTTAACGCTTGCAAGTCCAGCCTACACTCATGCAGACGGGCCGGTTTACTTGAATGTGCTTCGTTTCCTCGACTGTCCTCAGGCGGTTGCTTTATCGGCGGTGAGGCAGCCGATTCGATTCACCGGCGCAGACCCGGAGCGATGGGTGTGGACAAGCAATGCGGTCGCCGGAATCGGTCTCCCGGATCGCGTCATTTTCAGCAAGCCATGACAGGGGCCCGCAAGGCTCGAGCATGTATTGGGTTTGCCGGTTGGGTGAACTAAATTATGTGGCCGCAAAACTACAGTCCGCTGCCGGGAGTTGTAACGTCGGCGTTTCTTGCCTCAACGCCCATACTCATTTTGCTTCTGCTGCTTGGAGCGCTTGATGTGCGGGCTCACCGCGCTGCCGCTGTGTCGCTGTTGTGTGCCGCAGTGCTGGCGATCACTGGATTCGGTATGCCTGCAAGCCTTGCGCTGGCAGCAGCGGGTTTCGGTGCGATGTTTGGTTTGTTTCCGATTGGGTGGATTGTTTTGAATGCGATGTTTGTCTACCAGGTTTCCGTGGAAACGGGTCAGTTTGAAGCCCTCAAAAAACAGATCGCTCGGATTTCAGATGATCAGCGGATTCAAACGTTGATCATCGCTTTTTGCTTCGGAGCGTTTATCGAGGGTTGCGCGGGTTTCGGAGCGCCGGTGGCGATCACTGCAGCGATGTTGATCGGAGTGGGTTTCAAGCCGCTGGAGTCTGCGACCCTTGCTCTGATTGGAAACACGGCGCCCGTGGCGTTTGGTTCAGTTGGCATCCCGATCACGACCCTTCATTCGATCACTGGCCTCGATCTGCATCAGCTCAGCGCGATGACAGGGCGTCAGCTGCCGTTTTTTTCGTTGTTGATTCCCTTTTGGCTGGTGGCGGTGAAAGCTGGTTTTAAGGGCATGCTGGGGGTTTGGCCTGCGTGCTTGACGTGCGGCGTGAGCTTCGCTGTCACGCAGTTTGCGGTGAGCAATTACCACGGTCCCTGGCTCGTTGACACAGCGAGTGCGTTGGTTGCGATGTTTATGCTTTGGGTGCTACTGCGGTTCAGGCGCGGGAGCCAATCAACGACCACGGGTGAGGCAATGATTGAAGCGACGGGCGCACGGCTGAGGCCATGGGTGCCATGGATTTTCCTGAGCGTTTTTGTCGCGGTTTGGAGTATTCCGGCTTGGAAAAATTGTCTCAATGAAGTGTCCTCGCCGAAGCTCGCGATTCCATGGCTGCATCTGGGAATCCAGAAAATGCCGCCTGCGGTGCCGGCACCGGAGGCTGAGAGAGCGGAGTTTGTTTTCAACTGGCTTTCAGCGACTGGCACAGCGCTGCTTCTCGCAGGTGTGTGTTCTGGTTTCGCGCTTTGCTTGTCCATACGTGAAATGATCACCATCTATGTTCGCACGGTGCTGAGGCTGCGTGTGTCGCTTTTGACGATCATGCTGATGCTCGCGTTGGGCTTCACGACGCGTTACTCGGGAACAGACACGGCGATTGGCTTGGCGTTTGCGCAGACGGGCAGATGGTTTCCTTTCTTTTCCCCGCTTCTAGGCTGGCTGGGCGTGGCGCTGACCGGGAGCGACACCTCATCCAACGTGCTGTTCGGCAACCTTCAGAAGACAACCGCCCAGCAGATCGATGTTTCCCCTATACTCACGTGCGCTGCCAACACGTCCGGGGGAGTGATGGGGAAAATGATCGACGCGCAGAGCATTGTTGTCGCGGGAACCGCTACGAGCGCGGCGGGGAATGAGGCGGACGCGGGAACGATTTTGAGATCAGTTTTCATCCACAGTCTTGTGCTTGCGGTTTTGGTTGGCGCGCTGGTTTGGTTGCAGGCGTACTTTTTTCCTTGGATGGTGCCCGCCTAGCTCTCCGGGGTGGCGGGGTGGCGGTGCGGTGATTCCGCTGAATGAGGGGAGGGGGCGGACGATTTGCGCAAAATGAAGAACGCCTCTCCGGCTTTCGCAGGAGAGGCGTTCTCGATTGTCTGGGGGAGACACTGTTTCGGGGGAAACAATTGCTGGGGGTTCTCAGATTCAACCAAGGCGACTGCTGAAACACAACTTATTTTTCAATTTTTTCTCTCGTCTCAAAACTCGCGCAGTTTCAAGGTGTAAGCATGTTTCCGACCGTGATCGCGCCATCCCTCCTCGCTTGTGACTTTGGCAAGCTGAACGAGGAAGTACTTCGTGCCCAGAATGCTGGGGCCGACTGGCTGCATCTGGACGTCATGGACGGTCATTTTGTGGACAACATCTCCTTCGGTCCCGCGTTTGTAGCGGCATCCGCAGCTGTGGCGGAGATTCCCGTGGATACCCACCTGATGGTGTCCCGGCCGGACCACTATTTTCCCCGTTTTGCGGAGAGCTCCGCCAACATCACCATACACGTAGAGTCCCTGTGCGATGTGGGGGCGACGCTTGCGGAAATTCGGAAGTCGAACTGCACCTGCGGCTTGTCACTGAGGCCGGCCACCCCGTTTGAGGCCGTTGAGCCTTACCTGGATAAAATCGACCTGCTGCTTGTGATGACGGTGGAGCCGGGCTTTGGGGGGCAGTCGTTTATGCCCGAGATGCTAGAAAAGGTAAGGCAGGGTCTTGCGATGCGCTCCCGGCGGCGACTGAGCTTCCGGATCGAGGTGGACGGCGGCATCAACCAAGAGACAGCGAAGCTGAGCATCGAGGCGGGGGCCGATGCGCTGGTGGCGGGAACCTCGTTATTTAGGGCGGCGGATATGGCGGCTGCGATCCGAACGATGCGCGGGAACGGCGTAATGTGATTGTAGGGCGGCGCTGAGTTTCGCGGGGAGGTGGGCAGGCGCAATCGTTTCGTGGCGCTATCGCAAAAGTTTGTGGAGAAACAATTTATAGTGGATGTGAAGGGAGGCTTGAGCAGGTTCCGATGCGCGCTGAGGCGGAGGGAGTAGATTGTCGAAGACGCTGCCGCGCACCTGCGAGTCGCCGGCGATCTTCACATGCACCGCGGCTGCGAATTGGGGCCGGATGCTTCTAGTGAATTGTAACATCAAAATTGAACACACGCTTCGCCGGCTTCTGAGGCCTTGAAGGGCCAAAAAGGGTAGTTGTTTTATTTGATACGCTGCACTAACGGGCATTTGGGTGCAGCAGCGGCAGACACGTTCCAGCGCGTGGCCGACTTTGGACTCGATTGATTACGCACGGAGAGAGATGCGAGGTTCCTTTGGAATTCCGAAGTGGGGGTACTTGAGGTCTTCAAGATAGCGGGCCCGCCCGTTGAATTCGGCCGCCTGAGTTTGACAAGGGCTGCACATCCGAGGCATAGTCTCAGATCCGCTCGTTTAACCGAAAATCGAATTCTTTATGAACAGTCATCTATTGGAAGAAGCTCTCAAACATGTGCCTAACCAACAGGTGCTTGTGAATATCATTAGCAAGCGGGTGCGTCAGCTCAACCAGGGCAGTCGTCCGTTGGTGGACGCCCCGATTCGGGCGGGGTTTGCGGACATCGCTTTTCAGGAGGTCATTGAGGGTAAACTCGGGCTGACTTATCCTGAGCAGCCCACCATCGCTGCCGCAGTTTAGGCTGCTGCTCGTTTCAAGTTTAGGCGGGACAAAGATCGTCACAAGCAGGGACTCCAGTTCTGCTTCCGGTCCGGTTTCGGGAGTGTGGCGAAAAAAGGCTTCGAATTCCGTGCTAATGGGTTCGAATTCTATAGGGGGAGTCGCGATGGGTCAGATAAACTCGTCGGTACAGACTGCTTTCTTTGGCAACTCCATGAGCCGGTGCGTTGCAGGCAAAGGGGTGTGGTGCTAAGTTCTAGGGAAGGGTTGCTATGGGCGTAGAAATTTCAGTCAACCGTAAAGCGCTGCGAGATTTTCATATCCTCGACCGTATGGAGGCGGGCCTCGAACTGAAGGGGACTGAGGTGAAAAGTATCCGGCAGGGGCACGCGAATGTGCAGGGAGCCTTTGCCCGCGTCGAGGGAGGGCAGGTGTGGTTGTATGATTTGGAAATTAAGGCGTACGAAAAGGCGAGTCACTCTCAGCACGAACCCAAGAGTCGGCGACGCTTGCTGCTGCATCGACGTGAAATTCAAAAGCTATTTGAACTCACGCACATCAAGGGAAATTCGCTTGTAGGGCTGCGGCTCTACTGGAAAGAGCATCGGGTGAAAGTAGAGTTAGGGGTGGGCGCTGGAAAGACCAAGGCGGATCAACGGCTCGGCCTCAAGGAGCGCGCTGTAAAGCGCGAAGTGGAGCGCGAGGTGTCCTTGTTTAACCGAAAGCGGGGAGTTTGAGCGGTGTAAGTGGTGGCGTGTGTTTGCGCATTTGCTTTCAATCGGAATTTTGGGAGTGTGTTGAGGGAAAAATGTTGCTTGGTCCTATGTCTGGGCTGTAGCCTTCCGTCCCTCATTCGTGAGTCTTGTAATTCCTGGGTAGCTCAGTGGTAGAGCGATCGGCTGTTAACCGATTGGTCGTAGGTTCAAGTCCTACCCCAGGAGCCAAGCTTTGGGATCGGCGCAAAGCAGACTCTGGTTCCCCTGGTTCCTCCCCTCGGACGGGCACATTCACTTGCCTTAAAGTTGGCTTGGCACCGCGCTTCCAGTATTGTTTTGGAGTTCGGTTATCGGCGCAACGAACCTGTCGCCGTGTTACCTTTATCACCTGGGTTGAGGATCGTTTGTGATAACAAGCAGACAAATAGACACGCTTGGAGCGTGTGGGGTGCTTGCTTCTAGGTTAGGCGCAAGATATCTGTATCATCAAGCAGACCTAGTGCTTGTGCAGTGCTTGTAAAGTAATACCAAAATTAAGTCAAAGACACCGGCTCTGTTCGGGTCTCATCCATTTAAATGTTAGCTGCAATGCTCGAAACTCCACCCCCAGAGCAAATGCAAGAAGAGGCCCTGCTATTCGCAGAGGTTCAGGTTTGGGTGGGCAAGGACTGCCTGCGTATCTTCAAGATACCGCCCGGTGAATACCTCATCGGGGCAGACCCAAGCTGCCACATCGCGCTGGAGGCCGAGAATGTGGCTCGAATGCACGCCAAGCTGACTTTTTCGGGTCATAGGCTGGTGGTGGAGACAATCGACGAAGAGGTCGAGATTTTCATCGGGGGACAAACCGTCTCGCTTCCGACGCCGCTCCAATCAGGCACTGAAGTGCATGTCGGCGGTGCGCGCCTTTTTCTGCAATTCGCGGCCGAAACTCTCGAGCAGATTTCCTCTGCGCTCGCGGATCCGGCGCTTGGTCTCGAGCTCATTCACAGCGAGCTTTCGGGTGATCCCATCAAGGTTACTGGCACCGTTGCGGAAGGCGGGATGGGATTGGTCTTGCAAGCCACGGACCAGCACATTCGCCGGAGTGTAGCGATGAAGGTACTCAAGCCGGGCTTCGAGTATGCTGCAGACAAACTTCTGCGCTTTGTGAGCGAAGCTCAGCTTACCGGGCAGCTAGAGCACCCGAACATCATTCCAGTCTATCATCTAGGGATCTCGCCTTCGGGGCAGACTTTTTACACGATGAAATACGTCCGGGGGCAAAACCTCGAACAAATCATCACGGGACTCCGGGAAAAAGACCCTGAGACTTTAAAGAATTACCCGCTGTCTGCCCTGCTAACGGTGTTTCAGAAGGTGTGCGATGCGATGGCTTTCGCGCATTCAAAGGGGGTTGTCCATCGTGACTTGAAGCCTTCAAATATCATGGTTGCAGACTATGGAGAGGTATTGGTGATGGATTGGGGGCTGGCCAAAAGAATCGCGAGCACGGAGCTTCAGCAGGCGGTGGCTGTTGATGAGTTGCCCCAGGAATTGCCCCGTGGGGAAGATCCCCTCGGAGGATTTCAAACAATGGATGGCGCCGTTGTGGGAACGCCACCGTACCTGTCTCCTGAACAGGCGATCGGATCCGCGGATGTGGGGCCCGAGGCGGATATTTACGTGCTTGGGATGATACTCTACTCGATCCTCGCGCTGAGGCCCCCGGTGTTTCTCACGAACGCGGCGCAGGTGATTCAGATGATCAGCGATAACAACCTCATCCCCCTGCGTGCGATGGCGCGCCTTGCCGGGCCTGATGGTACGTCCGCCCCGGAATTGCTACACTGCCCGTCGAATCGGGTTCCCGACGGCTTGATCGCGATTGTTGAAAAGGCAATGGCCTTTGAGGTCAAAGACCGATACTCGGCGGTTGAGGAACTGCAGGCTGATATTAATTCGTTTCAGCATGGTTATGCGCCGAAGGCCGAGCAGGCGGGCTTCTTTCGACAACTCCAACTACTCATCAGCAGGCGCCGCAGAGAGGCGATACTGCTGGGATCATTCCTGGTGCTGTCGCAGGTTGTGCTCGCCTTCTTCTTTGCGCGCCTTGCTGCGGACCGCAGGAAACTTCGAAACAGCCAGGAGGCATTGGCGAAAAGTAACACCGAGCTCAGGGAATCCTACGATCACCTCGAGCAGATCTTTTTCCAGCTCAGAAGCGCTGCGGAGCGCAATTACCATGACGCGCTTTCTCTTTTAAAATTGAAGCAACCCACCGGTGCCTTGGAGCAGATTAACCTCGCCATCATCGCTGCTCCGGAAGGGTCAAAGCAGCGGGCGTGTTACCTGATTGTGCGTGCCCACGCCCGCGTGACGCTCGGTTTCTTCAGGGAGGCGCTTGACGACTACCTGGAAGCCTCCTTGGGGCTTCCAGGACTCCTTCCGATGGAGCAAGTCCAGTCCGACCTCAATCAGGCTATCGAGGACGGGGGCCGGCCAAGAGATGGGTGGGTTTGGGAAAAGATCGCCCCTCCGGCGGTGGCGACGTCCTCCAGATCACTTCAAAAGCTCGGACAGGGTGTGAAATAGCTGCTCAGCCCCACTGTCGGAGGATTCAAAAAGAATTTAAATCACCTGAAAGGCCGCCGCCGCTTGGATCCTCGCTAGAATGGTGTAGGGTTCTGAAGCCCCGAATGCCCCGAATCCCAGAGGAAACCATCCAGCAAATCGCCGCCGCCAATGACATTGTGGAGGTCATCGGGGGGTATTTTCCCTTGAAGCGTGCTGGCACTACTTACAAAGCGCTTTGTCCGTTTCATCAGGAACGCTCCCCTTCCTTCACGGTCAATCCAGCCAGGCAGATCTTCAAATGCTTTGGATGCGGGGCGGGTGGGTCGGTTTTCCGGTTCGTGATGGATTACGAACATGTGGATTTTACCTCAGCCGTTAAGAAGCTCGCGGAAAAAGCGGGGATCCGAATTGAAGTGGAGGAGCTTTCCTCGGATGACCTTCGGAGGCTTGGGATGCGTAATCGGTTGCTTGCGCTCCATGTCCAGGCGGCAATGTTTTTTCACCGTAATTTGCTTAAAAGCCCCCAGGCTCAGATAGCGCGCGATTATTTGCATTCCAGGGGAATTCATGCGGAGACTGCGAAAGCTTGGCAAATCGGATACGCCCCCGATGGCTGGGATCACTTTGGCAACTGGGCTCTGAAAGCAGGTTTCTCGCGGGAGGAAATCCTTGCAAGCGGGCTTGTTTCTCAGCGCGACTCGGAGAGCCCGCGCGCCGAATTCTACGACCGGTTTCGGGGCCGAGTGATGTTTCCAATCTGCAACGATACCGGCGAAGTCATCGCATTTTCGGGAAGGATTCTTGAAAAAGACCCGAAGGCGGCGAAGTACGTGAACTCCCCGGAGACACCGCTTTTCACCAAGGGGGCGGTACTGTTCGGAGTCCATCGTTCCAAGCGGGCCCTGATCCAGAGCAACTCGGCAATTGTCTGTGAAGGTCAGATTGATTTGATCACGGCTTTTGAATCTGGAATTCAAAACGTCATAGCGCCTCAGGGGACTGCCTTCACCTCCCGCCAGGCGCGGATCCTGAAGCGCTATGTGGAGGAGGTGGTGCTTTGCTTTGATTCTGATGCTGCCGGGGAAAAGGCGGCTGAACGGTCCTTGCCCTCGTTGTTGGCAGAGAAATTGGCCGTGCGGATCATCGTGCTGCCGAAGGGGCAGGATCCTGATTCGCTGATCAGAGCAGAGGGAGCGGAGGTGTTTCGCGGGCTGATTCAGAATGCCAAGGACTTTTTCGAGTTTCAACTGGAGCGTGAAGCGGGCAAACCCGAATTCCAGATGCCCCGTGGGCGCGCAGCAGCGGCCCGAAAGTTGGCGGAGTTCATGAGTCATATTTCAGATCCGTTATTGCGTGAAATGCAAGTTCAGAGGGTGGCGTCGCGCTTGGAGCTTGCTGCGCCAGAGGTCGCGCGGCTGACCTCGGAGGCAGCCGCGAGGAGCCGGTCCTCGCGGGTTGAGGACCCCGCGCAGGCGGCGGAAGCCCATCGCTCCGACGAGGGCCCGCGGGTCGCTGCGGTGACCCTCAGCAACGTCGATGCAAGCGTCAAGATGCTTGCACTTGTACTTTTACATTCCAAAGAGGCCCGGAGCTGGCTTTTGGCCGAGGCGTGGAGGCCAAAGCTTGAAAGCGAGCCGGATTCGGAGCTGGTGGAGGCGATACTGGAGCACCAGCATCTTTTGGATGATGGGGCGGGGCCGCAAATGTTTCTTTCTAGCGCACCGGATTCCATGGAGGGGGCTTTTGTGCAGCTTTTTGAGGTGAAGCCGCCGGAGCACCCCCTGGCAGTCGCCCAAGACTGCCTACAGGAGTTTGAAAAACGCTCAATCCGCCGGAAGATTGATTCTCTCAAAGCCCGTCAGAGGGAATCGCATCTCGCTTTGGAGGATGCTTCCAGTCTGCATCAACAAATCCTTGACCTTCAGAGGCGGCTCTTTGATATTGCTCGGCCTTTTTCTCCTTTGCGGTAAACCCTCCCAGCCGCCAAGTTAAAGCCTCACTCCTTTCCTGCGGGTATGCGAACCAAACTACACTCAAGAGCTTGCCAAAAGAGCCACGGTGCAATGCGACCAGCGGCTCCTCAGAATGCGAAAAAGGCTCCTGCGCGGAAACAATTGATCCGACTGAAACCATCCGCCTCTGCCAAATCCACTGGGAAAGCCAAGTCGACCATCTCCAAAAAATCTCCCGCGCCTCCCCAGCGCAATACCACCCGACACTCTGTGACTGCCAAAGTGACCGCCAAGAAATCATCTCCCGCAAAATATTCTTCGAAAAGCGCTTCCGGTTCTAAAAATACCAAGAAGTCTGCAGTCTCGCGCCCTTCGGGCCCTCTCAAGTCGCCCAAGAAAGTCAAAATAAAGCTCAAGCTGAGCCGTAAGCCCGCCCAATCGAAGCCGGCACTGAAGGCGAAGCCTGCTCCCAAAGCTAAGCCTGCTCCGAAGGCCAAGCCTGCGCCCAAAAAAGCTCTGAAAGTTCTTCGTCCAGCGTCTAAGATTCCTCAGAAAACTCAGGCCAAGGTCCCACCGAAGGCTCCTCCCAAGGCGTCCCAGAAACCAGCACCGAAGCAATTGCCCAAGCCGAACCCAAAGACGGCGGCCCCAAAGACGGCGGCCCCAAAGACGGCGGCCCCAAAGACGGCGGCCAAGGTGCCTGCTGCCACGGCTTCCGACCGAGCAAAGGCGCCGGTTCAGCCAAAAAAGCCCGAGTTGAAGCCGACCGGCAAGGACCTCAATAAGGAAGTCGCCAAAGAGGCCTCCAAGCCCACCAAGGGCAAGGAAGCTATTTTGCCTCCGCAAAAAAGCCCGGGCGTTTCTACGCCCAAGGCCCAGGCCCCCAAGCCTGTCGCGGCCAAAATCGAGGGCGAAGCGAGTAAAAACGTTAAGGGGCAGAAAGCCGCTGCCGCTCCGGTGGCCCAGGGAACCAACATCCTGAGCGCCGAATTCGACATGACGGAGAAGCTCCGCGAGCTCATTCGTTTGGCGAAGGAACAGGGATACCTCACCTTCGACGATCTGAACGAGGCGCTGCCCGACAGTATCAACGATCCCGAAGAAATGGAGGCGATCATGAGTCGCTTGCGTGGGATGGAGATCGAGGTGATCGAGGCGTCTGACGTCGACCGGTTCAAGGATGGGAAGAAGGAGCAGGAGGACGAGGACGAGGATAAGAATGCCGACCAGCGCGCCGACATTCTTGATGATCCGGTTCGCATGTACCTCAAGCAGATGGGCCAAGTACCGCTGCTCACCCGCGAACAGGAGGTCGAGATTTCCAAGCGCATCGAGGATGCGGAGTTAAACGTGCTCAAGCACATTAACCGTTACGGTTTTGTGGTGCGGCTTTATCTCGACCTTGCCCAGAAGCTTTTGGAGGGCAAGGAGCGCTTTGACCGGGTGATTCAGGATAAGAAAATCGAAAGCCGCGAGCGCTACATGAAGCTCCTGCCCAAGATGATTTCCACCCTGGAAGAAGGTGCCAAGGAGGCATCTGATTTCTACAACAGTTTCCTGGCCGGGGGCGGAAAGAACTTCGAATCCAAACCCTATTTGGAATTCAAAAAATCCCACGGTGCACTTCAGAAAAGTTTCCCGAAATTCTTCTTCAAGCAGAAAGTCACTGAGGAATTTGTCCACGTCGCCGAGGAGACCGCTAAAACGGTTAACAAAATCCGGGACTCCCGCCGCAAGGGCCCAAAGGAAGCGGACACCGCTCTCAATGCCCAGCAGTTGCAAACCTGGATGAGCACCGATGAGTTCCTCTCTGACTACCAAGAGCTTCGGCTCTGGATGCGGCGCGCGCTTCGGGCAAAGACCGAGATGGTTGAAGCCAATCTGCGACTGGTGATTTCCATCGCAAAAAAATATACAAACCGCGGGCTCTCGTTCCTTGACCTTATTCAAGAGGGCAACATGGGGCTCATGAAGGCAGTGGAAAAATTTGAGTACCGCCGCGGGTACAAGTTTTCCACCTACGCAACCTGGTGGATCCGTCAGGCGATCACCCGCTCGATTGCCGACCAGGCGCGTACCATCCGCATCCCCGTGCACATGATCGAAACGATCAACAAGCTGATGCGTGTGCAAAAGCAGCTTGTGCAGGACTTTGGACGTGAACCCACCCCCGAGGAGGTGGCGGAGGAGATCAATCTCCCTGTCGAGCGCGTGCGTGCAGTGCTGAAGATGGCCCAGCAGCCTATTTCGCTTCAGTCCCCCGTGGGGGAGAGTGACGACACGAGCTTCGGCGACTTCATTCCAGATACCACTGCGGAGGATCCGTCCGATGTGACTGCAATTGCGCTTCTAAAGGAAAAGATCAGGGACGTGCTTGAGTCCCTCACCGAGCGCGAACGGCAGGTTTTGGAGCAGCGCTTCGGATTGGTGGACGGTTACAGTCGTACGCTGGAGGAAGTCGGCCGCCAGTTCCGAGTGACGCGTGAGCGCATCCGGCAGATTGAAGCGAAGGCGCTCAGGAAGATGCGGCATCCGACCCGGATCCGCCAACTTGAGGGGTTCCTCGATGCGTCCGAGCTGTAGGGCTGGGAAGGGTCCGCAAACGGGGGCGGCGTTCTAGTAGGCTATGGCTGCAGTTAAAACGTTGGGGCGCGTGGAATCGGGGTTGGCTTTGATTTACATAAAAAGCCAGCCAATCCGAAACTTTTGATCCTCTTGAGTGTTAGCTTCCGTGAGAGGAGACGATGCAATCCGATTTTAAATACGACCCGAACGATTCTGATGATGAGAGCGATGCTCGCTCACAGGCGCTGCGATTCGCGCTTCTTCAGGCGAGGATGCCTCGATTGAGGTCGGGGCTGGCGGAAAGGGTGCTCGGTTCAATCCATAATCTCGAGCCCAGCGACGGAGTGGAGTTTCGATCGTTGGTTCGGTGGAGGTTCTCGAAGTTTTCAGCGATGGCTGCCGCCCTTGCATTCTCTGGGTTGCTAGTGTTTTTTGGGGTGAATTCGCCGCTAAAGACCCTGAGTGAGGATGAGGAATGGATCTCGGCCTTGGGTGCGTTAAATCTGAGTGCTGCGGACATCCCTTTGATTGCAAACTTGGATGAATTGCTTGAGGCTGAGATCGACTCGCAGTTCAACTCATCATGGCTCGAATCCTCAAATCCTTAGCTTTCGGGTTACAACTGACAGTTGTTGTGAC
>CAMDSZ010000084.1 GCA_945906945.1 Akkermansia muciniphila
GAGGAGATTGAAATTTTGGCCCAAGCCGTGCGTGCCCTCTCTTTTTTCCTTCTCTCCTACTACGCGCAACGGGCCGCTTTTAGGGCTCGAGAACATCTCCTAAAAAAGCGTTTTTTTTTTATACCCCGGCAGTAGCCTAACCATCTCGATGAGACGGAATATCAGGCAAACACAAGATCAAGCATTTGACGCAACAACCACGCAGGCGCCGGGTGCGGTGTCGGGTGCGGTGTCGGGTAATGTGCTGGCTCAAAAATGCATCACAACACCATGCATTAGACATGCCTGCATTGGACCAAGGCTGCTTGCCGCATACGCACTCGCAATCCTGAGCGTCTGCGGTCTTGCTCAAAACTCGCACCCACCCCAGACCATGAGCTGGCTTGAGAACGAAAGCATCAAGCTGGGCGTCGACCTTTCGATGGGAGGCGCCATTACTTCTCTCTCGGGCAAAGCGGACGGGCGCGAACTAGTGAACAACTTTGACCATGGCCGTCAGATCCAAATGTCTTTTTACAGCGGTCCAGTGCCCTTTACTCCCAAGGGAAAACAGCCGCACCCAGCCTGGCGAGCACTAGGCTGGAACCCCGTTCAATCGGGCGATTGGGCTGGGAATGCATCAAAGGTTTTAGAGCACTCCAACGACGGAAGCCGCATGTACACGCGCCTAGTGCCGATGCAATGGGCGTTAGAAAAGGAGCCGGCGGATTGCGAGCTCGAAAGTTGGGCGCACTTGGAGGGAAACGTCGTATTTCTCAGCTACAGAATCAAAAACCTGAGGCCTGAAAAAGTGATTTACTCTGCGCGGCATCAGGAGATTCCCGCGATTTATACGACCGGCGCGTTTTCACGAGTGATGACTTACGCCGGAGACGCCCCATTTACCGGAGGGCCGCTGAGCCAGTGGCTTGATCCGGGGCCGCCGTGGAGGAGCTTTTCTGCGACCGAAAATTGGGCTGCATTGGTGGACGCCAAGGGCTGGGGGCTCGGGGTGTGGCAACCATTGAGCACTTTTTGGAAGGGCGGCTACGTACCGGGCGAGTCTGGCAAAGTCGGTGTCCGCGACAACGCCACCGGATACCTCGCCCCGATCGCTCTGGAGCAAATGGATCACAATATCGTTTACGAATACTCAACCCGCTTGATCGTCGGTCCGGTGAACGCGATCCGAAACACAGTTCAGGGCTGGGAAAAAGGGCGGGAGCTGCCAGTGTACCGCTTCGACCGACATCGGTCGGGATGGACCGTTCGAGGAGGAACAGACGAAGGGTTTCCGCTGACCGGCATCTGGCGGGTCACCGCTCAGTCTGCGACGGTGTTTTTGGACAGTCCGTCGATTTTTTGGCGCGCCGACAAAGCTGCGACCCTGAAGGTAAACGCCTCGGTTCAATCGGACCTTGGTCGGCTGCGCGTCGCGTGGAAGTCGTTTCGCGCGGAGGACTCGGAAGCAAGCGCGGTATTCTCAATGCCCACGCGAGGCGCGCGAATGGAGCACAGCTTCACGCTCAAGGGGCAGCCAAACTACCAGGGTGGATTGCAAAAGCTGATGTTGCGTTTCGAGGGATTAAAATCCGGCGACACCATCGAAATCGAATCGATCCGCCTCTCGCAGTAGCAAGCACTCCAAGCGGCTCACGCTTTGCCCTTCCAGCACTTCCCCGCCCGTGAATGTTGTGCGGTGCAAATAGTCTGTCTCCCATGGCTGCAACGCGCTGGCTGCATGCGCACAGTGCTGAACGCTTTTTTCCGGCGCTCATCACGATCCAGACGTTGGTACCGAGGCTGCCGATGAATATCTATGGAGCCGGCAACTAAAGTTGCCAACTACTGAATCCCAATCGTTAGACCCTACTGCATACTAGCGTCGAAACTGCAGCGCAAAAATGTCCGCCTCCTGAAGTACAAAGCGCAAACGCACCCATTTTCCAGCCAAAGAGCCAAGACTTGGATTGTTCTTCCAAACAACGGCTCTATCCGTGGCGTCGCCCACCAGCGAAATTTGGTCCGCCAGAGCAAATCCGGGTATCGGTCTTCCATCGGGGTCCTGCACCTCCACTTTCACGCTGCCGCCCGCACTGGTTGAAAAATTGAGCGCGAGTTCAGCGCCGTCAAAAGAGAGAACCTTGGTGAGGAGCTCTCCCGCATCTGCTCCGCTGTGCACCGAGGCGAACCCGTCCGTCCTCAGGGTGAACCGACGGAAAGGCGTTGTGTATATCGACATCTCGTCCGGGCCCGTAGGCACCACATTCAGCGCGGCGTAGTTGGACCTGTTGCCCCAGCGCGCAGGATCGAGTCCCGGCCGAATAAAGGCCTCGCGAAAGGTGCGGTCGTAAGGCACGTCACCCCGCGCAGTCATGAACATGATGTCCGTGCTACTACCCCGCTCGGGATGAAACCGGGTCGGCAGGGCGATGTAGATGTGAGGAGCTCTGTAGTAAGGGTGCGTCAGAGTCGTGTAAATGTGCTCTCCCGGAAAATTCGGGTTAAGCGGCTTCGGATCACTCCAGTGCAGGAAATCCTCCGAGGTGGAGCGCGAAACGCTGCGCAGCCCGTCCAAACGCCACTCCGTGGCGGTACTCACACCCGCTGTGAATGTGCGCAGGTATGCCACGTATTTGCCTTCGCTCTCCGACCAAAACGATACGTTCTGCGAGTCAAAAGCACCGCTTGTAAGCACGGGCTCTTCACGCATCCTCCGCCAGTGGATGCCGTCGCCCGATGCAAATGCAATGAGCCCGCCACCGGGATTACGAAGTATTGTTCCGGCCAATGCCTTGAATCGCTCCTCATGCGGGACGCCCGGGCGCGTGTCGAGGAAAGGTGAAAAGTTGTGACAGACGCTCTTCTCATGAAGGATCACGTTGTTTTCAGTGCTACCCTCCACCGCATGCAATCCGAGCTTCGGGCGAGTCCAGTGGATGCCGTCTCGGCTTTCGCAGTAGCGGGTGACTTCCGTGCTGTCGCCGTCAAACTTCGCGCCGCGCCCGTCGCGAGTGTAAAGGCGAAACACATCCCCATCTTTGATCACCGTACCGTATTCCAGATTGTCAGCGGGCTCACTAGTCGCGGGCGCAAGCTTTGGTTCGTGAAGCCTAAGCTCAACCCCCGTCATTTTTGCGATTACAAAACGGTCGATGAAAAGTTCTCTGCGAGAACCAAGGTTGATCGAGTCTGGAGGACTACCAACGCAAATTCCCTGCAATCCGATCAGTACGAGAAAGAGACTTTGGAAAACACTTTTCATCGGGCTTTATTTGGCGTTTTTAACCTTCAATTCGAGGAATTACTCAGTCTTCAAGAGATAATACGACACATTCTTTCTCTGACTTTCAGGACGTATGCGACCACGAATTCACCGTAGGACCCATCATGCGAATACGCCGTCAAAAACTTGCACGTACACAGTGCATACTGAGTCCGGGTACGATGTGCTTCCCGCGACCTACCGAGCAAGACGGGTTTCGCGAGCCCCAGCGGCGCTTCCTGCGTGAGGTGTCCAGCCGCACTGCTGCAAAAAACTACCCCACGAAAACTTTCCCGTCAGATTCCGGTCTAGCCGGGAGTCTTAGGGTAAAAAGACAAGACATCCCGCGTTTTGGTGATGCATGATTGCGCACCCTGAGTGCAAGGTGCCGCCCATTCCCCACCCCCCCATGTTTCATCCCCGCTACATCTTAGGTTTTTGCCTGCCCTTCCTCGCCATCACCGGCGCCGTTCGCGCCGAGGAACCCTTCGAAGCGTTCCTTGAGAAACATTGCATCCGTTGCCACGGGCCGGAAAAGGAAAAAGGAGACCTTCGAATCGATCGGCTTTCGCGCGATTTCAAGCTTGGCGCGGACAGCCACCAGTGGGCTGAGGCGGTCGAAAAGGTCAATAGCGGCGAGATGCCTCCAAAGAAGGAAAAGAAACCCACCCAGGACGAAATCGCGGGTTTTGTGACCAATCTCGATGCACGGCTCAAAGACGGACGCGCGGCGCGGATGGCGGCACGCCCCGCGGTGGCCCACTACAGGCTGAGCCGACGCGAGTATCAAAACACGGTCTACGACTTGCTCGGCGTGCGGTACGATCCGACCAAGCCGGGTGAGCTCAACGAGGACACCCGCTGGCATGGCTTCGAGCGCATCGGCTCGGAACTCTCGCTGTCACCCTCACATGTAGACCGCTACTACCGCGCTGCAGAGCTCGTGCTTGATCGAGCCTTCCCTTCCGCCAACTCAGGCGAGGCGCGCAAGATCCACAAAACCGCCGCTGAACTCCGCTACGGAGGAGGAAAAGACCAACAGGCGGCACTGGACCGTTTCGGCATCAAACGGCCGCTGCGCTATTTGCTGTTTCCAGGCAGCACGCAGAACGCGATCGCACCACACTGGTTTGGAAGAACCGGGCCGGAACACAGCGGTCTCTACCGCGTTCGCCTCCAAGCCAGTGGCGTCCGTCCCATCGGCGGACAACCTGCGCACTTGAGCATCGGGAAACGCACGAGCGAGGAGACCGTGGACGGTGTCATCGAATTCGACGTGACCGCGCCTGAGGACAGCCCGCAGGTGTACGAGTTCGAGGTTTTTTTGGAAATGCCCGCCACTCTTGATTTCTGCGTTGTTTCCACAAATGTCATCGACCGGCGGGCGGGCGCCGCTTTTCGAAATGCTCTTTCCAGCCGCGGCGGCTACATCTTCACGCACAGCAGCGAGACGCTCCTGCTAAACCCCAACGCGCCGCAGATGTTCGATGATAAAGGAAACGGCCTTTTCTCAACGGTTCTTTTAGACTGGATCGAATGGGAGGGACCGCTTGTTTCGGAGTCCGAAAAAGCGAAGCGCAGCGATGTGATGCCCGCCGGCGACGCAACCCCCGAGGCATTGGCCACGCATTTACAGCGATTTGCTGAGCGGGCGTGGCGCAGGCCGGTGCAAATGGAGGAGCTGGAGCAGTACCTGCGCGCCTACCGCGCCGAGCGCGAAGCTGGTGAAACGACAGCCGACGCTTACCGCGTAGCGCTAAAAGGCGTGCTGACATCGCGACATTTCATTTATTTAGTCGAGGGTGACACGGCGCCTCGCGAACGTCTGACAGAGGCGGAGCTTGCCTCGCGTCTTTCGTTTTTGCTTTGGAGCTCGATGCCCGACGACGGGCTCTTTACTGCGCTGAAAGGCGGCAAGCTAAACGGAGACGGACTCAAGAGCGAAGTTGACCGTATGCTTGCCGATCCGAAATCGACTCGTTTCATCGACGACTTCGCACGTCAATGGCTGCAACTGCACCGCCTCGGCATGTTCCCGCCTGACAAGAAACTCTACCCAGCTTACGACGCCTGGCTTGAGACCAGTATGCGCGCCGAACCCGTGGAGTTTTTCGGCGAGATCTTCAAAAAGAACCTTCCCATCGACACCTTGATTCATTCCGACTGGACTGTTGCAAACGCGCGTCTTTGCGATTTCTATGGACTACCGGAGCCGAAAATAGGCGGGTTCCAGCGCGTTTCATTCAAGCCCGACGATCGACGCGGCGGTCTCCTTGCGATGGGCGCAGTGCTCGGGCTCACTTCCGATGGAACGCGGCATCGCCCCGTCCATCGCGGCGTGTGGCTCAGCGAGACGATTCTCGGCAAAACACCGCCACCACCACCCGCAAACGTTCCTGCAATCGAGCCCAATCCTCCGCAAAGCCCCAAAGCAACGTTACGCGAAAAACTCGAAGCGCACCGTAACGATGCGAACTGCGCCGCGTGCCATGCCCGGATCGATCCGCTCGGGATCGCATGGGATAATTACGACGCCATCGGGCAGTGGCGCACCCGCGAGAAGGTCGCGGCGGGAGTCGGCGAAGATCCCGCGGTTAATCCTACAGGGGTGATGCCCGACGGACGCACATTCAAAGACGCGGAGGAATTCAAACAAAGACTGCTGGAGGATCGGGACAAGGTGGCGCGCGCCTTCATCGAGCATTTGTGCACCTACGGACTACGCCGCGCGCTTGCTTTCGACGACCAAGAAGACATCAACGCCATCCAGAGCGAAGCCAAGAAAAACCAATATAGGGTTAAGGATATTGTCCGAGCGGTGGCGCTTTCTGGCCTTATGCGCAAACGCTGAGAGAAGTCGCCGCCTGGCACTCCGTGTCCATTCAATCACTCAAGATACGCGAAGCACAAAACACGAACCAGAATCCCCCATGAATTTCCAATCTCAATCCTGGCTCTTGAACCGGCGCCACGCGCTAAAAGCCCTAGGCAGCTTTATTTCCCTGCCCTTTCTTGAATGCATGGTCCCGGCGCGGGCCGCAGCAAACGCGACCGCAGCGCCGAGGCGCAGCGCTTTCATCTACCTTGCAAACGGGGCGTATTCGCTGAACTACCAGATCACCAAGCCGGGTCGGGATTACGAATTTTCGCGTTCATTGAAGCCACTTGAGAAGCATCGTGATTTCATCACGCCGATCAGCGGTCTGCACCATCCGGGAGGACTCAGCCACCATCACAATTGCATCTCGATCTGGCTCACCGGCGGAAGACTCGGTCCTTCGGACAAGAACACCATTTCCGTGGACCAGAAAATGGCAGAGATCACGGCAAAGCAGACCCGCTATCCCTCGATGGAGATAGCGCTCACGCAGGAGTCCCTTGCCTGGACTGCGGACGGCGTACGGCTTCCCGCGATGCGTCGCTGCAGTGAGATCTTCGCATCGCTTTTTGAAGAACCCAAGGGCGGCAAGGCGGCGCAAAGGCGCGCTCTACGCCACAAGGGAAGCGTCCTCGACGCCAACCTCGCTGAAGTACGCAGGCTCGAACAGAAAATGGGAACCGCGGACAAAGGCCGCCTCCAACAATACCTCACGTCCGTACGCGAAGCCGAAATCCGCACGCAACGCGCTGATGAGTGGCTCGACACACCCCTTCCAAGCATCTCCGACGCCGACCGCAAACGCACCAACCGCGATATCCCCGCAACCATGGCCGGTGATTATTTTCGAACCGTCTACGACTTGATGGTGCTCGCCTTTCAGACGGATGTCACCCGCGTCGCCACCTTCAGCCTCGGTGGTGAAGGCGACGCATTTTCCATCCCGGAAATCGGCATCACCGAATCACGCCACCAGCTCAGCCATCACGGCGGTGATGCTGGCTACATGGAAAAGCTCACCAACTATGACACCTTTGCGATCGAGCAGTTCAGCTATTTCCTCACGCGACTCACAGAAACGAAGGATCTCGAGGGGAAACCGCTTCTTGGCTCCACGATGGCGCTCTTTGGCAGCGGCATGTCTTACGGCCACAGCCACGGCAACGCCAACCTGCCAATCGTTCTGGCAGGAGGCTCCGACCTCGGTTTGAAACACGGCAGCCACGTGGACTTCAACCAGGGCCACTTCAACGGGTACCAGCTCGACAAACCCGCCGAGCACTACGGACTCTGCAGCCGCCCCGCGAACAGCGACGCTCACATGAGCAACCTGTTACTTTTGATGGCGCAGCGCATGCGCGTCGAAACCGATAAGTTCGGGGACAGCAACAAGGTGGTCACTCTGTGAGCGCGCGGTGAGCTTGCACTCGGTTTATTGTCATCACGGCCCTGCTCTTTATTTTTTGTGCTCTACTCCCGTCGCTTAGCTCCTTGCTTGCTCGGGTTGGCTTCCGCGGTTTGCGCAGTCACGGCAGTTCACCCACAAGATTCAGCAGCCCCTGAGCAGGGACTGAGGACGGCGGGGCATTCGCAGAAAGCCCAAGGGAAAGAAGATGCATCCGAGATTTTTCGCCCAAGGCCGGGCTCTTTTCCTCCTCTTGAAAAGGCGCGCGCTTACCGCGGGGAATTAATTTTTGTAGATCACGCAAACCGCCGGGGCAGTCTCCGGATTCAGACGGCAAACGCCTTCCGATTCAACAGCCCTCATCCCTTCGCCCTGCTCCCCTACGCCGTCGTTCGCTACCACGGCGCACCCGCGGATCTGCGGGACATTCCCTTAGGCACCGTCCTGCATGCGAGGGCGTTCCTTCCACCCGACCCCGCGACCTCGACTGTGCCAGTTTCGCCACACCAGCGCGACGCCAGTGCGGCTCCTTCCGAAAATCACGTCATTTTGTTGGAGGACGAAACGAGCAATTGCCTGCGCGAAGGCGAAACTTGGCTACTCAAAGAGGTCGAACTCCAAAAGGACCAAGGACTGATTGTCGCGAGCCGCGGCCCAAAAAGCGGAGGACAAATCCAGTCGGGCGAGGAAAGCATGACTTTCGACCATGCGACGCGGATCTGGCGCGGCCGCGAGTGCCTAAGCGTCTCGGACCTTGTAGCGGAAGGAACCTGGCCCGCTGACGGAAAAAAGTCGCTTGGCGGCCAGCCCACACTCCTCGGAATCACGTGGAAGCCGACCCCGGGCGGCGTCTTTGCGCGATTTCACATTTCAGACCTCTGGCTGGATGAAACCTCTGTGCAGCGCGCCTCGCAGCATCAGGCCGAGACGCATAGGAGCTTCATCCGCAGCCGCTGGATGCCTGCGTGGGTGGATGACGTCGAGTACGGAACATTCGGCCGCGCCACGGTGACTGCAACTCTCTTTGGAGGTATGGATCCATCGCTTTACGCCGATTTCAAACCCGGCAGCCAGGCGCTGATGAACGGTGCAGCGACAACCTTGAAGCATACCGAGGGAGGCACTGCCGGCCCGTCTCAAATGGCGGCTCGCGGTCCCATCCATGATGTGAACAAGCTCCCCGGAACACCCCCTCTTGGCAGCAGCGGCATCCAGATTCGTTTTGAGACAGACCTCATCACCGAGGGTATCCGGCCCACCCGCATCATCCGGGTACGCCCCGCAAGCTGGCCTGATTTGCACATGCCGCGCGAGGAGTACCTGAACGGCTCAACATTCGAGGACAGGTTTCCGAGCCCCGCAATTTTCCCAAAATACTGACACCATCCAAATAAACATTCGCACGATGAAAAGTTCCCTTTCCGTTCTTGGCTTTTTGTTGCTCTTGCTGTCGATCCGCGTTGCGGCTGACGACGAGCCATTCCGCCCCGTGGAGGGAAAATTTCCTTCCATGGACAAGGCTCACGCCTACCGGGGCGAACTTGTGTTTGTCGATCATGCGAACCGGCGCGGCAGTATTCGAGTGCAAGGGGCGGGCACATACTTTCGCAATGCACCGCATCCCTTCGCAATGCTGCCTTACGGCATCGTCCGCTATCATGGCGCACCGGCAGACTTGCGCGATATCCCGCTCGGCACCGTACTGCATGTGCGCGCCTTTCTTCCGCCAGACCCCGCCACTTCACCCGTGCCTGTGCTCCCGCCCGACAATCGGAATAAAACCGCAGGCTACAGCGGCGTCGGTATTGCGCCCGCCGAAAACCATGTGCTCTTGCTTGAAGACGAGCCGAGCCTCTGCCAGCGCGAGGGGCTGGTTTGGAAGCTCAAGGAATTGGACATTAAAAGCCTGGAGGGTTTGATTACGGCAAGCCGCGAGCCGGAGAAGGGCGGCGACGGCAAATCGAGCGACGAAAAAATGACCTTTGATGCCGCAACCCGCGTCTGGCGCGGCCGTGAATGCCTCAAAATCGCGGACCTCATTGCCGAGGGCGTGTGGCCCGCCGAAGGCAAAAAGAATCTAGGCGCACAGGCCGTCCAACTTGGCATCACTTGGAAACCGACGCCGGACGGCGTTTTCACCCGCTTTCACATCTCCGACGTGTGGCTGGACACTGCAGCGATGGAACGTTCCGCTGGAAGTCAGACCGAAACGCACAAGGCGTTTATTCGGAGCCGATGGATGCCCGCGAGTGTCGATGCGGTCGAATACGGCAAATTCGGTCGCGCCACCGTCACCGCGACGCTGTTTGGCGGCATGGACGCATCGCTCTACGTGGATTTCGAAAAAGGCGCGTCCGCGCTGATGAATGCAGTCGCGAACACCCTTAAACACACCCATGGCGGTTACGGCCCCGCGCACATGGCATCGCGCGGTTCGCTGCTCGACGCCGTCAGACTTCCGGGGGATGCACCAATCGGAAGCAGCGGGATTCAAATCCGGTTTGAGACGGACCTGATCATCGAGGGGATTCGGCCGGGACGCACCGTGCGGGTCCGCCCGACCAAATGGCCGCAAGTGCAGGTGCCCCGCGAAGAATTCCTCAGCGACGGAGCCTCCAGCATTGAGGAGCGATTTCCGACGCCGGCCATCTTCCCCAAATACTAGCCCGCCCGCGCCGCCTGTTTAGCAGATGCCACGCACCCTCTCCATTATCGGCTCGGCGCTTCTTGCCCTGGATTTATGCGCTGCACACGCCGTAGAACAGCCGTTCCGCCCAGAAGCCGGAAAATTCCCGCCGTTGGAAAAAGCCCACGCCTACCGTGGCGAGCTCGTCTTTGTGGACCATGCAAACCGACGCGGCAGCTTGAGAGTGCAGGGCGCGGGTATATTTTACCGCAACGACCCGCATCCCTTCGCGATGCTACCTTACGGTATTGTCCGCTATCACGGGGCACCAGCGGATCTACGTGATATTCCAATCGGCACAATGTTGCATGTGCGCGCTTTTCTTCCGCCGGACCCGAAGAGTTCGTCGGTACCGGTCCTTCCAGTCAACAACAAGGATGTTGACGCGAACCACTACCGCGGACCCGGGATTTTCCCCGCCGAGAATCACGTCCTTTTGCTGGAGGACGAACCAAGCCATTGTCAGCGCGAAGGATTAGTCTGGCGACTCAAAGAGGTAGAACTGAAGAAAACTGGGGGCATCATTACTGCAACCCGAGAACCGCGTGAGGCCGCCGGCACGAAGGCGGCGCAGGAGACGCTCACCTTTGATGACGCCACGCGCGTCTGGCGCGGCCGCGAATGCCTCGGCATTGATGAGTTCGCTGCGGAATCCATGTGGCCAACAGAGGGTAAAAAACTGCTCGGTGAGCAGGTGGTACATCTCGGAATCACGTGGAAACCGACGCCGGACGGTATTTTCACGCGATTTCACATTTCGGATATCTGGCTTGACGAAACCTCGCTGCAACGCGCGGCGAAAAACCAAAACGAAACCCACAAAACATTTATGCGCAGCCGCTGGCTGCCTGCGTGGGTCGATGACGTCGAGTACGGAAAATTCGGCCGCGCGACTGTCACTGCAACACTATTTGGAGGAATGGACGCCTCGCTTTACGCGGATTTCAAAAAAGACGTTCCCGCTCTCATGAATGCCGCAGAGAACACCCTCAAGCACGCGGGCGGCCACTATGGGCAGGCACAATTGGCATCGAAGGGTTCCATTGTGGAAGTCATAAAACAGAAAGGTCAGGCACCGCTTAGCAGCAGCGGAATCCAGATCCGGTTTGAGACCGACCTCATTATCGAGGGCATCCGACCTGCCCGTGTCGTGCGCGTGACACCGGGTGGCTGGCATGCCACCAATGTTCCGCGCGAGGAGTACATCGGATTTTATTTCAACGCAGAAGACAGGTTCCCGACTCCCTCTATTTTTCCGAAGTACTAAGACTGAACACTTCGTGATCACTCCTCCTCGGCACCCGAGGTCAATGTGGAATCACCTCTTTTATCCACCTACTGAACCCAAGATGAAACACAGGCACTTCCTTATTACAGCTCTGATGCTTGTTCCACTGTCGCTGCGCGCCGCAGCACCGGATCTATCAAAAGTCGCTTCGCGCGGAGATCTCGAAACAGTGATCGCGAGCACCTCAAATCCAATGTGGAAAGACGCGCTCGAGAGCCATGCCACCGCAATCCTCGACGCCGCGTTGCAGCATCCGCACGTCGAGGCCGTGATTCGCACAATCGAGATGGCGCCGGGAACCCTGACAAAAATCAACGCCACACCTGATCCGCTCAAAAAAGCGTTCGGCGGTGAAATCGCGCTTTTTGAAACGCTGACCTCCGTCAGCACCAGCATTGTCAACGGCCGCCCCCACGTGTACCGCGGCGCTGACGAAGATCCCTATGACGCTGCCTTCATCGAGCATCTCGGGCACATCACAAGTTTGGAATCGGTAAAGATCGTGGCGACAAAGATCGAGGACTCGTGGTTGCCTCCTCTTTTGAAACTAAAAAACCTTAAGTCTCTAAGCATCGAGGGACGCGCCACGGGACTGCCTGGCAAACCCGCGCTTGGCGACCAGAGCCTTGCCCGACTTCGGGCGCTCGAAGAGTTCGAGCAGCTGAGTTTTCTCGAACTGGCATACTTCGCCACCGCAACCGACGCAGGCCTTGAACACCTTGCAGGATTGAAGCGTCTGGAAAGCTTCACTTTTAGGGGGTCCCCCGTCAAAGGGCATGCCTTCGCGAAATATGAAGGCTGGACCAAGCTCAAGAGCATCCGCTTCCATTCCAACAACCTTGATGATGAGGGACTCGGCAATGTTTGCGAAAGATTTCCCAACCTCGAGTCTCTGAATCTCATTCATTCACACGACATCACCGATGCAAGCGCTGCGCACCTTTTGAAACTGCCAAAGCTCAAAAGCATCCAGATCAACGGCCCAAAGATCACGGCCGCAATGCTCAAAAACCTCCCGCGCCTGCCTCTGGAGCACGCAATGATTGATCAGGGAGCCATTCAATCCGCATCCGAGGCGATCGCCACGATGAAAGCAGTGCCGACGCTTCGTCGCCTCGCGATTGGCGGCAAGCCGCTCACAGATGCCGACCTGACGGCGCTCGCAGGCGTCAGCCAGATTGAGGAGTTGTCTTTCGAGAATCTCGACCTGCCCGCCCCCCGGCTACACCAACTGCAGGCATTCGCATTCTTGAAGACGCTCACGCTTGCCCTCCGGCCCGCAGGCTACCCCTCCTCAACTCAGTCCAAAATCAAGGCTCTTCTGCCTAAAGTAGAGGTGAAATTCGTCCAGTAATCCGCAGACATTCTTGATCGCATTAAGCTCAACGCCGCGTTCCTCGCCC
Organism: Akkermansia muciniphila; assembly: GCA_945906945.1. Lineage (GTDB taxonomy): Bacteria > Verrucomicrobiota > Verrucomicrobiia > Chthoniobacterales > Chthoniobacteraceae > Chth-196. Next base: position 12,905 of record CAMDSZ010000084.1, read on the forward strand.
AAAGAAGAAACTTGCTCAGGAACTGCATTTTTTCCTGCCTCTACTCTGCGCACATCCTCGGGCTTCTGATTCGCTCCCACTCGCACTGCATTGAATCGGCTTCAACCCATTGCCAGATCAAAACCGCGAAAAC
>CAMDSZ010000085.1 GCA_945906945.1 Akkermansia muciniphila
AAGTTCCGGAGAGTGGAAGTTCCGGAGAGTGGAAGTTCCGGAGAGTGGAAGTTCCGGAGAGTGGAAGTTCCGGAGAGTGGAAGTTCCGAAAGTGGTCGGGGCGATAGGATTTGAACCTACGACCTCCTGGTCCCAAACCAGGCGCTCTACCAAGCTAAGCTACACCCCGATGACACTGCAGCCATTACGGCCGAGATCGAACAAGAGTGACTATGCTCGGTTGGGGGCGAACGGCAAGCTAAACTAGCAGGCAGTGAGTTTATAAAGACTGATCCGGTAGTTTGCACATTCAGTTGCTGGCTCCAAAGCGCCAGAAGCGCGAGCTGATGGCAGCTTCTCTCGGAGCCAGGCTTTGCGACGCTGGCTGTCCACATTTTCAGAGGGTCGATCCGTCGGCACCCCCTGGGACCGCGTAGCCCCAGCTGCGCCTCCAACGCGGATTGCACCAGGGATGTGGCTAATCGGCGGACGGGAGCAATCCATACCTGTGGAAGGACGCGTAAGCGCAGCTGGGGCTGCGCGGTCCCAGGAGGTTGCCATGATTTGTGCGAATCCGACAAAATTCGCGATTCATCTGCCCGCAGACAGAGTGCGAGTTCAATTTTTAAGATCGCGGGCCTGCTCGCCGCTCGACAACCCCCTGGGACCGCGTAGCCCCAGCTGCGCCCAGACGAGGATTGCACTCGGGATGCGGCTAATCGGCGGACGGGAGCAATCCATACCGGTGGAGGGACGCGTAAGCGCAGCTGGGGCTGCGCGGTCCCAGGAGGATGCTGTTATTTGTGCGAATCCGACAAAATTCGCGATTCATCTGCCCGCAGACAGAGTGAGAGCTCAATTTTTAAGATCGCGGGCCTGCTCGCCGCTCGACAACCTACCTCCCTACGCCCTCCTCCCCACGAACCCATGAGCCTCAGTCCCATCTTGGCCTCGCTGCTGGCCGCATGCACAACCGTCTCTGCTTTCCTGGCCACCCCCGCCGGCAATCTTTGCTTATGACGCATCGGAAGCATTCGATTTTGGTCCGAGCGTGCGCATTTCCTCTGGTTCTTGGGGCGCTACTCGTGTCCGGCACAGTTGCGTTGTTTGCGATCGATGAGCTTGGGGCGCGTACGGCGGCTCCGGCGGCAGTCGCGCCTGATCCCAGTCAAACGGTTGTGATCGCCAATGAATCTGCGCGCCTCGTGGCGGACGGTTGGCGGCACCGAGTGTGGTCGCTGTACCCGGTTGAAAAAGTGAGGGCGTCCGACAAGTTGCCGGTGCAGGAAAAAGGCGAGGGCGTCAGCATTCAGGCGGCCCGCGGGGAGGCTGAGCCTTTTGTTCTGGTGCTCAATAGCGAGGTTCCCCTGCGCAATGTGAAGCTTTCATGCACGGATTTGATCGCCGAGGCAGTGATCACCGAGGGACAGGCAACGAACCATGTATCGACCATCGGTGCTGGTGCGGTGGGTTTTAAGCGGATGGCTTACGTCTACGTGGACGAGCCCAGCGGCACGAGAATGAAGGCTGAGATGCCCTATCAAACCGGTGTCGGAGAATATCCAGACCCGCTTTTGAATGGTCCGGGCGATGCGCGTCCGAATCGGAATCTCCAATTTCTGGTGACGGTGTGTGTGCCTCGCGAGTCGCCTGCCGGGAGCTACCGCGGTGCGCTTAAGATGGAGTACACCCGCGAAGCGTGGATGCCTGCGGACAAGCCGAACGCCGAGGTGATTCCCCTGGAGGTGAAGGTGCGCTCCTTTGCATTGCCCGAGGTTTCGCCGCTCCTAAACACGAGCGTCCTTTCGCCCAAACGTCTGCCCGAGTGGCTCCAGAGAGCCTCGCTGGTGGAGGACATTTATCAGGATTTTTCGGCGCATTTTCAAACCCCGGATCCGTTGCCTTCCCCAATTGTACGGATCGCCAAGGACGGCGTGCTCACGGTTGATTCGCAGGAGTGGGAGAGGAGTGCCGCGGCTTTGTTTGAGAAACGAAAAACGGCGCATCTCTTCCTGCCCGTGTGGAGCATGTTCAAGACCGGTGAAATGCAGGGTTTGTACTTCCTCTGGCATTTTCCTGCGGTGACCAAGCAGCGTTGGTTTGGAGCGCAGATCTGCGAGGACAATGGCGAGATTCATCCTGTTTTTGAAGCCCGTTTCGGAGCGTATTTAAAACACATGCACGGGGTCCTCGAGCGACGCGGATGGCTCGATAAATTTTTCGTCGCGACGATGGACGAGCCCTACACTTATCACACCAGTGACAGGGCCCAGGACACGCCTTCCAATAACTACCGGGTGATTCGCAACTTCGTGCAGTTCCTTAGAAAAACCGCGCCTGGTCTCCGCGCTTTTGCCACAGCCGATCCGCATCCGGAGCTGAACGGTTTCATCGATCACTGGTGTCTGCGAAATCTGGATCACGCCAGCGAGGCGCGTGAGCGCGCGGAGAAGTTCGGGGAGGTCGTGACCTTCTGCGACAACTATCGCACATTCATCGATTATCCGGCGGTGAGCGCACGGAGTTTCGGCTGGCTGGCGTGGAAGTTTGGAGCGCGCGGCTGGCTCACATACGAGACGCTTGGTTCATTCGCGCAGGCCTGGGAGGGACCGGTCTTTGTATATCCGCAATTCGGTGGAAGCACGGTGTGGGGGATGGGGCAGATGTTTTATCCGGATCCCAGCGGCATGGGTTCTGTGGCTCCGAGTTTGCGTTGGGAGATGATGCGGGAGGGCGCGGAGGATTATCAGTACCTCTGGCTGCTCCGGATCAAACTGGACACGTTGCCAGCGACGCGAAGCGAAACAATGGAAGCTCAGGAGGCGCGGCAGATTTTATCTAGCGGCGCTGCTGAGGTGGTCGGCGGCACGGGTGACGCCGAGATCGCGAGCAGGGATCGGAAACCCAATGCGCAAAGCAATCGGGTGCCGATGGCTTTGCGGAAGCGGATTGGGGATTTGATCGAAAAATTCGCCCTCTGGGAGAGTCGATGAAGCGGTGCAACGCGGGCTGATCTGTGACATCCTCCCGCTGCGAGAGCTTACCGGTAGGACAGCTGAACCGTCGCCTCGCAGTCGCTCTCCGCCACGGTCCGAATCCAATAAGCACCGAACGCCTCATCAAAGGTGTGGCTGATTTCCTTGCCCGCAGGCACGGAAAAGCGACGGTACTGCACCCAGAGCCCCGTCCCGTCAATGTCCACTTCGAGGCGGATGTGCAAGGCTTCGCCGGCCTTGTGGGAGAGAACGACCTCCTTCTTGTCGTATCCGCTCATGAGGTATGGATCCGATGGCTCGCCCGCTTTCACTGCGGTGTCCTTCCATGGGCCGCCTAGTCCGCGAGGCTTTCCAAGTTGCCACAAGTCATCGATGACTCCGGCCCAGACGCAGGCGGCGCCGTCGGCGCTTGCGAACACGTGTTTTGCTGCTGCGGCTTTGGGTTCGATTGCTCCGCTGATGAGCATGAGCCCGAACTGCGACGCGTAGTCGTGGATCGCCAGATTGTGCGTCGCGATCGGACGAATCTTTGCGATGCCCTGTGCGTTTCGAGCCGGCAGCTCGAAAAACGTGCCGCCAGTGTTGAGCAAATCGCGCTCTGTCGCGACCTCACGGCAGATTCTCGCGGGCCCGGCGGACTCGTCCGCTTTGCCTGCTCCGGTTGATCCGGCTGATACGCCATCCAATGCGATGCCGCTTGGCAGGCGGTAGCGTTTGCCGTCCTCCTCGATCACAATGGACGCGGCATCTGTTCGGATTGTTTTTATCTCGATCGGCGCCCCCTGGTCCACGGACGCGCGCGCCTCAGTGTTTTTGGATTCGGATAGTTGCATCGACTCATCCATCTCGTAAAAACCGCCGCCCGGAACCGAGAGCCCGATCTTCTCCGCGCCCAGGCTGCGCAAATGTGCTGGCCGCGTTTTGGAGCTGGCGCTGGCGTTGCTGGGTTGAAACCCGGCAAAAAGCTTTCCATTCGAGCTTTCGCGCGTGTCCCGGTTTCTGAAATGGAAGCTGGCGCTCAGTCCGCTTGCCGGTTCCTCAGCCACAAGCCTGACCCAGGCCGCCGTGAGCGCAGATGAAAATGTGTGGATCACGTTGCCTCCCGGCGCGAGCGTGATCACCGAGTCGGTGCGCCAGGTGTTGTTTCCTTCGGTGTCGGTTTCGATCCGGATCCGCACCGGATGCTTGGAGTCGTGGATGAGGTGCAGCATCCGGAGGTCGAATCCCGAGAAGAGGAAGGGCTCGCTTTCGGTGTTGGCGGGCACTTCTTCTCGCAGCCAAACCGAGCCTCTGCCGATTGCCGGCCCTAGGCTCGCGAGTTGTTTTTGCTCAACAAACCAAAGGTTCGAGTTGGATTGCGGTGGCGTGGCATGCTCGTTTTTGAAGGAGCGTTTGTTGAGGAATTCCGACTTGGCCGAATCATCGCATCCGAACACCACGCGTCCCTGCCAGGGCGCGAAATCTCCGATCACGCGGAGGTAATTCGAAATCGGCGCGACGCCCCCGCTGTGCGCCCGCGAGAAGTCGCGGGGAAACCGCCAGAACGCGCCGTGCATGGTCATAAGCAGATCCGTCTCGCCGATGTCGCGAATCCGCGGCCACTCGGTGTTCCAGCCGTGCGCTCCGTCGTACGAGTGGCTGGCTTTGGGCAGCCGGTACGCGTGCCAGTGGCCTTTTTCGAGGAGCATCAGCAGAAGCGATTTTGCATCCCAACCCATCGCCCAAACCTGATCGGTTTCCGGATGGGCGTTGCCCTCGATGCCCCCCGGGCCCGTGATCTCCGTGAATTGATTGCGGCGCACCAACTGCCAGTCGCCGCTCCCATTCCACCACCCGAGCGCACCCGAAGCGGTGGTCGGATCCTTCAGCGCCCGATCTCCATGCTCCCCGTTGTTGGAGTAAAACAGTTTGCCCTGCCCCGAGTACAAACCCTTGCCGTGGTATCCGGGCAGTTCGCTTGGGATTGCGGCGAGCGTCTGCGGCGTCACTTTGTCCGCGTACTTGCTCACCTTGGTGCCGCTTGCGCCCAGATTGCCGTCGCGGATGAGCGGTGTCACTTCAAGTGAATCCACGTCCACTTCATACAATCCCTCCTCCATCGTCGCCACGTACACTTTAGTGGCCGGATCGCTCAAATGCCGCGCGGTCCCCGTGAGGCGGCCGAACATTTTCGAGGGTGGGATCACCCGCACGTTGCGCTGCGCGTCGATCCAATACGGCCCGATGATGAGCTGGTTGCTTTCGCGATGGATCATCCGGTTTGCCGGCGTGCCTCCCACGCTTTCGGGGCGGATGATTTTCACCAGGTCCGGGGTGATTTCGTAAAGCTTGTCCGAGGAGCCGAACGGCATGTGCGGCCCGTAAGAAATCACCCAGAGCCGGTCCGCCCACGGGACGACCGCGCCGGTGCCGCACTCTCCATGGCTGTTGTAGGTTGCCAGGTGGGGGTAAACCCCGGACACCTCGAGGGGCGGCGCCCCCTGCACCGCGCCGGCGCAAAGCAGGGCGGTTAGCGAGTGTAGTGCAGTGCGGGCGATGTGGTTAGTAAGTTCCATGGGGGGCTTTTTTCGGGGGCTTTGATTGGGTTTGCGATCTGGCCTTTATTTGGCCCGCCTTGCGGTGGGGGGCGACTGGATTGAGTTGTCGCCAGTGGGGCGGGGCAGCACTTTTTAAATGATTTTCGCGGGGCAGGCTGGGTGAGCAATTAGTTCAGAGAATAAGGCTTTTGCATTCAGTCAGCGGCTTAGCTATTGAGAGCACTCTTAATTAATGAAAGTCCGCAACCAATTCATTGCGCTCGCCTGTCTGCTAGTTTTCGCGGGCCTGGGATTTTTGTACGTCCGAATGTGGGTCGTCCAAAAACCCAGTCAAATCATTCTCTTTGTCTCCGACGCGCTGTCCACGCGGCCGCTCACGGCTGCGCGGCTGTACGCAGGAGGTGCAGATTACCGCTTTTCTTTGGAGGGCTTTCCCAACACCGCGCTGCTTCGAAATTCAGCCGAGGATTTCGCCGTGCCCGATGATTCCTCCTCGGCCACCGCTCTTGCGACGGGCAAGCGAGTGAGCCACCGTCTGGTTTCTTCCACAGGAACCGGGAAACCCCTGGCCACGATCCTTGAAAAGGCCCACGAATCGGGGCGCGCCGTCGGGCTGATCACCAATTCCCGTCTTTCAGCGCCATCGCTTGCCGCGTTCTACGCGCACACGCCGCGCTCTAACGATTCGGAGGGAATTGCTCTGCAGCTTTTTGAACGCGACTGGATCCGCATCATCTTAGGCGGTGGCGGCGGCGATTTTCTGCCCGAAAACGCCGAGGGCGACTGGCCTGGGCGACGCAAGGATGGACGCAACTTGATGGCGGAATGGGCAGCGCAGGGGGTTGAAGTCGTGCGCAGCAAGGCGGAACTCGAACAGGCTGGTTCGTGGGAAAAAGGCCGCGTGGTCGGGCTCTTTGGAAGCGGCCCCCTGGCGTATGCCAACCAGCTCGAATCCGGCAGCCAGCAGCCTTCCCTCGCCGACATGACGCGCCGTGCCATCGAACTGCTGCGAAGCGACCGGTTGCGCGGAGGCCGTGCCAGTTATCTGCTGGTGGTGGATGCTTCGCTTTATGCGAATGCGTGCGAATTGAACCAAGCCGAGCGCGCCCTGCGCGAGGTTCAGGCGCTGGACGAGGCCATCTCTGCGGCGGTTGCCGCGGCGGGCGACAAGGCGCTTGTGATGGCGGTCGGACGCCTGGGAACGGGCGGGCTCACCCTAAGCGGGTATCCGTTGCGCCAGCAGAAGGGACCGGAGTTCCTCGGGTTGGATCCTGCGGGTTATCCTTATCTGACCTGGGCTTCCGGCCCGAATGGCCCCCAGCCCGGCGCGCCCGCTCAGCGCAATGAACCCGCCGCAATCGTCCAGCCTTCCGGCCTCAACACCGCCGAGGACATGATCGGCGTCGGCATCGGTCCCGGCTCCGAGCGGCTCCGGGGTTTTTTGGATAACACTGCCATCTTTGATATTCTCGACGACTCTCTTTAGAAACTCCCCGGCCCCCGTTGTTTTGGCAACAGCTCCGGTTCACGTAGTCCCGATGCCAGGCGAAGCGCGATACTCTTTATACGGATTACTACAGACTCTCGACGGACTCATTTAAAAGCCCCCTTCAATTCGACCCGGCCGGGCAACGCATTACTTTCAACTCACGTATTTCTGATTTATGGCAATCCTTGTGACCGGCGGCGCCGGATTTATCGGTTCAAACTTCGTACTCGAATGGCTGGCGCAGTCCTCCGAATCCGTCGTCGTACTCGACAAACTCACCTACGCGGGTAATCCCGACAACCTGTCCTCGGTTCAAAACGACGCTCGCTTCAAGCTCGTGCAGGGCGACATCGGCGACAGGACTCTCGTTTCTGATCTCCTCACAAAACACGGCATCCGCGCCGTTTTAAATTTCGCCGCCGAAAGCCACGTGGACCGCTCCATTCATGCTCCCGGCGAATTCATCCAGACCAATGTGGTCGGCACCTTTGAATTGCTTGAAGCCGTGCGCGCCTACTGGGGCGCCTTGGAGGGTGATGCGCGCCAGGCGTTCCGCTTCCTGCACGTTTCCACAGACGAGGTGTACGGCTCCCTCGGGGACAACGACCCTGCCTTCACCGAACAACACCGGTACGAGCCTAACAGCCCGTACTCGGCTTCGAAGGCGGCAAGCGATCATTTGGTGCGCGCTTATCATCACACCTACGGGCTGCCGGTGCTCACCACCAACTGCTCCAACAATTACGGGCCGTTTCATTTCCCTGAAAAGCTGATCCCTCTGATGATCCTCAACGCGCTCAATGGGAAGGCGCTGCCCGTTTACGGCGATGGTCGCAATGTCCGCGACTGGCTCTACGTCACCGACCATTGTTCTGCAATCCGGCGCGTGCTGGAGTCGGGGTTGCTGGGCGAGACCTATAACATCGGCGGATGGAATGAGAAAACCAACCTCGAGGTCGTACACACCCTCTGCGACATCCTCGACGACCTCAGCCCTCGTTCCGATGCGAAGTCTTATCGAGAACAAATGCAGTTCGTGAAAGACCGCCCGGGGCACGACCGGCGCTATGCGATTGACGCTTCCAAGGTCGAACGCGAGCTGGGTTGGCGTCCTGCGGAGACCTTCGACTCTGGGATCCGCAAAACCGTGCGCTGGTATTTGGATCATCCGCAGTGGGTGCAGGGAGTTGTTTCGGGCGCGTACCGCGACTGGGTTAAAACCCAGTACGGCCAATAGCGCACGACTTGGGTAAATTCAGCACGTTCTCCGCGCGCCCCCCCGCGCGCGTCCCCCCCTGGGACCGCGTAGCCCCAGCTGCGCTCTGCGGCTGGTAGGTGGCCATCAAATGTGGACGAATGGCACTCGCTGAACCGCTGAGTTTCAGCACCACCTCGTGGGTGCAAGCCGCGTTGAGGCGAAGCTGGGGGCTTCGCGTTCCCAGGGCGGGGGAGCACTCTCGAACATGCAGCGCCCCTACTTCCGCAGCCCAAGCGCGACCGCCGCGAGAAGAATGGCCGCACCCGCGAAACGCCGGAGCATCGCCCGGCTCCCGATGGTGCTCTCGGTGTTTGAGAACCAGTGTCCGATCACCCAAACGAGCACCACGCTCCAGATCCCGCGCGTGTTGTATAAAATATTCGTGAGCGTGACTTCGTGAAACATGCCGATGCAGTACGCGATGCCCGTCGCCTGCAGTGAAAGCATGAGCGCGCCCCCGACCGCCCAGCGTGCCGAGGAGCCGGGCATTTCCGAGAGCGGTTTGCCAAAAAACGGGATCAGCCCAAACGAAAGCAGGCCGAGTGTTGCGAACATGATCGGCGCAAAGTGGCCGAACCCGACCTCGGGCACCCATTTCACCTGCGTAACATCCGTGAGCGCATACGCGAACGCCGCGCTGAATCCCCAGCCCACGCTTGGCAGAACGCGTTCGCGGTTCGCGCGAATCTCGCCCCCCAGCAGAACCGTTGCCGCCACGGTGAGGAACGCCGCGGCCCAAAGCATCGGGCTGAGGGTGTTTCCCGCGAATAGAACGGCGAGAAACGCCACAAAGATCACCTTCGTGCCCATTACGGGTGTCGTGAGCGACACGTCGCCGCGGTTGAGCGCAAGAAAAGTCAGAATCTGCCCCGCAAAAAACAGTGCGCCCGCGAGCGCCGCTTTCAGCGCCCCGTCGAGCGTCACCGGAGGACCGCCCATCAGCCACCACGGCGCAAAGGCGAGCGCCGCGATCCAGTTGGTGATCGCACTAACCCGCCACGGGCCCGTGCCGCCCTCTGTTGCCCTCTTGAGCATCAGCGCCGCGAGCGGATATCCGAGCGCCGAACACAGCGGTAAAATGGTCGCTAATGATGATCGCATCCCTCAGGAATCGTGCGCCCCCCGGGGGAGCCCTCGCAGCTTTGTGGCTGCCTTACAGCCGCCCTCACCGGGGGTGCGCACGTCTTCCCGCCCTTTCTAGAACTTGCCTTCGGTCACCATTGGGAACTGATCCGTGCGGAATGGGCTCGCCGGAAGGTTTGCGCCGTTCACCAGATTCGGCAGCGCGTCCTCCCTCCACGCAAAGCGCACCGCCACCGGCTTGGCCACGCTCGCACTGCTCACCACCAACGTGTCGCCCTCGATCTTAGCCTGCGCATCGCTGAAAACTTTGTCTTCACCCGCAATCGTGAAAAAGCTCAGCGCAGCGCCGTCCTTCGCCTTCAGCCCTTTGCCGTGCTCGAAGGAAATCCGGATCTTGTCGCCTTCCACTTTCGCGCTCTTGTAAAGCGGTCCGGAGTACTCGTTGATGTCCTTCTTCCCGTATGTTTTGGCAAGCGCCCAGAGCGCCAGACGGTGCCCGACATCCTGCTTGTTGGTAGGATGAATGTTGTCCACGTTGCCGATGTCCATCGTCACCGCCATGCCCGTGTTTGGCACTGTCTTGAGCGTTTCAAGCTGCGCCTCCCAAAGCTCGGCGCATGGAGTGATATCTGCGCTCGGATTCGTTTTGTTGTATTTGTACGGTGCGATTTGCACGAAGTAGAAGGGCATTTCAGGCTGATGAAAATCCTCGCGCCAGTTGCGGATCATCGCCGGAAAAATCGTCTTGTACTGTTGCGCTCGGCTCACGTTGGATTCGCCCTGGTACCAGATCGCGCCTTTCACCGCCAAAGGCAGCAGTGGCGCAATCATCCCGTTGTAGAGGTTCGCCGGACGGTGAGGGCTCTGGCGCGGATGCACTGGAGGCTGCGGAGCGCGCGGCACCTGCTTGCCCGCAGCCTTTGCGGCGTCGGCCTGCACCTGCCACGCTTCTTTCGCCTTCAAATACGCTTCCTGCGCTTTCTCCGGATCATACGTGCTGACCTGCGTGTCCCACCTTTCCAAGAACGGCTTCAGACTCGCCTCCGATTCCAGCTTCGCGCGGCTGGCCCAGGATTCCGATGGCGTGCCGCCCCAGTTCGAGCCCACCAATCCCACCGCCGCGCCATTCAGGGATTTGTGCAGGTCGCGTCCGAAGAAGTATCCCACCGCTGAGAAATTACTGACCGTGTCCGGCGCGCAAACCACCCACGAGCCTGCCAAGTCTTCCTGCGGCGTTTCCGCCGGTGTCTTTGTCACCTTGAAATGCCGGATCAACGGATAGTTCGCCTCGGCCGCCTCCTCCGCAGCCCTGTCTGCCTGCGCAACGATCCATTCCATGTTCGATTGCCCCGAGCAGATCCACACTTCGCCCACCAAAACGTCCTGCACCTTCACCGTGTTTTTGCCAGATACCGTCATCTCCGTCGGTGTTTTCGAGGCGGCGAGCTGAAGCTTTACGGACCATTTTCCGGTCGCATCCGCAGTGGCATTGGCGGTCTTGCCTCCGAGGGAGACGGTGACTTTTTCGCCCGCATCGGCCCAACCCCAGATGGTGGCGGGCTTGTCGGCCTGCAGCACCATGTGGTCGCCGAGGATTTTTGGGAGACGCACATCGGCCTGCGCCTGCCAGACAGGGGCGAGGCTCAGCAACAGGGCGGCTGCGTGGAAGCGGTAGGGATTCGTTGATGGATTCATGGATAGGTTGGGGGATAAGGTTCTCGGTAGCCCAGGGATGAGTTCCGAAGAGTAGGTTTCTTATGCCCCAGCTTCGAAGACCTCAAGATTTCCTTCCTCCCAGCGGCGTACTTCTCACGCCGGTCTGCCGCCCTCCACAGAGTCCTCGTTCCAAGGCCGCGCTTTTTCGCGCTCTTAATGCCGCCGCGCTTTCAGCGTCCTCAGCGTCTTCAGGGGTTTGCCCGGCTTGGCCGGTTTCTTTCCCTTCACCACCTTGATCGATTTCACAGGCGTGACTGATTTGGCGGCCTTCGCCGCCTTCGCCGCCTTTGCCGCCGCCTGCTCGGGTTGGTGCATGCTACGCCGCCTCTTCTTGCCTATCGCAAGCTCCATAAACTCCTTCTGCGAATGATGCGTCGGCTTCGAAGGTAGCCCCGAGTGCTTGATCGGCGTCCCGCAGCGCCTGTACAGCGCGTCCGTTCTCAACTCCCACGCCTTCGTGTCATCCTCCAGCATCCGCTGCAGAATTTCTTGGACCACACGCCCCTTCAACCCAGCATCCTCGATCGGAAAAACCGCCTCCACGCGACTGTAAAAGTTCCGCGGCATCCAGTCCGCGCTTCCCGCGTACACCAGCGCGTCGCCGCCGTTCTCAAAATAATAGATCCGGCTGTGCTCCAAAAAACGCCCGATGATCGAACGTACCCGGATGTTTTCGCTCACGCCCGGAATCCCCGGGCGCAGGCAGCAAATCCCGCGGATGATCAGGTCAATCTGCACGCCCGCATTGGAAGCGTCGTACATGGCTTCGATGAGCTCCCGGTCCACAAGCCCGTTCATCTTTGCGATGATGCGCGCCGAGTTGCCGGCCTTCGCCCGAAGCGTTTCCTGCTCCACCAGCCTCAGGATTTCATCATGCAGCGTAAACGGCGCGATCAGCAGCTTGCTCGCACCTTGGAAACGCCCGATCCCCGTCAGCAGATTAAATAGCTTTGTCGTGTCCTCCACGAACGCTGGGTTCGATGTGAAAAACGAAATGTCCGTGTACAACTTCGCCGTCGCCGGATTGTAGTTGCCCGTTCCAAGGTGCAGATAACCGCGGATCCGGTCTTCGTCTTTGCGGATCACAAGCGTCATCTTCGAGTGCACTTTGTGGTGCACCATCCCGTACACCACATGCACCCCGGCCTCCTCCAGACGCCGTGCCCAAAGGATGTTGTTTGCCTCGTCAAAACGCGCCTTCAACTCCGTGACCGCCGTCACCTGCTTCCCATTGCGCACCGCACTCATCAGCGCGCCAACAACCCGCGCATCCCCACCCGTGCGGTAGAGCGTTTGCTTGATCGCGAGCACATGCGGGTCCGACGCCGCTTGTTCCAAAAAGTCCACCACCGTGCTGAAGCTTTCGTAGGGATGATGCAGCAACACATCCTGTTCCCTGATCACCTCGAACAGATTCTCCGCGTCCCGCACCGCCGCACCCACCGGCGCCACAAACGGCTCATCCCGCAGCTCTGGCGAATGATCTCCCGCGCACACCGCCATCAAGCGCACCGGATTGAGCGGCCCGTCGATCCGGTAAACATCGCCCGCATCGAGGTCGAGGTTCTCCATCAGGTACTGGCAGATTTCCTGCGGGGTGGAGTGGTCCACCTCGAGGCGCACCGCCGCACCGCGCCGTCGGTTGTGCAGCTCCTGCTCGACAGCACTCAGCAGGTTGCGCGTGTCGTCTTCGTCTATGTAGAGCTCGCTATTGCGCGTCAAACGAAAGTGCCAGTGCCCGAGAATCTGCGTCCCCGGGAAAAGATCCGCGAGATAGTGGCAGATCAGGTTGCCCAAAAACACGTAGTCGCGCTGTTCTTCGGGCCCGGGCAGCCGAACCAAACGGGGCAACACCCGGGGCACCTGCACCACCGCCAGCCGCCGGCCTCCGCGTCCGCCTCCGGCCGCTGAAGATTCCCCTGTGCGTTCGCCCTGCCGTTCCAC
>CAMDSZ010000086.1 GCA_945906945.1 Akkermansia muciniphila
GTTTCCCATAGCGCGACCACGGCGGGAGGGCCTTTGTTTCCTTACTTTTTAAGTTCCGAAACGCATGCTGCGGAGTTTGAGGGAGACGACATTGCATTTGATGATCGAGGCAGTTTTTTGGAGCCAAAGAGCGCCCACTTCTCGCGTCCCGATGCTGTTTCTCTCGCATCGGCGCAGGGAGCGGGAATGCGGGATTACGAGCCGACGAGAAAATCGGCAGGCAACGATGTCGCAGAGGTCTTGCACATCAGCGAAGTCGAAGCTCGCAGGTCAGAATATGAGTCCGGCGTGACGGAGGCCTGCGTTCCGATTGACTTCGAAGAGAAGCTGGGGCAAGTGGCCGCAGAGGTTGAATCATTGGCTCCCGGCGATTTGATTCATCGCCAATTTTCAGGGGTGTCTGAGGCTGCTTGCTGGGGCCAATTGCTCGCGAATCTTGAAGGGCAAATTGGATTGCTCAGGCTCAGAGCCGTTGGGGCGCCGGCGAACCGAGAGGCTGTGCTTGCCCAAGCGAACGATAACAAGGTGCAGAGGTTGGTTGATTTGGTGGGGGCGGAAACGATGAATTCGTCGGTGCAGCGCGTGCGTGAGAATGTGAACTGGCACGGCGGTTTTTTTGTGGAAGGGGAGGAGCAGGTGTTTTCACGGCGGCTTCACCGGCGCGCGTTTGCGTTGGGAAAGTCGATGTGCAAGTCGCTTTGGGCGGGCACCGAGCTTAAAAACTCTCTGGAGAAGATCCGTGCGAACTTGGAGGCTGTTTCTGAGGCCCGTTGTGGAGTGGACGCTGCGAGGCAGGGGTATCGGAGGCTGTGGGAGGGGGCATGTGCTTTCCATGAAGCCGCGAGCGAGGCTGGGTTTGGTGAGGTGGCGCTGGAGTGGATTTCAGGTCAAAAATTTATTAGCCTCGCGGATATCGAGGGGTTGCTGGACGCTGTGCATGTGGATTTGGACTGGAGTGAAAAGCGTCTTAACGAGGCTCTATTGGAGTGGGAGGAAACCAAGGCGGCTTTGGATCAGGCTCTTAAGGAACTCCATGCCGGAAACCTCCGACAGGCCGAATTGTTGGAATCGAAAATCAGCCATCGATTTTGGTTGGATTTGGATGTGGATGCAGTCTGTCGTGAACTGGACGCAATCTTGGCAAAGCATCTGTCCGAGGTTCATTTGGTGGCCGCACGGGATGGGCGTGCGGCGGTGTTGCTCGCTGAACGTCATGCTGAGCGATACGCGCATAGCCCGCGGATTCGAAAGGGGTTTCTCAAGTTCAAGTCTGGTCTTGAATCCGAAATGCTGTTCCAGTCGTCTTCTCGGGAAAAAATGGCCGTAGGCTTCTCGACGTTGGCCTTGTACGGGGCTGTCGCCGCCTGTGCGTTTGCTGCCGGCGTCTTCTGGTTTGATATTTACCTGCAGGAGAAAGCGAGTCGATCTGAGACCTTGGAAAAGGATTGGATCGAAAAAAGAAGCCGCGAGCAGAGCCTTGACCGCGCGAAGTCAAAGAGCAACGAAGAGCTTAGATCATCGGATTCCGCAGGAAATTAGTGCCTGCTGACGTGTGGCTTACATAGCCCACCGGTGTTGGTTTCCCATTGAAACCAGCCGAGTGGATCGCCGGGTTTGATCAATAGACCTCCAGCCTGGGATCTCAACTCGTGTACTTTTTTTATTCAGCCAAAGCTGCTGCTCCCGGCATTGAGACCGACCTTTCAGTCAGCTCTTATTTCAAGGCAGGTGAGCCATCAGAAACCTCAAGAAATTGCCGGAGAAGATACTGTCAATGTCCGCTTGGCAATAGCCGCGCTCGGTCAGGAGGCCCTGAAGTTTTGCGATATCAGCAATTCCATCAAGATCCATCGGGGTCTGTTCTGTTCCAAATCCACCATCCAAATCCGTTCCGATCCCAACGTGGAGAGCGTTTCCAGCGATCTGGCAGATGTGATCGATGTGTTCGCAAATCTTTTCGATTTGTAACCCGAAGTCGGCGGGACGGGACCGGAGATGTTGCCAGCCGTGGACCATCATGATGGCATCAAATGCCATTCCAATAACGGCTCCGCGCTTCACCAGGGTTGAAATCTGTGCGTCGCTGAGTTGCCTGTTCCAGTCTGCAAGAGCCCTGCAGTTGTGGTGGCTAGCCCAAAGAGGCCCGTTGTATCGCTCGATTGCATCGCTAAAGCTTTCGTCGCAGAGGTGAGTCACATCCAGAATGAGCCCTAGTTTTTCCATCTCCCTCAAAAGCTCCCGCCCCTTTGCTGTGAGAGGACCCGAATCATCTGTACCGTGCCCGTAAATACCCGGGCCGTAATGCACAGGCCCGAGGGCGATTAATCCATCCGCTCGGGATTTCTCCAAGTGTCTCCAGCTTAGGATCGAATCTGCTCCTTCCAAGCTGAGCAGATATCCGATGGGAAGCTTTTGCGTTTGCGAATCATCCGCCGAGCGCCAGAGCTCCGCGTGCGCTTCGAGTTCCGCGCGTGTTCGTATTTGTTTGAGTTCTCCGAGATCCTCCATCGCTCGGTAGTAAGCGAGTTGTCCCTGGGTATGCGCCCATGCCTGTTCCGGGCTGCGCCAACCGGGTAATTTGTGAAATTTATGAGAGTACCGTGCGATTTGAGTGGCGACGATAATGCCAATCCTTCCGCGGCGCAGTTCTGGAAAGCACACCGTGTTGCGGCACCGATGCGGCAGGCCATCCGAAGTCAAAAGTTCGCTGCGACGGATCTCCTCGAGTGTCATTCTCTGGTCCCTGTTGAACTCCATTGCGTTCATGGAGATGTCCAGGTGGGCGTCAAAAATCAGTCGGGGGGGTATCATCGGGTGTATGGGTGCTTGGGTTGTTGCCGCAGGTTGCTCAGCGCGAGTAATCGCGTCCGCGCGCCGCGATCTTCCAGGGGGCCCCCGGCTTGCCGTCGCGGTATGGAATGGCGTAATTGTGCATTGAGACCGTTGGACAGACATGTCGCGGCACGCCCAAAATTGGGGAGCCCATAGCCTTGGCTAAGCCATCGCGAGGCTCTAGCACGAGATGCTCTTCGCTTTGCATCAGCACCGACGCATCTTCCAAGCCCTGTAAGCGTACCCTTGGGTGTGGCATTTCCGGGGCCACTGATTTGTGTCCCAAATCGAGGCAAATCCGCCCCTGTGCGGGTTTGCTAACCACGCGGGTAAGTAAAAAAGCGGCGCACTGGAAGCCCAGTTCAGGGTGGCGGTCTCCGTATCCGAAATCCCACAGGATTGTGGTTCCCGGGGAGCACTCACGGTCGGGATGGACCGCATGAGTTGCGAATGTGGGCGAACCACCCGCTACCAGCGTGCGAACCCGCAGGCCTGAAGCCTCCAGTTTTTTGCGCAGTTCAATGACTGGCAAAAATGCAGTTTCGCACTGAAGAGCTCTCAGCTCGGGATCCGAGTCGTGCAGATGGCCATCGTACGCATGCAGACCCCGGACATTTATCCAATGCATTCCGTGAAGTTCTTCATACAACTTCAGCGCTTGTTCGTCCGGACTGATGCCAGTCCTTTGCATACCGCAGTCGATGTCTAAAAAAACGTCGAGTGTTTGATCGGAGCCTTCCAATGCCGTTTGAATTTGTGGCAAGGACTCTGCGCAATCCACCAGCATTGAGAAGGTGGTGGTTTTGAAAACTTGGCGCAGCCGAATTAGCTCAGAAATTGCCGGTCCCTGGAGGGGATAAGCAATGAGCACATCGGTGGCACCGTTGGCCGCACAAAGCTCAGCTTCGGCAAGCGTCGAAGCCTTGAATTGCGTGATGCCTTCACGCACTTGCATCGTGATAATTTGCGGCGTCTTGTGGGTTTTTACGTGCGGACGAAGGCGTGTCGGATCTCCTCCCACCATCGCTAGCATCAACTTTATGTTGGCCTCGATTCGCTCCTCAATGAACAGCAATGCTGGGGTCCGGATCTGCTCGAGTCCGTCTAGCTCGGGAAAAATCTCGTTCATGATTCAGGTCATGGTTGCGAGCTACGCGAGTTCAAAAATCACCTCAATTTCAACCGCTATGTTCCCAGGCAGCGGGCCCATTCCAACTGCGCTCCGTGCTCCAACGCCGTGATCAACTCCCCAGATGTCGGCGAATAGCTCGCTGCATGCATTGATGACTGTTGGATGATCGTAAAAGTCTGGCGCGGAATTCACCATTCCGAGTGTTTTGATAACTCGCGAAATTTTGTCCAGAGATCCGATCTGTTTGCGGAGTGTGCTCAGTAGCGCAAGGCCGCATTGGCGAGCTGCGGCGCGGCCCATGCTTAGGTCCAGGTCCTTGCCGACCACCCCCGTGATGTAGCTGCCGTCGCTTTTCATCGGACCGTGTCCGGAAATGTAGAGGAGGTTCCCAGTAATTACGACCGGCTTGTAGACGTGGCTCGGGGCTGGAACTTCGGGCAGCGAAAGGCGGAGTTCTAGAATTTTTGAATCGGCGCTCATGGGGTGTTCGCCTCAACTTAAGCAGTTGCGAATTTGGGTGGGAGAAGATTTTTTAAGCGTCATCTAAACTTCAGCTGAAGGGCTTAGTTAGGTTGTTCGCGCTCTTTGAAGCTGATGTTATTTCTAGGTGAGGGGGCATGCCTGCGCATTGGCGCGGCTCTGAGGTGCGCGGAGTCTTGCATTTTGACTCGTTTGTTCACGGGGGGGCGCTTTCTAGTCTTTCTGCTCCGTGGGGGCGCTAGGATGTTGACATGAGTTGAGGGACTGGTACCTTTTTCGGCTACACAAATTTCAAAACTGTCATGGCTAATACTCCCTCTGCTGCTAAGCGCGCTCGTCAGACCACGGTTCGTACCCTCGTTAACCGTCGGATCGAGAGTTCTGTGAAAAACCGCCTCAAGTTCGTTCGCGAAAAAATCGCGTCCGGTGACAAGGCGGCAGCGGTGAGCGCCGCTCAGGTTTTCGTTTCGACTTTGGATAAGGCCGTCAAGACTGGCAACGTGCACCGTAATTCTGCTTCCCGTCACAAGACAATTGTCGCCAAGGCTTTGGCTGCCCTGAAGTAGTTTCTGCAGTCCGAAGGCGGCGAGTACCCCTGCGTTGAACTTAACAGGCTCTTAAGCGGGTCTTACGAAGCGCGATGAGTTGTTCTCATCGCGCTTTTTTGTTTTGTATCGGCGGCTGAACTTTCTCTTTTAAGAATCAGGTTGGTTAGGCATACCCGCGTCGGCTGGGCACTTAAAAGCGTTGTTTCTTCAGTTTCGGGCTTTGCACCCAGATCTTGTTTGGCTCAGGGTAGGCTATGGTAGCGAAGTCCACCTCTCTACAGTCCCCTGACTCCGTGTTTTACAGGAATGCGGATGATTTTTTTCCGCAAACCGCTGGTTTTGCGCTTACTTACGACGACGTTTCCCTCGCAACGCTCTACTCCGAAGTCTTGCCAAGGGATGCGCGGCTTGAAACGCGGCTGGCCGATGGGCTCTGGTTACGCATTCCAGTGATATCCGCCGACATGGATACGGTCACAGAGGCGGAAATGGCAATCGCCCTCGCACGTTGTGGAGGCTTGGGGCTTATCCACTGTAATATGTCTGAGAGGGATCAACTTTCCGAGGTCAGTCGGGTGAAGAACCACGTTCACGGCCTGATCGGAGACCCTATCAAGGCCTCTCCTCAGCAGAGCATTGGCGAGTTGCTCGAGTATCTCGAGGACAAGCAGTACACCTTTCGCACATTTCCTGTGGTGGATCAGTCCGGATTGCTTATTGGACTGCTTCCGGGGCAAGTAGTCAGACAGCGGCATGCGGCAAAAACGGTTGCAGAGGTGATGATCCCAAGAAATCAGGCGCCTTGCATTTTCGAGGGCGATCTCGGAGCCGATCCCATCGAGAGTGCAGACCGTTTTTTTACAGAAAACATAGGCATCCATAAGCTGTTGGTTGTGGACCAGAGCAATCGGTTGAAGGGACTTTTTACTCTTTCGGACATTGAGCGCATCAGACAGGAGCATAATTCTCAGATGAAACCCGCGCGTGACTCGCGCTTTCGTCTTCTGTGCGGCGCAAGCGTGTCCGCGACACGCACCGTCAACGGAGAACTGGATCGAGATCGAATTTTGAACCACGTGACGGGACTGGTTGAGCGCGGGGTCGACACGGTTGCGATCTCCACTGCGCACGGGCATTCAAAGGGAGTGGGAGATTCCATCCGGTTGATTCGATCGGAGTTTGCAAACCTGCCTTTGATCGCCGGCAATGTAACCAGCGCGGCGGGTGTCGAGTACTTGGCGGAGTGTGGCGCAAATGTGGTGAAAGTGGGACAGGGGCCTGGGTCGATCTGTACGACCCGGATTGTGGCGGGAGTCGGGATTCCACAGTTGACTGCTTTGTATGTGGCGCGGCAGGCCGCCGATAAATGTGGAGTTACCATTCTGGCGGACGGTGGAATCGCCAAGTCAGGGGACGCAGTCAAAGCCTTAACGCTGGCGGATGCGGTTGTTTGCGGCGGCATTTTGGCGGGGTGCCCCGAAGCGCCCGGCAGCGTGATGGAGATCAACGGAAAGCTTTACAAGCAGTACAGGGGCATGGGTTCTCTGGCAGCGATGTCTGCTGGTAGCGCGGCAAGGTATGGTCATGTTTCCAAGGATTCCTCCCGAAAGGTGACGGCGGAGGGGGTCGAGGCATTGAAGGAGTTGGCGCCTAAAGTTGATCAAGTTGTGCTTCAAATGACCGGCGGCATTCAGAGCGGAATGGGCTATCTGGGCGCTTCGAATCTGGGCGAGCTTCGGCAAAAGGCCCTATACGTTCAGGTAACCTCCGCGGGACTGCGCGAGAGTGCGCCGCATGACGTGATCGAGGTGAAGAGCGGGGCATAAAAACTCCGAATCAAGGCGGCCTTTTCTGGAATGCTCAAGAAGTCGTTATCCGATGCGATCGTGAGCCATTCCGTTCGGCTTGTTGATAGTTATCATGCCATGACTGGGCGCGCCTTACTTGATCGGGCGCAGGACACTCCAAATGTAGCGATGGACATTGCGGCGGCTCTCGATGCCGCCCCGTTTGTCGTGGTTTCTCACGGTGCGCAGCTTGATCCAGTGCTCAACTATGGGAACCGGGTCGCTTTGGAGCTTTGGGGCATGACATGGGAGGAGTTCACTCAAACCCCGTCCCGATTCACTGCTGAGGAACCGCAGAGGGAGGAACGCGCGCGTTTGCTCCAAGCGGTGAGCGCGAACGGCTTTATTGATGACTACTCTGGAGTTCGCATTTCAAAATCTGGCAGGCGTTTTCGCATCGATAGCGCTACGGTTTGGAATGTTCTCAATGGAATTGGGGAGCGGGTCGGCCAAGCAGCGACTTTCACTGATTGGAAATGGATCGATTAGCTCGAATGAGGCTGCTTTTTTGCTGTGCGAGGCGTGGGCTTTTTGATGCCAAAACACCCCGAAAACAAGCGTCTACGGCGAAAGAGCGCGCTGGAGGGAGCCCGCGTAGCCGGTGAGTTCGAGGTACGCAGAACCCACAGGCTTCCCATCTTGAATCACCTGGCATGCGCCTTCCCAATATGGAATGCCGGTGAGTTGGCTCTTGAGTTCCTGGTCGAGGAGCAGCGGCTCGAGCCTAAGGGTTAACTCCTTCCCGGATGAGGGATCGGTGGTTTTAATGATGGCAGGCAGAGGGTACGCAGCTCCCGAATGAGGGCTTTTCCATTTGCCGCCCTGTTCCCATTGGAACTCCTTGGCATTTTTGTGTGTGAGTTCGCCGGATTTTTCAACCCACACCAAGCTCGAGGCCGGATCGGTGGTGCCGTCTTTGCGCCGTAGTCTGTAGCTCATGATTTCGCGCCCATCATCAAGTTGAATGCCCGCCCAGTCCCATCCGGATTGATCCGGAGTGAGCTGGCTACTGCTGATTTCATGATCCATCCACACCTGCCCCTTCACTGGAGTTTCAACACCGCCTTGGACGATCGTCCCCGCAGCTTCCAAGCGCGGGTACGTGAGGTACCAACTCGCGGCGGTGGGCGAGTCGCCCTTACGCGAAATGCCGTTCTCTCCGAAGATCACCAGCGGCTTCTTGGGGCGCAGCTTCAAATTAAAAGAGGCTTCATTCCGGATTCGCGCGCTGAGCGAAATGGTTTGCGCATCAGTGTCGTCCATTTGTGCGCGGGTATCTCCAAACCTCACATAGAAATTGCCAACCCGGGACTCTGTCTCCCATCCCGCCCGAGCCATGCGCTCGCTGTGGATAAACTTTCCCGAGTTCACATCCAGCAAAGCCAAGTGAAGTAAATGGATTTCACGCGTTTGAAAGCGCTCGGAGATCGGTTCTTTGGAGTCTGAGACGGGTGTGCCGGCTCGTCGAAAAAACGTGAATTGAAAGCCGTACCGTTCGTTTTTCGGGCCCCAGAGATGGCCAGTAAAATACCACCATTCGACCTTAAACGCCGGATGACTCCCGTGGTCTTTTGGAAAGGCGAAAGTGTTTCCGGGCTGCGGAACCTTGAATCCGTCCTCGGTGAAAAGAGCGAGCGGGGTGAAGGCTGGAGCCGCTTCGGCCTGGTTCGGTGACTTCAGAAAGCAGAAAGTCAGTGCTAGGGTGAGCAGAAAGGTGCGCATGGCGTTTTTATGCTTCTTGGTCTGCGGGTAGCGCAGATCCCCAGCGCCCCACGGTCCATGCAACCGCCCCCCCACATGCGATGACTGCGAGGCCGAGCGATGCTAAATACCGCCATGGAAAAGCGGATTGCAACGTCCAGCCGAAAGTCTGTTTGTTGATGACCTTGATGAGCAGCATCCCGAGGGCCAGACTCGCGAGCAATCCTCCCACGCTACCGCAAACCGCCAGCAGACCGCCTTCCCAAGCTGCTGTTGATGCGATCTCATTGTGGGTCATTCCGAGGGCGCGGAGCGTGGTGAGTTCTGCGCGTCTTTCTGCCAAAATGCTCGCAAGAGTCACCCCAAGCCCCGCAAGGGCTACGACAACTCCGATGCCTTCGAGCGCGTAAGTGATCGCAAAGGTTTGGCGAAAAATCCGAATTACTTCGCCCCTCAAATGCATGTTTGTGAAGACCGCAACCCCCGGATACTCACGGCGCAGCGAATCCCGGAAGGCATCCGCGTTAAAGCCCGGATTCAGCACCAGCGCGAGAGTGGTGACATCGTCCCGATTGAACCAGCGCGACACGTGTGCTGCGTCGGCAAATACCACACCTTGTTCGTCCCCATAGTCCGTGTACACGCCGGCGATTTCCAATGAAACCATCCCGTTTGGAGTGGGAATAGACACTCTGCCCCCCTTTGCGACCCGGAATCTGTTTGAGTAGGTTTCGCTTACCACGCAAAGCGACTGATTTTTTTCATTGTCAAAAACAAGGGCAGAATCAGGAGGCTGGACCCAGGTGAACTGGTCATGGCGCTGCGAGAAGCCGAGGTTGGCGCCGACGAGCCGTAGATTTCCCGTATTCATCGTAACCGGAATAATGAGCGCCGTATCGGCGTCCGCGACCTCTGGTTTTGAGCAGATCGCCCGCCACGTGGCTGAGGGGACATGGTTGTTGGAGGTTGCCGCCTGATTTGCGTCGCTCGTTAAATAAAGGTCGGACTGGAGGGTGTGTTGGATCCATTGAATGACGCTTTTTTCAAAGCTTGAAACTAAGATGGACATGCCTCCAGTCATCGCTACCGCGCACAGAAGACCGGCTACAGCCCAACGGTGGCGCCCTGTGGGGTTTTTGACGTGGCTGCTGCCAAGTTCCAAGACAGCTGAGCGTTCGCTCAGCGGGGCCAACAACCTGCCAAGAATACCCAACCCACTTCCGGCAACTACACCGGCCCCGATCACTCCAAGCAACGCAGCGAAGTATCCCGCGAGGGGAAAACGCCCTCCCTGCGAGAGCTGGATCGGCGGCGTTAACGCAAGGAAGAAAGCCGCAGCGAGCAGCAGCAACCCCGCCACAGGTTCCCAAACGGGCCACCGTTTTCCAATCAAGCCAGTCCCTGAGGCGAGCAACTGTGCTGGCGGAGTAGATGCCGCCTGCCTCGCCGGAATCCATCCCGCGAAAAGTGAAACGACAACAGCAAGCAGAATGGCAACCGCAGCCTCACCCGCGTCCAACCGAGCTGCCGCCACATTGTTCGCGTAGTAAAGAGCGTTCACCGTTCGCGATACCAGTCGCACTGAACCTTGCGCCAGTCCCCACCCGAGGCAAACCCCAAAAACTCCGCCGACAACCCCAAGCAGCAGCGCCTCCGCGTGCCAGGCCCACTCTACATGTTTTTCAGCAACGCCGAGTGCGCGTAGGATTGCGATTTCAGAGCGGCGTCTCACAACAGCGGCGTCCAAGGTTTGGAAGATGAGGTAAAGCCCAACCAACAGCGCAATCAGCGACAGAATGGTGAGGTTGAGCCGAAAGCCGCGCGTCATCACCTCGGCTGCGTTGCGCCGGGATTCGGGTGTTCTTACAAGGTTCGACTCACCGGCGGCGCGGTTGAGTTTAGCCAGCAGCAGAGAGTGGGAGGTGGATTGCGAAGTTTCCGGGGGGAAGATAAACTCGATGCGGTCCAGCTGTCCGATCTTTCCTGATAGCTTCTGCACCACTGGAAGATCCGCCACGAGTAGATTGTCCGGTGGCGCTGGTTGATCATCGCGTCTGGGAATGATGCCCGCGATTTGCAGCACCAACAAACGGTCGTTCATCTGGACCTCGATTGTGGCTCCGATGCCTACC
This sequence comes from Akkermansia muciniphila, assembly GCA_945906945.1. Taxonomy (GTDB): domain Bacteria; phylum Verrucomicrobiota; class Verrucomicrobiia; order Chthoniobacterales; family Chthoniobacteraceae; genus Chth-196. The sequence goes on from CAMDSZ010000086.1 coordinate 10,673, forward strand.
GCCAGCCGGGTTGTGAGCGGTTCGGCGCAAAATACAGCGTCCTCCGAATTCAATACTTTCCAGAATTCTCCCACGTCCTTGGACGCTGCCTCCGGACTTGGCTGGCCGAACCAGGAGCGGTCCTTGTTTTTGGCGGCAGCATAATTTTGTAACGCCACGAGATCCACCCCCAGAACGGTGTAGAAACCGCGGGAACCGATGGATTCTGTTTCGCGTGTGCGCGGAGTTGCCCCCAGGGCTTCGACTACAGGAATGATTTCGACGCCTGTGCCTTCGAGTTCGGCTTGGACGACGTCAAGAATCGACTCTGGAAGTGTTCCTGCCCGCGCGCTTAGGACCGCGTCTGTCTGCTGAGTGACAGCCTCGGCAAAGTTGTTGAAGCTGGCGACAGCAGCGCGGTTGGCGAGGCGGATCGAGAAAAAGACTCCCACCCCCAGCGACAGCAAGCCCAGAAGCAGAAGCGCACGGATGGGGTGCTGTCTCCAGTGCCTCCACGTGAACTGCGTGAGAAGCATCGCAACCATGTGCGCCAAACTGGGTTCTTTCCGAGCCTTGGTCATAGCGCCGAGGCCGCGAGGTTTTGGGCGCTCGCAAGTGAGCTGTCGCTTCCGTGGCCTGGATCCAGTATTTTCCCGTCGCGCATTCGAAGAGTGCGGTGGCAGATCTTGGTTGCCTCCTCGCTGTGGGTTACTAACAGCAGAGCGGTGCCGGTTTCCTGTGTTAACTCCTCGAGGAGGCTCAGGATGTTTGCGCCGTTTTGGGAGTCAAGATTGCCGGTGGGCTCGTCAGCTAGCAGGAGACGAGGGCGGTGGATGAGAGCTCTTGCGATTGCAACCCTTTGCATTTCTCCACCAGAAAGACGGCTGGGCTGGGCATCGATCCTGTGCGCGATCCCAACTCTCTCCAGTAGTTTGACTGAAAGTTCACGGCGTTCAGCCTTTGGCACACCGAGCAGGTGCAGGGGAAACTCGACGTTTTCCCTGACGGTCAGCGTCGGGAGGAGGTGAAAAAATTGGAAAATATTCCCAATCGCTGTTCGACGCAGACTCGCAAGCGATTCCCTCGGCAGCTCGCAAATGTTTGTTCCGTCGAGAAGGATGACTCCTTGATCGGGGCGGTCAATGCCCCCCAGACAATTCAGCAGGGTGGTTTTGCCGCTCCCTGAGGGGCCAGTGAGCGCCAATCGCTCACCGGAAACCAGTCCAAGACATACGTTCTCAAGGACGCTCCGCTCCTCGTAGTTCTTGCTTACATTGCGGCATTCGAGAATGGGTGTTGCCATAGGGATCGGTAGAGCTGTCCACCTCGGGTGAAGTTACCCGATCCATTTGGCTCAAGCTATAGGTAAAAACCGTCTTCGCGGCGTAAGGTCTTTCTCGCGGCGACAGGAAATTCGTTGGTCTCGAACAGCTCAAGCTGCAGTGGTGTTTTTTCAATGCCTCTCGCCAACCTAGCCAAGGTCGTGAGTTTCATAAGGAACTCGATTAAAGCGCTCATCCTCGGTACTCGTATTTTCATGGTTCACACAGTTAACCCAGGGGGTGGGACATCTGCGGGGGGTGGGTCTCGCTATTTTCAGAAAACTTTACTGGCGACAATCCCGCTAATTTGCACAGGTTTTTTTGGGAACAGCTTGCAGAGCTTAGCGCTCAGTCTGATCCTCGACTGGTGCCTGCGAACCTCTCTCGTCCAAAAGTTGTCGCTAACCTGGCCATTAGTTGGGACGGGAAAATTTCGTCTCGGCTCAGGACCCCGTCGGACTTTTCGTCGCCGGAGGATAAGAGACGCCTGATTAAGATCCGGGGGGAGGGAGATGCCGTGATTGTGAGCGGCACAACGGTCGCGGCCGATACCATGACCATGGGGATTCCTGATGAACCCATTCGAAAGCAGCGTCTTGAACGGGGCCAGTCTGAGTACCCTGTGCGAGTTCTGGTCTCGGCCTCGGGGAACTTGAATCCGATGCTCCGTGTTTTTCAGTCGCGGATCTCGCCCGTGGTGGTCTTTACCTCCGAACGGATGCCTGAAAGCGTTCGAAATGCATTAAAGCCTTTCAGCTCAATGTTCTTTGCTCCCGCCTCTGAGCGCATCGATTTAGGCTGGGTGCTTGAGGTTCTTGGGGCGCAGTTCGGTGTCTCGACGATTGTACTGGAGGGCGGCGGATTGCTGGTGCGCGGGTTTCTGGACGCACGCTTGGTGGACGAGTTGTGTCTGACGGTCTGCCCATTGGTTTTTGGATCGGCAAGCGCCTCCAGTGTTTCAGGCGCTCTTCCCGAGTACTTGCGAAAGTCCGTCAAGACA
>CAMDSZ010000087.1 GCA_945906945.1 Akkermansia muciniphila
TACTTCCCGTGCGTTCGGTAGGGGTGATGGGAGACGAAAGAACTTACGAAAACACCATCGCCCTGCGCATCGTGGAGAGCCAGGACGGAATGACAGCAGATTGGGTCAAACTCCCCTATTCGCTTTTAGCAAAGATTTCCGGTCGGATCATCAACGAGGTGAAAGGCGTGAATCGGGTTGTGTATGATATTTCATCCAAACCACCCGCAACAATTGAGTGGGAGTAGCTTCAACCTCTAGGCGCTTGTGCCCGCGTTAAATTGGCCCCAAGTCCGTTCCTAGACAGGCGCTGGCGCCTGACGCCGCCGCCGACTGCGCCAACCAAGAGGAAGAATCAATCCTGGGATGGTCGAAGCGAAAAAGCCACTGTCCCGCACTCCGGCGGGCAGTGGCTTTTTGCAATGAGGCTTAGGGCTATTTCTACGACTACTTCTTCTTTTTGCCCTTGCCTACGCCTGCGAGGAATTCTTCGAGAGTCACGAAACCATCGCCATCCTTATCCAATTTTTTGAATTCAGCTTCGTCCTCTGCCGCGGTTTTTTTTCCTACGTACTCAGCCTGAGAAAGCTTCCCGTCGGAATTCTCATCCCATTTTTTGAACATCTCCTCTGGCGTGGCGTGCGCGCCTTTCTTGGGTTCATCGGCACCGAAAAGTACGGTTGAAGAGATAACTGAGGTGATCAGAATTAATGGTAGTATTTTCATGGGGTTTTGATTCGTGGATAGTCGGTCGATCCTGAGACATCCACAGTCACGTGTGGATCACGGGAGCGTGGCCTCGCTTACGACACAGTTGGCAAACGCGGCCGGAGGTTAAAAGTTACGCCAATTCCTTTGCGCAACATGAAAAACCTCTCTTCTATGTGATTGCGCATCCGGAAGGCGGCGTATGTGCGGCCGCCTTCACCCTATGGAATTCGCCGCCCCGCACGCCCGTGAAGCAATGGGATTGCAGGTCACAACTCACCCGCCCTGGGGCGGCTTGGAGCAGCCTGCAAATCACCGGATCTTCTGATCAGGAAGCTCTTTTTTGATTCCCTCATCAATCGGCATTTTGTCTGCGCTGCCCGCAAGGCCAGCCGCCGAGAGCAACCCATTCAATTCCTTCTGAAGCGCCGTCACACGGCTTGCCTGATTCGGGGCTTTCGCGAGATTCACCAGTTCGTCCGGGTCAGCTTTAAGATCGTATAACTCGCCGTCATGCCGGTCTGGGGACCCATCCCCGTGAGGGTATCGGATGTACTTCCACTGATCCGTACGCAATGCGCGAACGTTCGGCGTATAAGGGAACTGCTTTTCGTAGTTGTACTCGTAGAACCAAGACGTGCGCCAACTGGAGTCTCCTCCCTTAAGCAGCTTCACCCATGACTTGCCCTGTACATTTTCAATGGGCTTTGCACCGCACAGATCGAGGATGCTTGGAGCAACGTCGACAGTGAGCGCCTGTTGCGGAACGACCTTTCCCTTCCCTAGAGCGGGATAACGGACAAGCAAAGGCACGCGCAAACTGGCCTCGTGTGCGGTGCGCTTGTCGACCATGCCGTGTTCGCCCTCCAGCAATCCATTGTCTCCCATGAACACCACCACCGTGTTATCCAACTGCCGAGTGTCTTCAAGATGCTTGAGCAGGCGACCGACGCTATCGTCGACACTCAGGATTGTCCCCCAGTATCCGTGAACCATGTTCTCGAAATCTTTTACCGCTTCAGGCCTGTCATCGGGAAACTGCTTCCGCCAGTCAAACAACGGGCCGTAAATCCCGTGCCAGGTGTAAAGGCGGTCTTTTATCCACGCCGGCTTCTGATCGAGTTTGAAGGCGGAAGAAGGGTATTGAACGCGAACCGAATCGAAGGTGTGCGCGTATTTCTCCTCCGGGGTGTAGAAGCTGTGCGGAGCCTTGTGCCCGACACATAGCGCCCAGGGTTTGCCTGTGTGATCGCGTTTGAGCCAGTCGAGCGCCATGTCCGTAACAACCGTCGTATAGTAACCGGGAATGACCTTGCCAGCCTCCCCGTTGACGTTCCACTCGGTATCAAAGTACTTCCCCTGCCCCTTGTGCGTTGCGAAGAAGGAAAAGCCGGCGCGCGGATTATCGTTATTCTCGCCCATGTGCCATTTGCCCATGTAAGCGGTGTCGTATCCCTCGGAAGTCAGACGGCTTGGCCAGTGCGTTAGATTTGCTGGCAGTTCCGTGAAATTATCGCGGACGCCATGTCGGTGTGCATACATCCCGCTCAGGATGGAAGCTCGGCTCGGAGAGCAGAGTGAGGTCGTGCAAAACATGTTTTCAAACCGCACACCTTCTTTGGAGATTCGATCGATTTGGGGAGTCTTCAATGCCGGATGCCCAGCGCAGCTCATTGCGTTCCAGCGTATATCGTCGCAGAGAATGAAAAGTACGTTCGGTCTTTTCTCAGCCGCAAAGCTGCTTGAGCAGGTCAAAATCGAAGTCGTCGCGCCAATCCAGAAGACGAGAGCTATCGGGGGAAACAGTTTTGATTTCATAAGCAAGAATTTGATCTCACACCATGCGGCGCACCGAAGCAATACTCAGCGGCTCAACTTTTGGAACCACTCTTCGAGCATTTCCCGCTGCCTTGTTTGAATTCCGTCGGGAAGATGTTCAAGCATCCAGCCCACATCTTCAGCTGCGCCAATTCGGTTTCCCTGTAGTTCACGAATCATTGCGCGACTAAGACGCTCGCGCCCCGCATCCGGATCCAACGCAATGAGCAAGTCCATATAAGGCAGCGCCTCCATCGCCCCGTTGCGAGTCTCCAATTGAGGCCCCGCAAGATTACGAATCATCCGCACAATGATGTCTCGTTTACTGGCCGGCTGCCTTGCTTTTTCAGACACCAACGCCCCGTCGCTCACAACGTCGAGCGCCTGCGCCATGCTAAGGCGCTTCCCCCCGTCATAAACGTCCACCAAAGAAAATTCCGTCTCTGCCACACCTCGGTATCCAACCATGAACCGACCAGGCAGAGGAATCCCCACCACGCCCTCTACGCCTAATCGCCGCGCAAGCTCGATGTAGACCACCGAAAGCGTAATTGGTAATCCCTCGCGATCATCAAGCACCTCGTTCACATAACTATTGGAGCGACTCGAATAATCGCTTCGGCTGCCGTGAAAGCCATTTTCCTCGAACAAATACCGGTTAATCCGCAGCACAGCGGATTCAGTACTCTTCAATAAGTCCGAGTCACCCGAAAGCTCCTGTATCATTTGCTCAAAACCCCGTTGATAGATCGCCAAGTCCAAATCGGGATTGTCGTGCTTGGAGAGCAGAAGCGCGCAGCGTAACAAGTCGGCCTCCTTCTCGGGCTTTGCTAATTCTGCGACGAGAGATTCACGCACCGAGCGCTGGTGCAATTCAACCGTCATCTCCTTCAATATCTTGGACGACCTCTCCAATTCCAGCTGCTGCCGGATCATCAAACGTCGGCCCGATTCCGGATCATTCCTGAATTCATCCATCAGCTGTGAGGGTTGAATTAGCTTTCCAACCAAGTCGTCGAAAAGGCCCTTGAACCTTGTCTCGAGTTCCATCGGAAACGGCTTTTCCGAAAGGTCAGAACCAATCCTGAAATTCTTGTAGCTCGCCGAAGTTGTACGGAATTTGCAAAGGCCCGCGGAGCCACCTCGCAGTCCGGAATCCTCGCGGTCTACCACCTGACGGTCGTTTACAAAACAACGGATCCGCATTCCATCCACGCGTACCCTCAGAGTGTTCCAATCCTCTGGCAGGTAAGCATCTGAAGCGAACTCGTCGAGAATTTTCCAAGAATAGACGTCGGGGCCATCAAAGCGCGTGAGGCGCAGTTTCCCCGCGCTTGGATAAAACCCGTAGTGCCTATCTTTTCCGTCCGCACAGAAAGAAAGGCCGGCAGCGCCCGTTTCATCATCGAGCCGCACCGTAACTGCCGCTTCGAAAACGTCACTTTGCGGCTTCTCATTCCACAAACACAGTGAACGGCCGCCGAACCCCTGCCCGGACTGCGTCACCTGAATGATCCCCGCCCGCTGCGTCCATTGTGCGCCCATCAGGGTGGTCCAAACCCGTGGATTCAAAACTCCAATCGTAAGCCAGCGCTCCATCGGGATTGGGTTGGGGCGCTCTACAAGCTTCTTTAGCGCGTTTACGGGCATCGCAAACCCGAGATTTTTTGTGCGAGCGGATTTGAGGGTGAGCACCCCAAGCACTCTGCCCTGCCGGTCCACAAGAGGGCCTCCGCTGTTGCCTCGCTCGATGGGAACCGCGATCTGAATCATTGGCGTGCCTTCCACATCACGGCTTGGCTCGGATATCACGCCTTCAACAACACTGAAAGCGAGTCCGGCCGGATTGCCCATCGCCACGATCGGCTGCCCCTGACGCATCGCGTCTGAATCACCTAATACCAGCGTCTTAAGCCCTTTTTGCGCCACCCGTAGAATCGCGAGATCTAGCCGCGCATCGTTTGCAACAACTTCAATAACATCCAGGGAACGACCATCGCTCGTCTCCACCAAAATCCGGCGGGCCTCGCCGATGACATGGCGATTTGTGGCGATGAGATCCTCCCCGATTACAAACCCACTCCCCACCCCGAATGGGCCGTCCCTTCCAACTTGAGTCACATTTACAATCGAAGGCCTGATCTGTTCAGCGATTTGCTCAACAGATTTGACCCCACGCCGCGGCTTGGCTGGTCCGGAGGTCTTCGGTCCGGGCTCGCCATCAACGGTCGCCGTAGCCCTCGGATCGGGTTTTAAATCTGCGGCCCTGGCTCCGCAAAGAAGAACCGAGAAGCAAAGCACCGGTAGCAACGCCCTGCAACGAGACGACGAGGCCAAGGCCTGAACGAGACCAAGCAGGGAAACTAAAAGATGTGAATCAGACACGGGAGCGCGCATCAGAGGGTTTAATTAGAGCCGAAAGGAACTCACCGACTGCAGGGAGCAGCCTAACACGACGACTCTGCCGGCCAGCAACCCTTAGATCAGATGTTTTGCGGGATGATAACTTGCGTGCGGCGGGACAATCGCTTGATAGTCGTGCTTGTCCCCTCCTCGACCATGAACCGCATGAATCGCCTTGCCGTCGGATTGTTCTCCCTGCTGCTGGTCTGCTCCGCCAGTGCCGCACAAAAACCAAACATCGTCTTTATCATGGCCGATGACCTCGGCTATTCGGATCTAGGCTGTTACGGCAGCGAAATCGCAACGCCCAACTTGGATTCACTGGCCGAGGGAGGTCTGCGCTTCACCCAGTTTTACAATACTGCCAGGTGCTGGCCGAGTCGCAGCTCGCTTTTGAGCGGGTACTACGCGCAACAAATCCACCGTGACGCCTTGCCGACCCTTGGAGGGGGTGGCCAAGGCACGAGGCAACCATGGGCCCGTCTGCTTCCAGACTATCTTAAGCCAGCAGGATACCGGAGCTATCACAGTGGAAAATGGCATATCGACGGAAAGGTGCTCGCGGGCGGCTTTGACCGCTCCTTGGACATGAAGAACCAGGGAAACTATTTCACTGCGAAAGGAAATTCGATCGATGACGTCCCAGTCACTCCGCCAGAAAATGAAACCGGATATTACGCATCCACCGCGATCGCGGACCATGCTATCGAATGCCTCAAAGACCACGCAGCTAACCACGGCACCACGCCGTTCTTTCACTATGTCGCATTCATTGCGCCGCACTTTCCATTGCACGCGCTCCCCGATGACATCGCAAAATACCGCGACCGTTATTCACAGGGTTGGGAGGCGCTGCGCGCGGAGCGATTTGCGAAACAAAAACAACTGGGTATCACAAACACTACTCTCTCCGAACTGGAGCGGGAAGTTGGGCCTCCATACGCGTTTCCCGAGGCTATAGAAAAACTAGGCCCAGGCGAAATAAACCGCCCGCTGCCATGGACAGAGCTCACTGAGGAGCAGAGGCGTTTTCAGGCGACAAAAATGGCGATCCATGCCGCGATGGTCGACCGTATGGACCACGAAATCGGACGAATCATCGGTCAACTCAAAACGATGAAAGCCTTTGAGAACACTCTGATCATGTTCGCCTCTGACAATGGAGCCAGCGCGGAAATCATGGTGCGTAACGGAGGTCATGATCCCCAAGCACCGGCAGGCAGTGAGAGAACTTACCTATGCCTCGGACCCGGTTTTTCGAGCGCATGCAACACTCCCCATCGCCGACACAAGACCTGGGTACATGAAGGTGGAATCAGTACGCCGCTGATCGCTCACTGGCCCGCCGGCATTGCGTCCAAAGGTGAACTGCGCCAGACCCCAGGACACATGATCGATTTCGTCCCAACCGCTCTCGAGGTTGCCGGCGTCCAAAAACCCAAAGAGTGGGCTGGAGAGCCGATTCCCCCAGCGCCCGGCAAGAGTCTGGTAAATGCCTTCTCAAGCGGACAAACCGTCAGCCGAGACAGCCTGTGGTGGTTGCACGAAGGCAACCGGGCCGTCCGTGTGGGCGAATGGAAACTGGTGGCAGCGAAAAATGAGCCCTGGCAGCTTTACGACCTAAAAACGGACCGCGCAGAACAGCACGATCTGGCAGCTCAAATGCCGCAGAAGGTGAAGGAACTTGAGTCCGCATGGCAGAGTCAGACGGACGCTTTCACGGAACTTGCAAAGAAAACAAACCATACAGCACCGGCGGAAAACAAAAGGGCGGGAAAAGGCAAGTCGAAGACCGCCGAGTAAATTTCGCTCGCAACCGCGATTAGATGCAGACCCAGAGTGATTCCTGTTCGTTGTCTCAGGGTGCCACGTCAACAATTTAACACGTTTAACGCTAAAGCATTAGCAACTTTTAGTCCGCGATGGGTTTCAAGACATGCGCTTCGCATCCACCGCAAAAGACTGATCAAAACCCGAAGTCCCTGGCAAAACGCTCACCTTTTTATGCGTGGGAGAACTCCCCCGCCGCGTACTTTACAATGGCGCGGGTCTTCCTGCGTCTCCCTTCCGCACGGACTCTTGAAAATCCAAGTAGCAGCGCGGGTCTCCGCGTCAATGCGTCCCCGCACTAGGCTGCGGCTCATAGGTTTTATATCAACAACGCCAAGGCTTTACAGTATTCAAAAAGGCTTTTAAGCCGACCGAACAAGTCTCTTTAACAAAACTTTAAGTAAAAACCGGCACTGGGTGCGTCATAGTGGGTAGAACCACTCTCCACCTCGAACCATGGACGACGCCGAACTCGAAAAAGCCTATGACGCACACGCGCCTGGTCTTTTCCGCTATCTGCTCGGCTTTACGAAGTGCGAGGCGGATGCCCGGGATCTTCTCCAGGACCTTTTCATCAAGCTCGCTCGGGGAGTCAAAGACCCGGCTCTCAATCAAAAAGCACTTGTGTACCGAATCGCGCACAACCTTGCCATCGACTGGCTGCGCAGGCAGGCAGCCAGAGGTGACGTAAAGCAGCGACTCCTCGGCGAGCTTGATTCAAATCCACAGTGCTCCCACAACCCCGATTCGGATCTTCTCGCAACGAGCTTTACTAGCGCAATGCAGACCCTTCCCGAGGAACAACTGGCCGTCGTCCAACTCAGGCTATTTGACGGCCTGACCTTCGAGGAGATTGCCGCGGTCCAAGACGTGCCGTTAAACACCGCTGCCAGCAGATGGCATTACGCCATCGAAAAGCTCCGATTCATCCTTCGCCCGCTTTACGAGGAAATCATATGAACGACGAATTTGAATCACGCATTGAAACACTCGCTAGGAATATTTCGAGACTTGATCCAACGCCGGATTGGAAGACGGAGATTCTTGCCAGAGCCCGCCGCGAAGCCAGTCCTGTTCAGCTCCGAACCTTTCTTCCCCCGCGGTGGCTTGCGCTGGGTTGGGCGGCGGCGTGGACAGGCACATTACTGCTCGGCTTGAGCACCCACTTCACCTCGCAACAGATCGCCCGGGCGATTCCATCAAGTAGTCCTTCACACAAAGCACTCTCGGGACCAACCGAATCGCTTACAGCACAGTTGTCCGCATTCAAGCGACACTTAAACCTTAACCTGGAACTCCAATGATCAAACTCTTCAAATACTGCCTGCAGCACTCTTGGATTCGCGTGGCTGCCCGGCGCGTAATGTGGAGCGTGTTCACCCTTGTCACCGCATATTTCCTGCTATGTACCGTGATCAATTGGTACGGTGCTACCCGCCTAAAAGCGGTGCTGGCGTTAATTACGGCTCAGGGGGAGACCGTTGATATTCGCGCACTGCTTCCTATCCCCGTCAATGAGATCGAAAACTTTTGCGCGATTGAGCCGCTGAGGGATTTGGCCATGGACCCTAAAAGGGAAGGACTTCCTCAGGAAAGACGCAAAAGACTAGAGGCATTGAAACTGCCTCAGTCAAATGATGGCAAACGCCGGCCTGCCCTGCCCAATCCACACTCGGGTCAACGTACCGATTTGGCAGCATTCAACGAATGGACTAGAATAAACGACTGGACGCTCGCACCTGAAAATCACGGAAATCCTGCAGCCGACCTCCTTAAAGCGCTTGGCAAGCAGGATGCTTTATTCGAGGAACTGTCGCGCGGACTCGAACGTGAAAAGGCAAACTGGACTCCCGAGTGGACAACGCGCGAGCTGCCAAGATTACTAACGACACTTACCCCGCGTCACTTGAGTGCAATTCTATCACTTAACTCGGTGCTCGCCCTCCGGGCTGGTGCCGCAGCACAGGCATCGGACAATGTCCGTGCGAAGCAAAGCGCTCTCATTATGTCGCGGCTCGCCCTTGCGTCCTCGCATGACCCATTTCTGATTTCCGCCCTCGTTACCTTCTCTCTCACTCAACAATTGTGCGGAGCGGTATGGGAGTTATGTGAGGCGCAAACTGGAACAGCTGAGGATTTCTCCGCGCTTGAAGCCAGCCTTGCTGACCTTGATCCCAATCGCGTCATACTTACCGGCGTACGAAGCGAGGTGCCCATATTATTGAATGATGTACGGTTCGCGAAGACAATATCAGCTGATTTTGTGCGGTTCATTTTTGGCGAGCGTTTTCATTGGTGGCAACTGCTCCTCATTCAATCTCTTCCAATCGGGATTTTTGACGCAAATGCAGCTGTTGCAGCGGAGCTGGAGTTGGAACATATCATCCGCCCCCTGCGTGATGATGGAATCAAAGCCGCGCTGCAAACGTGGGAGCGAGTCGACGCGAGCCTCCAGACAGGCAGGAACGGTTGGACGAGTCCGATTCACATACTAGCGCGAATGATTACACCATCCTTCAGGAGCGTACTACGTAGTGCAGTTTGGACAAAGGCCATTGTCGAGCAAGCGCGCATCGCCTGCGCGTTGGAGCGGCATCGCATAGAAACTGGTGGGTACCCCGAATCCCTAGAGTCTATTAAAATGGGAGATGGCAGCGCGCCCCCGTTGGATGTGATGAGCGGCAAGCCGATGCTTTACCGAAAAATTCCGGGAGGAAGATACGCAGTCTGGAGCATTGGATTCGACTGCGAGGATAACGATGGCAAGCGCGGACTGAATCGCGACACATCTCAACCTGCAGAGCCCGCAAAAGAGGGTTATCAGGGAGACTGGGTCTGGGATTTTCCTCAGAGGTAACAATTTCCAAGCGCAAGCACTGGGTCGTGTGCGCCTGTGAGCTTACGCCAGCAGCTCATGGAGCACCCGCCCGTGAACGTCGGTGAGACGCCGATCGATCCCGTTGTGACGGAGCGTCAGCTTGGTGTGGTCTATACCCAATAGATGCAGTAGCGTTGCGTGAACATCGTACACCTGTGTCGGATTTTTTCGGTCGAGCGGCTTGTAGCCCCATTGATCGCTTTCACCATGAGTCACTCCTCCGCGAATCCCGCCACCACATAGCCAGTTCGTGAAGACAAACGGATTGTGATCACGCCCCTTTCCCTCACCCTGCGAAGAGGGCATCCGACCGAACTCAGTTGTCCACAAAATGAGAGTGTCCTCCAGCAGCCCGCGCTGCTTGAGATCCTGAATAAACGCCGCACATCCGCGCGCCATTCCAGTCGCCAAAGGCCCGTGATCGCGATGCACATTCTCGTGAGAGTCCCAGTTGCGCCTCGGAAAACCGTTGTCGTTACCGCTCCAAATCTGAATAAAGCGCACACCGCGCTCGAGCAGACGGCGCGCTGCCAGACAGCGCTGTGAAAAGTAAAAGGTTTCCTCAAGATCGTTGATCTCCTTTGCCCACGTCTGGGGCCCGCCCTCGAGTCCGTACAACCGCAGCACATGCCCCGGCTCGTCTTTCAAATCGAGCGCCTCCGGAGCAGCAAGCTGCATCCGTGCCGCAAGCTCGTAGCTGCGTATCCTTGCATCCAACCGCTGATCCCCTTCCCGCCCCTGCGCGTGCCTGCGGTTCAAAGTGTCCAAGACACGCCGCCCGGCCACCTCGCCCTCGCTACTCACAAACTTGCCGGATTTGTGCGGAAAAAGATCGGCTATTGGTGTCTCTGTGCCGGGATAAATCACCGTGCCGCTATGCTGCGCGGGAAGAAATGCGCTATCCCAGTTTTTCACACCGTTGGAGGCATAGCCCCTGTGGTCGGGCATGACCACGTAAGCAGGAAGGTTCTCGTTCATTGAACCAAGCCCATAGGACACCCAGCACCCCGCGCCGGGAAACCCGGGCAATTGGAATCCAGTAGACTGCAATAAAGTCGCGGCGGAATGTACGCCGGATTTGCTGACCATGTTGTGAATAAACGCGATTTCATCCACAACGCTACCAAGTGCTGCCACCGGTTCTCCGAGCAGCTTGCCAGACCCACCGTACGGCTTGAAGTCCCAGATCGGCTTCAACCACGGACCAAGTCCGTTTTGAAATGCCTCCACCGGTTCTCCAAAGTCACTCGGCTTGCCATGATGCTTCACAAGCTCCGGTTTGAAATCAAACAGGTCGAGATGGCTCGCCGCACCCGACATGAAAAACTGCACCACGCGTTTGGCCTTAGGCGGGGCAATCCGAATGGCTGATTCGTCTCCGTAACCTTGATTCTCAGACGCAAACAACGAGGCCATGGCGATGCCGCCCAGTCCTCCGCCTGATTGCCACAGAAAATCACGGCGGCTGAGGCGATCACTTGCCATTGACTGAGTTTGGTCGATCGGTTTCATGAACGTACAATGGGCTCAATCCACAAAGGTGAACTCGTTAAGATTGAAAATGAGTCGACAGGTTTGGGCGACTCCATGATCTCTCGCATATTCAATGAGCGTATTGGACTCCTCTGAGTCTGGCTTCCGCGAAAGCGACAGCCGGAACGCGTGCTGCACTTGCTCGCCGATTACGTCCCGGTCCGAAGCGACCCGTCTCGCAAGAAATTCTGCCTGGGTCAACAAGAAGCCGTTGTTTAGCAATGCAAGAGCCTGAACAGGCGACAAGCTCTCGGTGCGTCGATCCACCCGCATTGATGGGTCTGCGCAATCAAGAGAAGTCATCCAAGGCTGAGTTTGCGAGCGCACGATGAAACGATAGACCGACCGCCTGAATGTCTTGGGATCAGATGGATCATGACGATCGTAAAGGTAATGTGGCGAGTGTTCAGGGTGCTCAATCAAAAAGTCCTGCCAGCCTGGGCCGCCCATGTTTAAATCCAGATTTCCCGATGCGGAAAGAACTGCATCTCTCACGGCCTCGGCCTCCAGTTTCCTTCGGTTCTGTCTCCAAAGCAGTCGGTTTCCAGAGTCCATGCGAGAGTAATCAGCGCGATCCTCGGAGGTTTGCTTGTAGGTTTCGCTTGTGAGAATGAGTTTATGCAGCGTCTTCAGCGAACCGCCCGCGTCCTGGAACTGGGCTGTGAGCCAATCCAGCAACTCGGGATGGCTGGGTAGACCACCGTTGCGCCCGAAATCCCCCGGGGTTTCAACCAAACCCGTTCCAAAGTGATATTGCCACACACGATTGACAATCGTCCGCCAGGTTAAAGGATTTGCCGGATCCGCGATCCATTGCGCGAGCGCCGCTCTTCTTTCACCCTCAGCAGCGGATGGTGCGACTTCGAATCGACCCGGCCTGAAATTGAGCGCGGACAGTGCGCCCACAAAGACCTCCCGAGTGGGTTGGGTGACTTGACCACGAGCGAGCAGAAAGATCGGCCGTGGCCGCCCGTCCTCAGCCCCAGTACCCTTGAAATTACCCTTTCCAAAATGAACGGCGCCGGCATAAACCGTCTTGGCCTCCGGCAGCTTGCCAACATCCGCCTTCGCACGCGCAAGCTCTTTGCGTACCTGCGAAAGCCCTTGCATCGTCTCAGGCTTGGCTGCCGAATCGAGCAGCGTCGCAAGTTGTTTTTCAAGATCCGCGGCCGGCGCAGAGTGCGCGCCCTCTTTCCCGCTGTACCCGGGATAAACACCGTCCACCAGATTCGCTCTAGCCCACCTTTCACCAGACTCTATCGAATCATGGGCCGTGACCCTCGCCGCAAACGCAGCGTTGGTCCCGTCAGCCTTCAGTGCCTTCAACTCGGCGAGCGCTAAAATGTAATCGTTGCTTCGCAGTGCAAGCCTTGTCGCAGTAAACCGAATGTAACGCACGGGAATCTCTCCTGTATCAAATCGCTGGGGCGCGACGCCTGGATTGGCAACATCCGCCTTAGTGTGATCTACAATCAAACGCACCTCGGATTTAAATTCCGGATCATTAGATGCCTCGAGCCGGTATCTTGCAGGAAACCCAAATCCTGCGCCGATTTTATTAAAGTCATCATATGCGCCAATGATCACAACGGATTTCAGTGGCATCTCACTACCCAGATCAACCTGCACCCATTTGGGAGCGTCCTGCGACCGGGAAAGCGCACTGTGATATCCGTGCTTGGAAGGCGCTTGCACCGCCTGCTGACCGGAAGGCTTTTTACGAGCTTCGACAATTTTACTGGACAGCTTCTCCGCCTCCGGACCCGCCTCTTTCAACGAACGCTTATCGAGTGCGTCGGCGCGGTCACTTAGGATT
>CAMDSZ010000088.1 GCA_945906945.1 Akkermansia muciniphila
TCCTTGTTTCCTAAGGGACTGCCCTAGGGACTTTGCTTGTATGGAAAAAGTCACTGTCCAAGAAGTGGTTGAGGCTCTCCAAGACACGTTGGCGGGTCTTTTCCATTCAAAAAAGGTTCTCCCAGCCGATGGGTCTGATCTAATGTTAAGCTCCCCTTAAATTGTCGATTTATTATGGCGATCACCCTGCCTCACCGTTCGAATGCGGATATCTTGGAATCCCGTTACCACCAGTGGCTCGCGGACCCTTCTTCCGTTGACTCAACTTGGTCCGCATTTTTCGAAGGTTTTCATCTCGGAAATGCTCTCGAAAAACCCTTGGCGGCCACGTCCTCTGGGGCTCCTGCCGTTGATGGGGCTTGGCAGACAAAGGTGGATCAACTGGTTCTCGCCTACCGCTCCATCGGGCATTCGAAGGCGGACCTGAATCCCCTTGCTAAATCGGCTCCTGAGAACCCAGCTTTGGGTTTGGCCGCGCTCGGGTTTGGGGAGAAAGACTTGGACCGGCTGGTGTCCTCCTCCCTTTTCCTGAATGGCAAAAGTTCGAGCCTTCGCGAACTAATCGCCTCTTTGGAGTCAATTTATTGCAGCCGGATCGGGGTCGAGTTTTCGCACATCCAAAACGCTCATGTGAGAGACTGGGTTCGTGAAAAGTTCGAAGCGGCCGCAATCAATCTTTCCGTCCCAGCGCAGACGCAGCGGGCAATGTTGCGGCAAATTCTTTCTGTGGAGAGTTTCGAAAAGTTTTTGCACACGCGTTTCGTGGGCCAAAAGCGGTTTTCGATTGAAGGGGGCGAGTCCTTGATGGTCGGCCTTTACGGGGTCTTGGAAAGCTGTCCCCGTTTGAAGGTGGAGGAAATCGTCATGGGCATGGCTCACCGTGGTCGTCTAAGCGTAATCAACGATTTTCTGCAGAAACCTGTTTCAGTGATGTTCGCGCAGTTTTCGGAAAATTACATGCCTGACACGGTCGCTGGCGATGGCGACGTGAAGTATCATTTGGGCTACAGGACCAAAAGGGAACTGGACGGAGGGTATCAGGTTTCTGTGCGTCTTGCTCCAAACCCAAGTCATTTGGAGGCCGTCAATCCCGTTGTTGAAGGGATGACGCGTGCGCGTCAGCGGGCGCGTGGTGATTCTGAAGATCGCTCGAAGGTTGTGGCGATTTTGATTCATGGGGACGCTGCTTTTGCCGGACAGGGAGTCGTTGCTGAAACGCTAAACATGTCGCAACTGGAAGGCTACCGCACTGGAGGCACTATCCACTTTATTGTTAACAACCAGATTGGATTTACCACGCTTCCAGCAGACGCGCGCTCTTCACGTTACTGCACCGACGTGGCGAAGATGATCGACGCGCCGGTTTTTCATGTGAACGGAGACGATCCTGTTTCGGTAAGAGTGTGCGCCGAGCTTGCGATTGAATACAGGCAGACCTTCAAAAGCGATGTCGTCGTGGATATCGTTTGTTATCGGCGTCACGGACACAATGAAGGCGACGAGCCATTGTTTACGCAGCCGACGATGTACCGGGACATTGGGGCGCACCCGACTCTTGGAAACCTCTACCGTGGGCAGTTGCTGTCCTCAGGGATCCTTTCTAACGAGCAGGCGGTTGAATTGGACCGTGAGTTTGAAGCCAGATACGAGGCAGCGTTCTCTGAGGTCAAAGCTGCCGAGCAGAACAAGGAGCTGACTAAGTATTCGCATTCGAACTCGGTTTTCCAGCCCCCGTACACACACGATCTTGTTGAGACCGCGATTTCGAAGGCGACTTTGAACAAACTTTGCAAGGCGCTCAGTTCAGTGCCCGCCGATTTTCAAATGGTGGCACGCCTAAAAAAAATGTTTCTCGAAAAGCGCGAGAAAGTTTGGAAGGACGGAGGACCTTATGATTGGTCTTTCGGCGAGGCGCTTGCTTTTGGTTCTCTTGTCTTGGAAGGCACTCCCGTTCGGTTGTCCGGGCAGGACTGCCGGCGTGGGACTTTCTCGCATCGGCACGCGTTTTTGTACGACGAGCGCTCGCGTGAACGGTATTGCGCGCTCCAGAACCTTTCTCCGAAGCAGGGGAAGTTCAACGTCTACAACTCCCTTTTGAGCGAGGCTGCAGTCCTCGGTTTTGACTACGGCTATACGCTGCATTACCCCGAGTTGCTCTGTCTCTGGGAGGCGCAGTTCGGAGATTTCTCCAACGGCGCTCAGATCATCATAGATCAATTTCTCTCGGCGGGTGAATCCAAGTGGCAACGGCCAAGCGGCATAGTTTTGCTGCTTCCCCACGGCTATGAAGGGCAGGGACCCGAGCACTCGAGCGCTCGGCTCGAGCGGTTCCTCCAGCTCTGTGCGGAAAACAATATGCAGGTGTGCAACTTCACAACACCAGCCCAGTACTTCCACGCCCTACGTCGTCAGATGAAGCGGGATTTCCGCAAGCCAATGATCGTGATGACTCCTAAGAGTCTCCTGCGAGCCGCTGAATGTGTGTCGAGCGAGGCGGATTTCACATCCGGTCATTTCGAGGAAATTTTACCCGGACCCTTGCTTGGATCGGCCGATAAAGTGAATCGAGTCGTCCTTTGTTCCGGCAAGGTTTATTACGATTTGTTGAAGCATCGGGATGCAAATAAACTTTCCGACGTTGCCCTCGTTCGCGTCGAGCAGATCTATCCTTTGCACGAGAAGAAGCTCGCGCAGGTTCTGAAGGCTTACAAAAAGGCGAAGACTTTTGTGTGGTGCCAGGAAGAGTCAGAAAATATGGGCGCCTGGAGCCACCTGCGCGCACCTCTCTCAAAGATCATTGGCAATCCCTTACTATACGCGGGGCGCGACGCCAGCTCCAGTCCAGCCGTCGGCGCACTTTCGCTTCACAGAATTGAACAGCGCAAATTGGTGGAGGATGCTTTCTCGTTAGTTTGACGCGAATCCTCGAGTCAGCAAAAGACGGACCGAGAAGCAACTAGCACACCATCTAAATTCACTCCCAAAAAGTCATGAGTCTCGAAGTTAAAATTCCTGCAGTTGGAGAATCCATAACAAGCGCCCTGTTGTCCACTTGGCACAAAGCCGATGGAGAGGCCGTCAGCAAGGGAGACACTTTGCTGACGATTGACACGGACAAAGTTTCGACGGACTTAGTCGCGGAAGATGCTGGGATTCTCAGCATCAAAGTGCCCGCCGGACAAGAAGTGGGAATAGGGCAGGTAGTGGCGGAGATCTTGGCGGGTGCGAAGGATACTGCCGTCAGCGCTGCGCCAAAAGCAGCTGCGAAACCTGAAAAGGCCGAGAAGTCCGAGAAAGCCGCGCCTCCGAAGGCGGCGGCCCCTGTGGCGAGCGCGGCGACCGCTCCATCGGCATCAACAGCAATTGTCTCTCAACCCGTTCCAAGCGGAGCGTCCTTGCGTGACGCCGTGGCGGCAGCCAACGACAGCTTAACAGTTCTCAATTCGGGTGCTGTGCCCGAGCGTGCAGCAGCGGAAGGTCGAATCACCCGCAAAAAGATGACTCCGCTGCGCCGGAAAATCGCGGCTCAGTTGGTCATGGCGCAGCAACAGGCTGCGATCTTGACGACTTTTAACGAGTGCGACCTGAGTGCCGTGATGAAGTTGCGTTCCGAAATGCAGGATGCATTCACTAAGGAGCACGGCGTGAAGCTCGGTTTCATGAGTTTTTTCATCAAAGCTGTAGTGAGCGCCTTACAGGCGGTTCCCTCAATTAACGCGCAAATTGACGGCGATGATGTTATTCAGAATCATTATTACGACGTCGGTGTGGCCGTTGGAACCGAACGGGGGTTGATGGTTCCCGTGGTCCGCGATGCTGATCAAAAAGGGTTTGCTCGCCTCGAAAAAGATTTGGCTGAATTTGCAGTCAAGGCGCGCGAGGGTAAGATCCAGTTCAGTGACCTTCAAGGCGGAGTGTTTACGATCTCAAACGGTGGCATCTACGGTTCACTCCTTTCCACCCCGATTTTGAATCCCCCGCAGAGTGGAATTCTGGGGATGCACAAAATCCAAGAGCGTCCGATTGTCGTGAATGGTCAGATCGTCATTAGGCCGATGATGTATCTCGCTTTGTCCTATGATCACAGAGTTGTGGATGGTAAGGAGGCAGTCACTTTCCTCGTTCGCGTGAAGGAATGCTTGGAAAATCCGATTCGGCTGATGCTCGGCCTGTAGTTTTTAGAGTTTTTTGGCCCGCAGGTTGCTTTGTAAAGGTTTTGTTAGAGGAGACGGGTCTAGTTAAGAGGTGGTGTTCCGGGCGCAGTCCTGGGTCCCGTTTCTTTTCTTGGGCAATGCTCCGGAGTTGCCAGTGAGGACTTCAAGTCTAACGGATGGTTGGGAGCGCTAGGCTCTTAGCCGAGTTCCCCCGCCCAAATTCCACCAGAATATGCAAACAAGTCCCTCGAATAGCAGGACGCATTTGTCCGCTTTAGGCATCGCGGCAACCATCGCGGCTTGCATGGTTTTCGCCTGTTTTGTTTGGGCGCGTAACATTCAAGAGGAGCGACTTCACTCCGTCGCTCCTGAGTTTTGTGATGCGAAGCTCCATGGAGTCGCATTGATCCGTGAGGCTTTCTCAAGGCCCGATACCCTCGTCTTTTTGGGCAGCTCTGAGCTTATTCCAACTGTTCCTATGAGGGGCGTTGATTTCTTTTCGCAGGCACCGACTGGCTTTTCGATGTTTCCAGTTGGGAAAGCTGGAACAACTGCGCTTTCCGTTTTGCAAAAACTCGGTGGCGCCGGAGACACGCTTCGCGGGAAAAAGGTAGTGCTTTCGCTCTCCCCGAGCTTCTTCCAGAATGAGCAAGTTGACGCCAAGTATTTTGCGGGGAACTCCTCGAAGCTTCAGACTAAAGAGTTTTTGTGGAACACCGGCTTCTCCGAGGAACTCCGCCAGGCTGCGGCACAGAACATTTTGCGGTATCCCCAGGCCTACGAAGGCGACTGGATGCTGGAGTTTACGCTTCGTCGTTTGGCGGACTCAAAAAGGGCGGACCGTCTTATGCTGGCCCTGATTTGGCCTTTCGCATCGTTCGACAGAGCAGTGTGCCGGCTTCAAGATCATGTTGAGGCATCACTGGCACTTTTGAATGCTTCTGATGACGATCAGATGGTCGATGCGTCTCCTCTCCCCATTGCCAAACGGAGCGTGGTTAATTGGGATGAGTTGCTCAAAAAAGCGGAAGCCCAATCAAAGGCTTTGGCTGCTCGGACGGCGCGAAAGCCTTTGAAGGTGATCCGTGATAAAGGCACGGGTGACTCTCAGTTTCTTAGCAGGTTGAAAAATGCTGAGGAATGGAAGCATTTCGAATTGGTCTTGAGGCTGATTCGGGAGGCGGGCGCGGAACCCTTGGTGATGTCGATGCCGCTCCACGTCGATGTCTTGGAGGCCCAAGGAGTGTCTCCTGATGCGCGCTCCTATTTCGGCAAGCAACTCCGAGGGCTGACCCAAAAATATCGTGTGCCTCTCGTTTACTTTGAAAAACACGAGAACGATCCAGTGTTCTTCGTGGATCAGTTCGACCACATCGGATCAAAGGGCTGGTGGTACTACAATAAAGTAGTCGATGACTTTTATCACAACAGGCTCAGCCCAGGATCCGTGGCTTCGCTCTAAAATTTAAACCGGTCCCCTAAAACGCTTGGAACTTGAGCAAACTAGGGCCAAGTTATTTCTCAAATGAAAGACAAGATTCTCGAAGTCCTCGCATCAGTCGCAGAAACCGACGAGGTTCGTTCCAACTTGGATCTTGCCCTTTATGACCTTCAAATTTTGGATTCGATGAAGACTGTGGAGCTCATCGTGGCGCTCGGTCGGGAGGTCGGTGTCGAGGTGTCGCCAGCTGAATTCGATCGTGAAGCATGGGCCACGCCCGCCAAACTGGTTGCCGACGTGGAGCGCAGGCTTGCATCCTGAGCGTCGCATCTGAATCAATATGGAGGAGTGGTTGGCTCAGCATCCAAGGACGCGTCAGGCGCTGTTAGTCGTCTGCTACTTAGCGCTCATCCTTGCTCTGGTGTTCATGTACGGGCGGGGCGACTTTTCCACGCCTCCTTTCGTGTACCAGGAATTTTGAGTGGGACTTTTAGGTTCGTAGAGATTCTGCGTACCTTTTTGACAAACCAACTGTACTGCGCGCTGTTTTAGCTCGATCCCCCCAATGCTCCCGTTCGCAAATTTCACCTATTTCGGGATACTGCTTTTTATCCTGGTTCCCGTCATTTTGGCGGGAGTGTTTGGATGGCTGAACAAATGGTGGACGGCGTGTGCGCTCTTGATGCTCCTTATCCTTCAGGCGTCGGACGAAGTGCCTTTGAGGCCTGAATTTCAGGTGCGCGAGCTTTATGTCATTCTTGGATACACGGTTTTTCAGGCAACTGTCGCTTTTGGTCTCTTGCGATGGCGCTCGCGGGGCGCATTTTATGGATCCGCATTTCTATGCGTTCTTCCGCTGCTGGTTGCCAAGCTGATACCCTCCCTAATCCCTCACACGGTTTTTGGCTTTCTGGGTATTTCATACGTCACCTTCAGGGCGTTGGACGTGATCTTCTGTGTGCACGATGGACTCATCAAAGAGCTTTCGCTGTTAAAATACGCCGCGTTTTTGCTGTTCGTGCCTGCGCTGTCGTCGGGTCCGATCGACCGGTATCGCCGTTTTGCAAAGGACTGGGATAAGACTCGGACCCGCGAGGAGTTTTTGGATGACTTGGATGTTGGGGTTCAGCGGATCGCCCGCGGTTTTCTCTACAAGTTCATTTTTGCGGTGCTGATTAAAACCTACCTCTTGGACCCCGTCGCCTCGGGGCGATCATTCCCAGCTCTCTTGGGGTACATGTACGCCTACACAGTGTTTCTCTTCTTTGACTTTGCTGGCTATAGCGCTTTCGCGATCGGTCTTGCCCGGATCCTCGGGGTCCATCTAACGGAGAACTTCGATCGCCCGTTTCTGGCGCGGAACATTCGCGACTTTTGGAATCGCTGGCACATCTCCCTCTCGTTCTGGTTTCGCGATCACGTTTATATGCGCTTCCTTTTGGCTGCCTCAAAGGGGAAATGGTTTACGGGCAAACACACAGCCTCCTACCTGGGGCTGTTTCTAACGTTCGGCATCATGGGGGTCTGGCACGGCTTGTCGCTTCACTACGTAATTTACGGGCTTTATCACGCCTCCCTGCTAAGTTTTTATGACTGGTTCGCGCGCTGGAATAAGGAGCGCAAAATATGGGGCTCTACCCGTTGGCACGGCATGGCCGACATCTTTGTAACTTTCCATGTGGTTGCTCTTGGATTGTTGTTGTTTTCCGGCCGCCTTACTCCTGCTCCGCCTCCTGCCCAGCAACAGCTCTTGGAAAGGGCCGACTCCCGCGAGATCTACGGTTTGATCTGGGATAGTGCACATCCTGACGACGCTCCGCTGGTTGATTTGATCATCGATGATCAGTACGTCCTGCGCCTTCCTGCGTCGGTCTACCGCGAGGATCTCAAGGATCGCGGATATGGCGATGGGCGGCATGGCTTCTGGTTTGAGTCGCCTTGGTGGGTGCGCGATGGAAACCCCCACACAATTGAGGTCCGTGATGTGGCCACAGGAAAGCCAGTGCAAGGCACTCCGATGATTCTCACTTGCGAGCGTGATGATGAGGAGATCCGTCGGGAGGAACTTAAGCGTGACCAGGCGAGGGAGGCAGTCATGCTTGAGCAAGAGAAAAAAGACCGGGAGTCAGCAGAATCCTTGCAAACTCCGAAAGCGCCGGCCGCTTCCCCACCTCAGAAATAAGAGGTGATGGATCCGGTTTTGGATTTGTGCGCGCTTAACCTCATCTGAGATTGGACGTCTGCGCCGGAAGGCGCTAGGGTCATCGGTTCACTCGAGATGAACCCTAACGCTCCTCTGATTTATTTAGATAACAACGCAACCACACAGGTTGATCCTGCGGTTGTAGAGGAGATGCTCCCGTATCTGACCAAGTTTTACGGCAATCCGTCCAGTGCGTACCGCTTTGGCAAACAGGT
This sequence comes from Akkermansia muciniphila, assembly GCA_945906945.1. Taxonomy (GTDB): domain Bacteria; phylum Verrucomicrobiota; class Verrucomicrobiia; order Chthoniobacterales; family Chthoniobacteraceae; genus Chth-196. The sequence goes on from CAMDSZ010000088.1 coordinate 8,014, forward strand.
GGGTGACGCTCTGGAGTTAGCTCGGCAGAGAGTCTCTCGGTTACTGGACTGCGAGCCAAGCGAAGTCCTGTTCACTAGCTGCGGAACCGAGTCAACGAACACCGCAATCCACGCCGCTTTGTCCATTGATAGGGATCGGCAACATATCGTCACGACTAGAGTGGAGCACTCTGCCACGCTCAAGACTTGCGAGCTTCTGGCGAAGCGTGGTTATGAGATCACTTGGCTGGGGGTGGATTCGCGCGGCCAAATCGATCTGGACGAGCTTGAGGCCGCCATCCGACCGGATACAGCCCTCGTTTCAATCATGTGGGCGAACAACGAGACGGGTACGATGTTTCCGATGGATCGCATCCGGGAGATCATCAGGGCTAAGGGTGTTTTGTTTCACTCGGACGCTGTGCAGGTTATCGGGAAGCTGCCGGTGCGACTAAACGATGGCGGCATTCATTTTGCATCGCTTTCAGGGCACAAATTACATTGCCCGAAGGGAGTCGGCGTTCTTTACGTGAATCGACGCAGTCGATTTTCAGCATACATGACGGGTGGCGGACAGGAGAACAGCAGGCGTGCTGGAACTGAGAATGTGGCGTCAATCGTTGGACTTGGAAAAGCATGCGAACTGGCGGCACAGAACATCGAGAGGGAGGCGGTTGAAGTGAAGGCGATGCGTGATCAGTTTGAGCAGTCTGTGGGCGCGCAAATTGTCGGAGTCCGCGTTAATGGCGATGCAGAAAGTCGCCTTCCCAACACCTCGAATCTCGCATTTGAGGGGATCGATTCGGAGGCGCTTCTCATGATGCTGGATGATGCGGGCATTTGTTGCTCTGCAGGCTCGGCATGCACCACTGGTTCTCTGTATCCGTCCCACGTGTTGAAGGCCATGGGTTTTACCGATTGCCATGCTCGATCCAGCTTGAGGTTTTCGTTCGGGCGATTTAACAGTGAATCCGAGCTTGAGCGAACGGTTGCTGTTCTTAAGCAGTCAGTAGAAAAACTCCGTCCTTTAGTAGTCACCTAGGATTTCGAATGCGTTGGATTCTCCCAGAACGCAGTGATCCAGTTGCGACTCGTTTTCTTGCGGAAGCGCTCCAAATTCCGAGCGCGATCGCCGAGTTGCTTTGGCGACGGGGCTTTCGCACTCCAGAGGTGGCAAAGCCGTTTTTGGAACCAAGGCTTGCCTCGCTTGCGGATCCTTTTCTGCTCCCCGACATGCGGCCCGCTGTGGATCGCATTCTTGCCGCTGTCGACAAACGCGAGCGAATCGTCCTTTTCGGCGATTACGATGTCGATGGGGTCACCTCCTTGGCGCTTCTGAGTCGCGTGTTGCGTGCTTTTAACGCGAATGTGGAATGCTTTTTGCCGGTGCGCGAAGGTGAAGGCTACGGCTTGAGCTTGCAGGGAGTGACGCGGTGCCGCCGCGAATACAACCCGCAGCTATTGATCGCAGTTGATTGTGGAACCTCAGCTGTCTCCGAAATCGCCGAACTTCGTGCCCAGGGAGTCGATGTTGTGGTGCTCGATCATCACGAATGCCCTGCTGTGCTGCCTGAATGCACTGCTCTGGTGAATCCGAAAAGAGGTCAACACTTTCAGTATCTATGTAGCGTGGGCGTGGTTTTTAAACTCGCACACGCGCTACTCAAGTTCCGGAAACAGGAGGGGATTGATCTGCGTGAGTTTTTGGATTTGGTAGCGCTTGGAACGCTTGCGGATTTGGTGCCGCTGCAGGACGAAAACCGCACCCTTGTGCGCAGAGGTCTTGTGCAGATGGCGGATTCAAAATGGATTGGCGTCAGCGCACTCATGCGGGTTGCCGGGGTCCGACCACCGCTTGATTCGGGCGATGTTGGGTTCAAGCTGGGTCCGCGTATGAACGCTGCTGGACGTCTCGGCACGGCGCGCGATGCGCTGGATCTTCTGCTGAGCGAGAATGCCAAGGAGGCCAACCAATTGGCGGAAAGGCTCGACGCTCAAAACCGGGATCGGCGTGGAGTTGAGGACCAGGTATTGCAGGAAGCGGAGAGCCAAGTCGCTCAATTCTTCCGAGCTGATGAGCATGCCGCTATCGTAGTGGGCGCGGCCGGTTGGCACTCTGGCGTGCTTGGAATTGTCGCATCGAGGTTGATGCGTAAACATCATCGCCCGACTATCGTGGTCGGCTTTGATGAAACCGGCATGGGGAAGGGGAGCGGAAGGAGTATCAAAGGACTGCCCTTGGTCGAGGCACTGCATGGGTGTCGTGATTTGTTGCACAAATACGGAGGCCATGAAATGGCGGCCGGTGTGACGTTGAGGCAGGAGAATTTTGAGGCATTCCGCAGTTCATTTTGCGAGTACGCCGCACGACACCTGAGCGCCGCGCACCTGCAGCCAACTGTGGAAATCGACGCGGAGTTGCTTCTTGAGGAGGTCAATACGCGGATGCTCACCCAGTACGAGTCGCTGGCTCCTTTTGGAATGGGCAATCCGCAGCCGCTCTTTATCTTGCGGGGGGTGACGCCGGCGGAAAGCCCGCGCGTTCTCAAGGAGAAGCACCTGCAGTTTTCCTTGCGGCAGGGGAGCGCCTCTTCTAGGGCGATGTGGTTCAACGCCGCGTCGCAGAAGTTGCCTCCCGCACCATGGGATCTTGCCGTCGAGCTAAGTCGTAACGAATATCAGGGTGTTGTTAGCGCCCAGATTTTAGTCCGAGCCGTTCGCACCGCCGAATGACATAGGACCATGGATTCGGCGCGGCAGTGAAATTGTTTAGCGACACACTTATGCGCCACCATCCCATAGACTCCGCCCTTCCCACTTCTAATCGGCGCAGACTGATGGCATCGATGCTGCCTCGCTCGGTGGCAGTCGTTCATGCAAACGACATCATCGCGACGAACGCCGACGGAACTGCTGCCTATTGTCCAAACAGTGATTTGTTTTACCTTTCAGGAGTTGAGCAGGAGGAGACCGTTCTACTGCTAGCACCGGACGCGGAGGAGGCCCGTGATCGTGAGATTCTCTTCATCCGTGAGCCTACGCCACTCAGCAAATTATGGGATGGGCACAAACTCTCCAAGGAAGAAGCTCGCGCGCTCAGTGGAATAGAGCGGGTGGAGTGGGTGAGTGCATTCCCCGGTGTATTTCGTTCTGCGATGAACGAGATGGAGAACGTGTATTTGAATCTCAATGAGCATGCGCGTGCGGTGATCGAAGCCGATAACCGGGATGCGCGGTTTGTACATGAGACGCGGAGGCAGTACCCACTGCATGCGTACCACCGTTTGGCGCGATTACTGAGGATTCAGAGATTGGTGAAGTCGCCTGACGAGGTTGATTTGATCCGAAAGGCGGCTGAAATCACGCGTGATGGTTTTTTGAGTGTGGCGAAGTTGATCCGCCCCGGCATCAACGAGTGTGAGGTGGAAGCGGAGTTTGCCCGCGAGTTTATTCGACGTAGGGGGAGATTTGCTTTCCTACCGATTGTCGCCTCGGGAAAAAATTCGTGTTCGCTGCATTACGTTGCAAACGACCAGGCGTGTCGGAAGGGCGACGTGTTGCTGTTGGATCTGGCGGCGAGTTATGCGAATTACAACGCCGACGTGACACGCACGTTTCCGGTGAGCGGAAAATTTTCGCGCCGTCAGAGAGAGGTGTATAACGCCGTGTTGCGTGTGATGGAGGAGTCGATTCGCGGTCTTTGCCCGGGCAAATCGCCCAAGCTTTGGCACAAAGAGGGGCAGGCGTTGATGCAGGAAGAATTACTGCAGCTCGGCTTGATCTCGCAGAGGGAGGTGAAGCGTCAGGATGTATTGAACCCAGCTTTGCGGCGTTACTTTCCGCATGGGTTGGGGCATCCTCTGGGGTTGGACGTGCACGATGTGATCGAGCCCGGACTGCCAATCGCGGAGGGGTGGGTGATGACGGTCGAGCCTGGGATCTATATTCCGGAGGAAGGGTTTGGAATCCGCCTGGAGCAGGATGTGTTGGTTGGGAAGGTTGCGAACACGGTTTTGACGGCGGATATTCCTGTAGAAGCGGAGCTTGTGGAGGAAATAATGCACGCCGCACCTAAGCGGGCCGCAGGTGTTAGGAAACGATAGCAGCTGCCAAGGGCGCGCTAAAACTCGGCGTGAGCAGAATCTTCGGTTGCCTACTCCTTGAGGAGTTGCCATAGTCTTGAGCGTACCAAGAGCTCGAGTGGCCCCCGTTGGGAGCCGTGTTGAATCGCTTGCGGTAGGAAAAAGTAAAAGCCGAAGTGGCGGAATGGCAGACGCGCTAGACTCAAAATCTGGTATCCGTGAGGGTGTGTGGGTTCGAGTCCCACCTTCGGTACTTTTCGTTTAACACGAAGAAGTTGCACAAATATGGCGGTGCCTATAACGGTAAAGTCATAATCAGAGTCATAAATTGGCACCGACGTTCTGGGTGTCCACCGGTGTTCATTTGGCCCTCGTTTCTTGGGGCAACCTAGTCATCCAGCCACTCGTTCAAGGTGTGTGTTTCTCCCCTTTTCACAACTGAGAATGCAAAACATCATGCCTCCGGTATGCCCCTCGAATCCGTCGTTGCCGAAAACCAGCCTGAGTCTGGCGCCGATCCCTTAAAGGCCCTTCGTCTAAAACTAAAGGAGTTCAAGAATCGGTTGTTGACCACACAAACATCTGATCTCTCGCCCCTGCCGGACTTGGCCTGGCGCGAAGGGGATTTGGACGATTTTGCCACCCTAGTGCATGCCGTTTACATGACTAGGCATAAGCGTGAAGGTACAACCCGAGGGAGAGAGCTCCTGTGGGTTAATAGGGAGTATCAAAGCCTGCGGCTTTTCAAAACCATAGGCGACATGATCAGAGCTGTCCCTGTGCGTCCAGTGGCAGCGATTCAAAGGGAACTAGTTAAGATTGATCCCGCTTACAACCCTGCACACCTCA
>CAMDSZ010000089.1 GCA_945906945.1 Akkermansia muciniphila
TCTCCCTCTCAAAGGGCAGCCAGCAGGACTGGCGGGTGAGTTTTCTGGGACTCTGTTAGACTTGGTTAAACGGGTCCGAAAAGCGGTGGGTGGCGATGTGCATGTCTGCGCTGGGGGACCTTCGAGGGTCAAGCGTGTTGGTGTTGTGACTGGCGGTGCGGGATCCGAGATCGCCGCAGTGGCTGCGTCGGGGGTAGATACCTTTGTGACGGGCGAAGGGCCGCACTGGAGTTACACAATGGCCGAGGAACTCGGAGTCAATGTGATTTACGCAGGCCACTACGCAACTGAAACCTTCGGAGTCAAAGCACTGGCGGAGCATTTGTCCGTGAAATTCTGTTTGCCGTGGATCTTTATCGATCATCCGACCGGACTCTGATTTTTGCTCTGGTTTATGAAACTATTTTCCTGAGGGCATCGGGGCGGAGGCGCTCCACCGTCTGCCATGAGGGCAATGTTCGGGCGGGACAAGCCGATGGCTTTTGGATCTCGGAAAGGATGGGCGGAACGGAGGTGCGGAAAAGTTCTGACAGAGCGGTTTCAGGGTCCAGATCGAACGGAAACCCATTGATCTGCGCCAGGATTTCAGACCGCCGCACAGCCTCCGCGAATTCTGTTTCCATGGACCGCGAGAGCGAATCTGAGAACCTCGCGTCTAAGCGGCAGCCCTCGGCGAGAAGTTGCCGGAGCAGCGTGGAGGCAATTTTGGAGCACATTTTTTTAAGACCCGCCTCAGCGGGTTGGTGCTTGTGATCATAACCGGAGCCGCCGTCCACCTGGGCGATCCGGACTGGATCGACTTTGCGGAACACCTCCGCCAGCATTCCGATCTCAAGACCCCAGCCGGCCTCGAATTCGAGTGAGCCCGAGAGTGATGCGCTCATCGCGCACTCTCCGGAAAGCGGGTAACGGAACCCTCGTAAAAAGTCGAGAAGTGGAAGGTGTCCGCATACCTCGATGAGCGCGTGCAGCAACGGACTCAGAAAAAGTCGGCTTACTCGGCCGTACAGCCGATCCGTGGCACGGCTGTAGTACATTTTCACGAAGTCAAAGCCCCATTCCGGCTTTGCACATGCCAGACACATGCGTGCCAGAATGGATCGATTGAAGGAAACTACGTCAGCATCTTGAAAAGCCAAGATTCCGCCAGTGCGCTCAGCGTAATGAATGCCGACAGCTGCCCAAACATTCAGCCCCTTACCCGACTGAATTAAATCGGCGGGAATATTCGAAGCGTAGGAAAGCGCACCCAAGTTGTGGGGCATGTCCACGTGGATCAACCTATGGTTAATCTTGAGAGTGTCGTGAAAAAAAGTGCGTGCCTCAGAAAACTCGCGTGTGCTCAGGCCGTTCATGGGAACGAGCACTTCGTGCAACCAAACCGCCTTCGATAGCCCGGTGCAAACGCTGTGCAAAGCCGGGCTATTCAATTCCATCCCGTGGCATGGCAGCACGAGGGTGATTGGAGTCGAGCTTGCAACTTCAGGCAGAATCCGTTGATCAATCTCTTGGAGATACTTCTCGTTGAGACTTTGAAGCGTACAAATGGTTTCATTCTGCGCAAAGTCACTCATGGGAGCGATCTCGCAGGGCGGTAATCAGTGTCTGCATTCCAGAACAAATTAAGACTGCAAAGCTCACGATTCCGTCTCGTAATCTTCGTCCTCAATGTCGCGTTTCATTTCTCGCGATAGAAACGGCCGGCAAAAACCGTAGAGCAGGTAGGTGAGAAAAAGCACAAAAGGCATCCATTCGAAGTTCATCGCGGTGATGACTGCGATGATGAGAATGAGCAGGAATTTCGGAAGGGAGCGTGTCGATCTCCACGACAGACCTTTGAAGCTGGGGTATTTGAATTTGCTGAACATCATCCAGGACAGGAAGAGCATCAATGGCGGCAGGACCCACTTGCTGGGGCCCAAGGAATGCTGATGCTCATCGAGGAAAAGCATTGCCAAGGTGAGCGATGCGATCATGCCGGCAGCAGCAGGGATTGGGAATCCAGTGAATTCCCTGTTTGCGGAAGCAGAGTCTATCGCTGCAAGGCAGTTGAATCGCGCCAGCCGAAGCGCTCCGCACACTAGATAGATCGAGGCGATGATCCACCCTGTTCTCGGAAACTCATACAGCACAATCTTGTAAACCATCAGCGCAGGGGCAACCCCGAACGACACAATGTCCGCGAGCGAATCAAATTCACGGCCAAAAGGGCTTTCGCTTCCGCCGAGCCGGGCAAGCCGGCCATCGAGAAGGTCGAAGATGCACGAGGCGAGGATTAGCCAGATCGCGTAGTGGATTTGTCTGCTGGCGTCCGCAAGATCGATTGGCGAGTTTCCTTGAACGGCAAAAACCATCGCGCTTTCGACAATTTTTAGGGAGGCCGCAAACCCACAGAACAAGTTCCCGGCCGTCATCAGGTTGGGCAGTAGGTAGATTTTCGGACCGTTTTCCTCGGTGCACGCCACCGTTCGAGCCGCAGAAGCGGACCGGGAGGTGTCTCCCTCTGTGCGTTTTTCCAATGAATCAGGTGCTGTTGATGGCGGTTCCACAGGAGAGTTTGGAAAGTAGGGTGATTAATTGGCCGAGGGAGACGGATAGCGCGCGATTACATGAAGCCCCCCTTTAACTTTGTCGCCTGGCTTCACCGTGATCTCGCAGCTAAGCGGGACAAAAACCTCGGTTCTCGATCCGAATCTTATCATTCCGAACCGGTCTCCCTTTGCGACTGATTCGCCAACTTTTTTCCAAGGCACAATGCGGCGAGCGATCGCACCGGTAATCTGTCTTACCACCAGACTTCCTTGCGACCCTTCGAATGCCCATGTTTGAGCCTCGTTCTTCGAAGAGCACTCCTTGTTTCGGGCATCCAAGTAGGGCCCTGGATACGTGCCGGGAAAGTGGTTCAGGTAGGTCACTTTTGCGTCAATCGGTGCGCGATTGGTGTGCACGTCTAGCACTGATAGAAAGACTCCGATGCGGCGCATCGGAACCTTCAGGAATTCGGACTCCTCTATTTCGACAATCTCCGTCACAACCCCGTCCGCGGCGGAAAGGATATCTAGCGGGTCTTGCGAGCCATGCCGCTCCGGGTCACGGAAAAAATTAAGGCAGAATAGCGTTCCGAGCACCGAAATGCCGCATAGCCACCACTGGCGGGAAACAAAGCCCACACCGCCGAGCAAAAAAACGACCGCAAATATCCAACGGCCCTCCCAGAGAGTTTGAAAACGCATAGACCGCCATACTCGGGTCCTCGGCGGTATGGTCAAGCGGGTTCCCTCGGCAGTGGAATTTCTTGCGATCCATGTTTTCCGATGTCGTTGCGCTGCCCCGAGCTTTTTTCGATTTTTTATTGCTGAATCGATTCAGGCGTTTCTTTGTTAATTTGCCCCTTCCAAGGCGTACTTGTGCAAGTAATCCAAGTGTAGAATTTGGGGGGCAACGGCCCCGATTTGCTCTCTTCAGCTGCAATAAAAGGCCAAAAGTAAGGTGCGCCACGCCTCTTATTCGTTCAAAATGATACGCGGACCCCCTGAAGTGTGCCTCCGTGAGGGGATTCGGCCCCAATGTATTAATGCATCCCCGTCAGTTTCGTAAATATGCCCCCTTTCTTAATCCGTATCTTTACGGGCGAGTCGAAAGGACGGCGTCGGTTGGATGGATATCCAGCCTTTGAGGGTATCGGCTGAGTAAAGACAGAGTGGTCACCTAGAGTGTCCATCCATCCAAGCGCAAAGAGTGTGAGGGTTTTCGGTTCCCGGGGCGTTTTGAAAATGGGATCCCTTGGCGGAGGGGATCTTTCATTGGATCGATTCAGTTGGTGCCGCCGTTTTCGGGTAAGGGTAGGGGCGCTAGGATCAAGACACTGAATCCAAAGATAATTGCTACTGCTGGAGTCGAATTAGGGAGGACCTCAGGGTTGGTTCCGCTGCGGTTGGCTCGATGAGCTTCGGCTCTGGCTGGATCAGCCCATGTTTAATCAGCCTTTGCCAAAATGTTTGTCCGATACCTGTTCGTGCAAACTCCCCGCCATGTTGAGCCTGCTTACCTCGGCTCATGCTCGGCAAGGATCAGTCCCCCCTCTTGATCGGGATTATTTAAAGAGCTCTTGGAATTCTTTCGGTAGTATCTTGCGGATTTTCTCAAGCTCCCCCTCGGCGAGAAAATCCTGCATCACCCCGAAAACGTGCTTTGCGATCGCCTCCGGGTCGATGGATCTTGGTGTGACGATCTTGTCCGTGATTTTCTGCAGGAAGAGTCTGTAATCCGTGGAATCTGGGGAGTCGGAGGGGCGCCACCCCTCGTAAAAGATGCCGCGGACCAGGATAGGAAGTTGCGCCGCAAGGTGCGCCGCCTCGTTTGCTGGAAGCCTGTCACGCAACGTCTGCAGGACAGCCCGCAAAGCTTGATAGGACTGGTGGGTGTCCAGATGCGACCGGTCGGAGATCGCATCCAGCCACTGGTGTGTTTTTTGAACGGTGGTTTCTAACACTTCGAGATGTTGTGCGCTCATAACACCCCTACTTACGGAGGGGAGGGGCGGAAAGTTTTATGAAAATTCATGAAATGCCGGCAGCTGGGGGGGGCTTGGATCCAGCCCGCCCGCATTGGTGTGCAGGGGCCTGCCCGGAGGTTTTTCTTTTGCCCGCCAAGCAAACTAGCTAATGCTGCGCGCCGTGATAAGTCGTTATTCTCTTCCGGAAATGAGCGCTGTTTGGACCGAACAGCGGAAATATGAAATCTGGCTCGAAATTGAAGTGCTTGCCTGCGAGGCCATGGCCGCGCGCGGCCTAATTCCGGTGGAGGATGCCCAGATCATACGATCCCGGGCCAAATTCGTGGTGGAAGAAATCGACGAAATTGAGCGACGTACCCACCACGATGTGATCGCGTTTCTTGAAAATGTTGCGTCATACGTCGGGCCTGCCGCCCGTTGGATGCACCAGGGAATGACATCATCGGACGTTCTCGACACGACGCTCGCCGTTCAAATGGCGCAGGCAAGCGATATTTTGATGGCAAATCTGCGTGCGGTCATCGAGGTCGCGGGACGGCGTGCCAAGGAGTTCAAGCTCACCCCCATGATCGGGCGCAGTCATGGTATTCACGCCGAGCCCGTTACTTTTGGCCTGAAGCTGGCTCTGATGTATGACGAGTTCCGCCGTGGGCTCGCTCGCCTGGAGGATATTCAGCCCAGAATACGAGTTGGGAAATTGAGCGGGGCGGTGGGGACGCACGCGCATCTTGCCCCTGAAATTGAGGGGCACGTCTGCTCCAAGCTTGGGTTGAAGGCCGCCGATTTGAGCACTCAGGTGATTCAGAGGGACCGGCACGCAGAGTTCCAGTCCGTTTTGGCGTTGATAGGCTCAAGCGTCGACCGGTGGGCGACCGAGTTCCGGCATTTGCAGAGGACCGAGGTGTTGGAGGTGGAGGAATATTTCAATGCCGGGCAGAAGGGTTCTTCCGCAATGCCCCACAAGCGGAACCCGATCACCGGGGAAAAACTGAGCGGGTTGGCTCGGATTCTTCGGTCAAATTCGATGGCCGCGCTCGAGAATGTCGCGCTTTGGCACGAGCGTGACATCTCTCACTCCTCAGTGGAGCGGGTTATTATGCCGGACTCCACCGTTCTGTTGAACTACATGCTGGTGACACTTGCGAAGCTGGTTGAACGGCTTCTGGTGTACCCTGAAAATATGATGCGCAACCTTCTGCTCACCAAAGGTCTGTATTTTAGCCAGAGCGTTCTGCTGGAGCTCACTCGGCGTGGGCTGGAGCGCAAGACGGCCTACGAGGCGGTCCAGCGGGCGGCGATGAAGACTTGGCAGGGAGAGGTGTCCCTTCAGGACAACCTGGCAGCGGAGGCAGAGATCGCCGATGTGCTGAGCGCGGAGGAGATTCAGCGGTTGTGCTCGCTGGACGTGCATTTTCAACACGTGGACGGCACGTTCGCCAAGCTCGGGCTTGTTTGAGTGGGCCGTCTTGAGGGTGGCTGTTTTTCTAGCGCCAGTTTTTTTGGGGATTAAAAACCCAGCATGTCACTTTGCAAGGTGGGCTTTTGTAGTATGTTTACCCTGTGCTGATGGACGTCCTATGAAGCTCTACCTTTTTGCATCGTTGAGTGCGGTGTTTTTAATTGGCGCGTGCAAGCGTCCCTCATTGCCTCTTGCAGAGGCCGCTCCTGACGCTTCGGCCTCCCATGTGTCCAAAGCAGTGCAGGAACCGGAACCGCCAAAACCCGCCCAGTTGCCCGATGGACCAGTGGTCAAGCCTTCAGATACTTCGGGGGCGGCGATCGTGCTTTGCTACCACCGGTTTGAGGAGAAGCCGAAGGATGCTCTTGGTATCACGCCCAGTGCCTTTGAGGGGCAGTTAAACGCGATTAAGGAGTCCGGCTACACAGTAATTGAAATGAAGGACTTCCTCGCGTGGCGCAGGGGCGAGGCGAGTATCCCCGCGAAGAGCTGCCTGATTACAATCGACGACGGGTTCCGCTCTTCCTACGAGGTGGCATGGCCAATTCTCAAGAAATTCGGGTATCCGTTCACAATGTTCATCTATACCGCCTACGTGAAGGGGGGCGCGCTGGCGGGAGGCGCGTCGCTTTCGTGGGCCGAGCTGAAGAAGATGCGTGATGAGGGGGTTGATATTCAGAGTCACACGGTCAATCACCAGAGTCTCCGGGCGAAGTCTGGTAAGTTCCAGAGTCAGTTTGCCAGCTACGAAGAGTGGCTCCGAAACGAGTTGGCTGGGTCCAAGCGCCTGCTGGAGTCGAATCTGGGGATAAGCGTGAGAGCCGTGGCCTACCCCTATGGCGAGCACAACCAGCTGGTGCGTAGCATTGCGATGGAGGCTGGCTACGAGGCAGCGTTCACGGTGTACGGTCAGAAGCTGACTTTCCACAGTCCCGCGGACCAGCTCGGGAGGTATGCTCTTGAGTCAACCAAGCCGCGGATTTTTGCGGATGCCCTCGCGATGATCGGAGGGAGTGGGGGGGACGCGGGGCCGCAGGTCAGCCCGGCTCAGGTAATGCACGCGGCGGCCACCTCGATGGTTACGATTCCTTTTGAGGGCGAGGTTGTGAAAGATTTGAAACCGGCGCTGAAAGCGGATCTGGCGGTTCTCGGCGATGTAGAGGCCGGAACGGTGGAAATGAGGGTGAGCGGGGTGGGGGCGATTCCTGTGAAATATGACGCTGCGACCAAAAAGGCGGAGGGTGTTCTGGTGGAGCCCCTGAAGGAGCGGTTTGTTACTGTGATTCTGACTGCGATGGTGAATTCCAAGAAGGTCGAAACCCGATGGAAGTTTGTGTGCGACGCGGTTCCCGATCCCTCTTCCAAAAACGCGCCCGCTCCATAGAAAATAATCCGGAGGGCCATCAGAAGCGTCATCCTTGGCGCGGGCGGGCCTGAGTTGACACAATTACTTATGTTTTCGCTTCTTTCAGACAAGCTTCAGGACGTTTTTAAAAGTCTCCGCGGTCAGGGACAAATCACCGAAGAAAATATTCAAGAGGCGCTCAGGGCGGTGCGCATGGCGCTGCTTGAGGCGGATGTGGAGTTCAGTGTTGCGAAGTCATTCATCGCTAGGGTGAAGGAAAAGGCGCTTGGCGAGAGCGTGCTCAGGTCAGTGACCCCGGGGCAGCAAATTGTTAAGGTGTTTCATGACGAATTGACCGCCCTGCTCGGGGGGGACGGCGAGTCGCTGAAGCTACAGGCGCCGGCTCGGATTTTGATTGTCGGCCTGAACGGTGCGGGAAAGACGACTTCAAGCGGCAAGCTTGCACTCTGGCTTAAGAAGCAGGGCTGGCATCCGCTTCTGATTGCCTGCGATCTTTATCGCCCTGCGGCAATTGAGCAGCTTGCAACCCTCGCAAGGCAGGTGGGTGTGCCAGCCTATTTGCCGGCTGCGGGCAGCAAGGACGTGCTTCAGGAGGCGGAGCGTGCGATTGAATGGGCTAAAACGCAGCCCGGCAATCTCATGATTTTTGATACTGCGGGGAGGCAGGAAGTGGACGAGGTGCTCTTGGAGGAGCTGCGCAGGATGAAGGAAATCGTCCAACCGCAGGAGGTTTTGCTGGTTGTGGACGCGGCGACTGGGCAGCAGGCGGTCAGCGTAGCTCGGAGGTTCCAGGATGTTGTGGGGATCACCGGAGTGATCATGACCAAACTGGATGGAGATGCGCGGGGGGGGGCGGCGCTGTCGATGAGGGAGGTGGTTCAGCGGCCGATCAAGTTTTCTGGCACTGGGGAGAAGCTTGAGCAGTTTGAAAGCTTTCATCCCGACCGGCTAGCGGGACGGATCCTTGGAATGGGGGATATCGTGAGCCTTGTGGAGCGGGCTGCGGACGCGATTGACGAGAAAGATGCTAAGAGGCTTGAGGAGAGGTTTCGGAAGGCGGAGTTTGATTTCACGGACTTTCTGGAGCAATTCAAGATGCTTAGGCGGCTGGGTCCTTTGGAGAATATTCTTGCGATGATTCCCGGGATGAGTAAATTGAAAGACTTTTCCGTTGACGAAAAGCAGCTGAAGCGAACGGAGGCGATTGTGCTGTCGATGACGCCCCGGGAGAGAAGTTGTCCTGACATCCTGAATGCGCGCCGCCGCCAGCGGATAGCGAAAGGAAGCGGGGTTTCGGTGACGGACGTGAATGATCTTGTGAATCGTTTTGGAATGATGCGCAAGATGATGAAGAATATGGGGCAATTTAAAAAGATGCTCACCCGAGGACAAAGAGGCGCAGGTCGTTAGCAGTGCCTTGGTTTTAGGGATGGCAATTCTTCGTCGATTCACATTAGAGTAGTGTTTAGCAATTTTTAACTAAGTTCAGCAGAATCAACCAATCTATGTCCGTCTCAATCCGTCTCCGCCGCGAAGGAACAACCAACAGCCCGTACTACAAGATCGTCGTGGCAGATTCACGCAGTCCTCGCGACGGTAAGTTCATTGAAATCATTGGCAACTACGACCCGAAAAAGGCCGCTCAGAACGCGAACATTGACTTGAGTCGTGTGGATTACTGGATCAGTAAGGGTGCGCAGCCTTCTGAAACGGTGGGTAGCATAATCAACCGTTCTCGGAAAGCCGCTGCGGTTGCTTAGTCGAGGCTCGACGCTAGTTTTGCTGGGCTTAAGTTTTCCAGTCGCTGGGATTCAGCCACTTCGGCTGGTGACTCGGCTATGTGTTTCACGGGGAACAAGTCGAGTCAACTTGGGTTAGATTTGAGCGGCGCTAGCTAGTTGCGGTGTAGTCCGGTAAGAACTGTGTACGAGTTTTCATGCAATCTTTTTTGGAATTTGTAGTCCGGCATTTGGTAGATCGTCCTTCAGACGTGACTGTTTTGAAGGTCCCTCAGGCGGAGTCTGTGGGTGCCGCATCGCGCTACGAGTTGCGGGTTGCGCAGGGGGACGTCGGCAAAGTGGTGGGGAAGCATGGCCAGACGATTGAGGCGATCAGGTCATTGGCTGCGGCCTCCGCGGCGCGGTATGCGCAGCGGGTGCAGATTGAAATTGTAGAGGATGGAACGCAAAGCTCCATGCTGGGCGAACGGTCGGAGGAAGGGGCCGAGTCCTAACTCAGGACTCCGGTTTGTGTTTCCGTCCAGTTGCTCGTCCAGTTGCTCGTCCAGTTGCTCGTCCAGTTGCTCGTCCAGTTGCTGTGTGCCGATTCAGCACTGACGGCGACCGCGGGATGTGACGGAATCAGTGTGAGTTGATGGTAGCCGCTGCATTCTCGTGTTTGCGGCTCTAAATTTGATGACTATTCGGTATCCCCGAATGGTCCCTGAGGGTGTGGTTCCGCCACTGAAGCGAGCTTTCGGTAAATAAATTTGCTGGCGATCGTACCATCTTTGCTGATGGCCCGCGCAACATGAACCTCAGAGGCCTTCAGGGTGATCAGGCTTTCAATCAGGAGGGTGGTGCCCAGTCCACGACTGCGGTATTCGGGAAGCACGCAGGGACCGGATATAAAATGAAAAGCTGCATCCGGCTCGGTGCACAGACAAGAGGCGGCGATAATCCGGCTTCCGTGCATCAATGCGATCGCGGGATGTGTTTGTGATCGAAATGCTTGTTGTATCCGCTCGTGGACTGGAATGGAGATTTTGGAAAAACTTCCGCTCCATTGCTGCTCAAATTTGAATGCGCGGTCCACGAGTTCGTGGATTTCCTGCTCGTGCTCGCGGGTCGCTGATTTGAGCATGTGCCCGGGTGGGAGGATGGGAGGCTGCGCATCGAGTTGGCTAAGGTTCCAACTGAACAATGTCCAAGAGTCACGTATCATTTAGACCCCCCACTAATGCAGGAATCTTTAAAAATGCGAGATTGCATTGTCTCGGCCAGGGCACAAAGCCGAATCGGCCGGTTTTGGAAGACGAAGTGCTTTGCATTAGGGCGCTAGCTAAAGCTCTTTTTTGGGCTGGCTTTGCTGAAGTTACGTTGTTTGGGTGTGGGAGTGCGTGCAATCCCCCTAATGACGTTTTGTGGTGCTATGTTCTTGTCTCTGAATGCTTCAGGAGGCGACTGGCCGGTTTGGAGAGGGCCTCAGGGGGATGGAGTTTCACTGGCACAGGGGTTTCCATTGCGATGGAGCAGTACCGAGAACATTCAATGGAAGATTCCATGTCCACCGGGACATGCATCGCCGATTGTCTCTGGTGATTTGCTGTTTACAGCCGCATTCGATGCATCGACCGAGGCGCGACTGTTGTTGTGTTTTAACCGTCACAACGGAGAGGAGCTCTGGAAGCGCGAGGTGCTGAAGGCTCCTCTGGAGCGTGTCCATTCGGAAAATTCTCGGGCCTCCAGCACCCCTGCGTGTGATGGTGAAAAGGTGTACTGTGCGTTTCTAGATGGACGAGAGCCTGTGGTGGCTGCTTACGGATTGAACGGCGATCAGGCATGGAGCGTGCGTCCCGGAGTTTTTAGCAGTGTACATGGATTTTGCAGTACGCCAGTTCTGTGGAGAGACAAGGTGATAGTAAATTGCGACCATGACGGGCCCGGCTTTATAGTCGCTCTGTCGCGAAAGGATGGCAGCGAGCTGTGGCGCATCCAGCGTCCAAACCAGACTCGGAGTTACGTCGCTCCGTTCATCCGCACAATTAATGGAAGGCCGCAGATGGCGTTATCAGGATCCAAGTGTGTCGCCTCATATGACCCGGACACAGGCGAGCTGCTTTGGATGCTTGATGGTCCGACAGATCAGTTTGTGGCATCGATGGTTTTTAGCGAAAAGACACAGTGGTTTTACATGAGCGGCGGCTTTCCCGCGCACCATGTGATGGCACTCCGGCCTGACGGGCGCGGGAAAATCAGTTCAGCGCAGGTCGCGTGGCATCATCATCCGCCGTCTGCTGTTGGGGTGTCTTACGTGCCCTCGCCGATCATCGATGGCGACTCGTTGCTCTTGACCGACGACCGTGGTTTTGCGCACGCATTTGACGCCCGATCCGGAGAGGTCTTATGGAGTGAGCGGTTTGGACGCCAGCATGCCTCGCTCGTGAGTTGCGACGGACTTGTTTATTTTTTGAATGACGCAGGCGAGTGTCGTGTGGTGAAGCCGGCTGATAACTTCGCAGTTCTCGCAGTCAACGCCATCGGTGAGCCCACCTACGCATCGCCCGCCCTCAGCGACGGACAAATTTTTCTGCGCTCGGCCAAGCACATGTGGTGCATAAGCGAGAAGAATCGTTGACGCAGAGGAGAAGTTTTTGCGATCGAGCGGTGGTGTGTGGGCTCAGTCGATCCCCAGTTTTTCGCGGCCCACGGGGGAGATTCGCTCCGGGCCCCATGGAGGGTCCCAAACCAAGTGGACATCCGCATCAGCCACGCCTGGTAGCACGCTGATTCGTTGCTTAGCTTCAGCTGCAAGGGTCGGCCCCATGCCACAGCCCGGTGCGGTGAGAGTCATTTTCACCAGCACCTTGTGTCCGCCCTCCGTCTCATCGGCTTTCATATCGTAGATCAATCCCAGATCTACGATGTTCACTGGGATCTCCGGGTCGTAGACTTCACGAAGTGCGTTCCAAACGAGTTCCTCGTTGAAAGGCCCCTCTGCGCGGGCCTGCGGAGAGCTAGACTCCATCCCGAGGGCATCTGCGTCAGCGGCGCTGATTCGAAATAAGCCGCCGCCTGTCGCTGCGTGAACGGTGAAAGAACCGCCAAGCGACTGGGTGATGGACACTGGGGTTCCAGCTTCCAGTGTGATTGCGTGTCCGCTTGGAATCTGCGTCGCTTCGACTGCTCTTGAGAGTGTGATGTAATCGTTCATTGAGAGTTACACTGAGTGTTTTTTCTACTATTCATCACCAATCGCGTGTCACCCGCCAGCGGGTTTCGGGGTACAGGTTGATGTCCTCCATGTTGGTCTCAAAACCGCAGGATTCCATTAGGTAAGCAACGCCCTCCTTTGAATGCATTGTTTCCCGCAAACTGCGTGCGAAAAGTTCGATGTACTCCTTGTAACTGTCCAGGGAAAGAGCGCCGTCTGATACGTAGCGGGCAAGTTCTGCATCGTGACTGTCGATGAGATCAGCGAGTGCCTTGCGCAAGCGCAGACGCATCACGGGATCGACAACCAAACGGAAAGGGTTTGCCGAGGGATCAGACGGCATAGGCTCTCTAGAAACTTCAAGGGGTAGGGCTGCGTAGTTGTAGGTGGAGAGAGCTTCGTCCATGGAGTCAGAGTAGGGTCAAAGTAGGGAGTCGGATCATTAATAGCTCCAATTCACGGTATCTTCTAGGAATTAGCCTGCAAATGCTCGTGCATCTTTGTTAAAAATTGCGTTGCAGGGTGTTGGAGACTAGCTTTTCGGGCAACCTTGGCAATTCTGGATCCTTAACTCTCGCAAACGCTGAGCATCATCGCGTACGG
>CAMDSZ010000090.1 GCA_945906945.1 Akkermansia muciniphila
AGTACTTTGGTGGAAACAACTGTGGCAATCGCATTGGCCGTGTCATGGAAGCCATTGATGTATTCAAAAGCCAAAACAACCAGCAGAACGACCAAGATGAAGATGAGGGCGGCGCTCATTAGAGATGGGACGCAATCAGGAATACTTCAACACGATCGTGGACAACACGTTCCCAGCGTCCCTGCAGCGATCAATCACTTTCTCCATTAAATCATAGATGTCGCGCGTCATGATCACGCGGACTGGATCCGACTCATCCGCGTAAAGTTCCCTTAGAAGCTCCAGCATTAATTGATCTGCAGCGCCCTCAACCTCCTGCATTTTAGCATTTTGCGCTTTTATGCGATCAAGATGCATCTTGACACAAAGCTCGTTCACCATCTCTACGACAATGTTGGCGCTGGACTCCATCATGCCGAGCTGTTTTGAAAAATCACATCCGCCAATTTTTCGCCGATAGATCATGAACCGCTCAGCAATTTTCTCGACGGTCTTCGGGATCTTGTACAAGGCAACGCTTAGAGCCTCGATATCTTCGCGCTCAAGTTCAGTAACGAAACTCCTGCAGAGAGCTTCATTGATTTGCTCTGTGATTTTCTTGTCTTTGCGCCGCGTGTTACTGAACTCATCGATGCTAGCCTGCCCACCCGACTGGGAAAACATATCGCGCAGTGCTTTCACGCTGTGCTGGGCCTCCATGGCGCTTTGCTGCAACAATGGAAAGAACACGTTGGATTTGCCGAAAAGCTTCTGTAGCGAGAACATAGGGGGTGCAGTAAATCTGAAGAGTCACTTCAATGCCGCCACCTTGTCAACTCACGAACCTTTCGAGCTTAATTTGTTGCCCATTAGAACTCGGCACATCTTCTCAGGAAATCGAGTGATCTAATCCACGTTCAACATTACCTCCCTAGAGCAAAAGAGACTCATCGCTGATTTTCAACGACACCGTTTCGGACTACTGTTGGCCCGAACCTACACCCCGCCCTAAGAGTCAGCGCCGGCAGCCCCACGCCTCCTAAATAGGGCAGGATTGATTTAAGGGACCGGTCATTTTTCGATGTTTTGCCGCACCCGAAGATCTGGAGTCAGAGCAACCGCGCCCACCAAGCGTTACTTGCGCGAATCGAGTCCACCTGCTTTAGTGAAGCTTAACCCACCCCAATCGTGCCAGCCAGTCATCCCACCTCCCTCCTAAGCAGATTCTCTGCCGCTATTATCCAATGGATCGACTCCGACTATTGCCCAGATGGGCCTGAGAAAATGCGAGCCGAACCAGATCGCGTGGATTGGCCACGCGTGATGCCATTCGTTTTTCTGCATGTGGGCTGCCTTGGGGCCATCTGGACAGGCACGAGCACCTTCGCCGTTTGCTTTGCAATCGCACTATATTTTCTCCGCATGTTCGCGGTGACTGGAATCCATCATCGCTACTTCTCGCACAAAACCTACAGCACTTCGCGGCCAGTACAATTCTTGCTCGCGATCTGGGCGGCGACCGCAGTACAGCGTGGATCGCTCTGGTGGGCTTACCATCACAGGCATCACCACGTGCACTCCGACGATCCTGAAGACGCACACTCCCCGCACGTCCACGGGTTCCTTTGGTCGCACATCGGGTGGATTACTTCGCGGCGCAACTTTCCCACTGACTATTCCAAGATCAAGGATCTTGCGAAATTCCCCGAGTTAGTTTGGCTAAACCGGTTTGATCTAGTGGTGCCAATTTTGTACGCAGTTTTCACCCTTGTTCTCGGAATGATCCTCGAGAGATTCGCGCCAAGCCTGAACACAAACGGCCCACAGATGCTGATCTGGGGTTTCTTTATCAGCACTACCGCTTTGTTTCATGGCACGGCTTGTATCAACTCGATGGCCCATCTAATGGGCAAGCGCCGCTACCAGACCACCGACGATTCCCGTAACAGCTTCATCTTATCTTTGATCTGTCTTGGAGAAGGATGGCACAACAACCACCACCGGTATCAAAGCGCCACAAGGAACGGGTTTTATTGGTGGGAGATCGATCTGACTTACTACGGCCTTAAAATGCTCTCGTGGGCGGGTCTAATCTGGGGATTCAAACCGGTCCCGAAGTCTATCCTTGAAGAGGGTAAACTAGGCTTGGCTGCCAAGAAGACAGCCACCTCCGGAGCTCATGCACAATCCAAAAAGAACAGCGAGACAGACTCCGAGACCGAGGTAAACAGTTCCTTCGCAGCCGACGTCTAGGTTTTGATGCTGCTCCAGCAATGAGGATGCCCCAGGGAGGCGGGTTAAGGCGCAGAAACAGAGTTTGAGTGAATGAGATTATCGGATCCGCCCTCGACAATCATAGACGAGGCGCGCATTGGGTGTTCCTTCCGATCGTCTCTGAGGAGGTTTCCTGCGACGACCGATTTTGAGACGTTAAGAAGCCGTAGAGCGTGACCGTCACTGTCCAACACGCTGTTGTTAGAAATCTGCATTCGCTCACAGTTGGAGACTTCAACCGCAGCGGAATGAAGGCGAACGCCCGAGACGAGATTTCCAATGAAACTGCTGTCGGCACTGTCGCGGAACGCCACCCCGTTGCGTTCTGCATCGCCGAATCCGTTGACCTTGTAACGCGGGTTGCGGTCGAAGTTGTTTCCCATCACAACCACGTGTGTTGAGTCCTGCACCATTAAGTCGTACTGGAAGCCTTCCCAAAAAGTATTGCCTGTGACGGTGACTCCGCGGGCGCTGCGAATGCTGACGTTAACCTGCACGTCGCTGAAAACATTGTTCCCAATCGTAATATTTCCCTCACGGGTAAATGGCCTGCTCTCACGCCTCTCAAGAGATGGGTCAGTGCCGCCGCCTTCAATGCGGATATTTGCCGAATCCGGTGACTTGTTTGTGTGCTGAACGGTGCATCCGGTGATCGCGACTTCCCCAATCGAACCACCTGTCGAATCAAGCCAGATGTTGGCGGAGGCAGGGCCTTCCTGCTGATGGTTGCCTTCAATATCGCACGAGCCAATCTGCAAATTACGAACATTGCCCCCGTGACTTACCACCCCGCCGCCAGAGTTATAACTGATGTGCGTGTTGGTGATGTTAATCTGGTGAAGATTGACTTTGTCCAGATACACACCTATCCCGCGATTGTTGTAAAATTGTGAATCTGCGATGACAACGTTTCTATTGCGCACAGCGAGGCGCACCGCATGACGCGTGTCATGAACCACCACTTTGCTTATGATTAGCTGCATAGTACCGACGGCCTCGATGCCATCCGCCGATGCATTCTTACCGACAATCTCAATTGCCACCACCATGGGAGTTCGCTCACCTGCCCAAATCTCCGGCTTGACCGTGTTTGGGGCGGCGGTGCCCTCGTGAGAACCCACAAAGCGAAGTGCAGGTCCCTCCCCCTCCATTATAAGGGATGCAGTACCGTCTCCGGTGACGCTGGATGCGCCTCGCTTTGCCAGATCAAAGACGAGGGGCTGTGTCAGCCGGTATTTGCCTTTCGGAAAATAAAAATCCGAAATCCCACTCTCAAGCGCTGCGATGATCGCGGGGGCGTCATCCTGAATACCATCACCCACTGCCCCTATCAATTTCACATTGGTTTGACCCAATAAATGGAGCGCCGAGGACAAACCGCAGCAGACAGCTAGAATGATAGGACGCATAGACGGGACGAATTAAAGAGGATTCTAAGTTGGAGCCATGTACTCGCAGTGCTGCGTTAAGCCTAGGGAATGCAAGCGAAAGTCACAACCAAGCTTCTCCGCTCGAAGGTTGCAGTGTAGGGTTCTATCCCTGTGACCGCCAGCCGTTCAGCAAAAACACAAAAAAGCCCTTCAACGCCACTGAACCAAAAGCAAAATCTCCGGCCAATCGGAGTTTTTGACTCGGGGGTCGGAGGACTGACCGTCGCCGCGGCTCTTCGGGAACTGCTCCCTGCGGAGGAAATTTTCTACGTGGGCGACACCGCCCGAGTCCCGTACGGCGGAAAAAGTCCGGCGACGATTGAAAGGTACGGCATTGAGATTTCTGGAATGCTCCTTGCCGAGGGCGCAAAGATCATTGTTGTAGCGTGCAACACCGCCTCTGCGCTTGCGGTCCCACGTCTTCAAGATTTGTTGCGCGTACCAGTGATTGGAGTGATCGAACCCGGAGCCAGCGCAGCGGTTGCAGCCACAAAATCCAAACATGTCGGGGTCATTGGCACCCGCGCAACGGTTCAAAGCAAGGCATACGAGAGAGCGATCCACGCAATCGATCCCAGCATCAAAGTGCGCGCACAGGCTTGCCCGCTGCTTGTGCCTCTGATCGAGGAAGGCTGGCTTGAAGATGCAGTTACGGATCAGGTGATCCAGCGCTACCTAAATCCCATGGTGCGCTCGGGTATCGACACACTGGTACTTGGGTGCACGCATTACCCCCTCCTTTCAACAGCACTAGCGAGTTACGTGGGCAGCGGAATCACGCTGGTAGATTCGGCGCGAAACTGCGCCGCAAATGTCAGAGCGCTACTACAAAAACTATCGTTGGCAGCGCCAAAAAACCGACCGGGAGGACTAAAGGTTGCGCTCACTGACCCCTCTGGTTCTTTTCTTAGGGTGGCCGAACAAGCCCTCGGACTCCAAGTTGGAGACATCGAACTCCGGTCCGTACAGCGCGCTGGAATGTAATCCGGACACTTGTATTCCGTGCCAATCTCACCCAAAAGCCTGACACCCCCAGAGCGCAGCCCCGCGCCCATCGAGCATCTTTATTTCCATATTCCCTTCTGCCCGAAAATCTGCCCTTACTGCTGCTTCTACGTCGAGGAAGGCAGCAAAAACAAAAGCAAGGCGTTTTTAGACGCGCTCTTGAGCGAAGTGAGCCGCGCTGCTGAATCAACGCATATTCGGCCGAAGACTATTTACTTTGGGGGAGGCACACCCACCGCGCTTCGCATCGAGCAGCTCGAGTATCTTATCGGCGGACTAAAGTCCCGACTCGATCTTTCGATGCTGCTTGAGTGGACCACGGAAGCGAATCCTGCCACGGTGCGAGAGGAAAAAGCTGCGCTCTTGAAGCAACTCGGGGTGACGCGCGTCAGCCTTGGCGTGCAATCATGGAGCGATCGATGCCTACAAACCCTAGGGCGCACTCACAGCGCAAAACAGGCGCTTTCGACCTACGAAATCCTGCAGGCACAGGACTTCAACGCACTAAACATCGATCTGATGTTTTCCGTGCCGGGGCAGACGCTGCATGAATGGGAGGCCGATCTCGATACCACCATTCAACTTAACCCCGATCATGTGTCTGCGTACTGCCTGACATACGAAGAAGACACTGATTTTTTCAAAAAACTGACCGGCGGGCAGTTTGTGCAAAACGAAGAGCACGATGCAGCACTATTTGAGTCGACCATGGACCGTCTCTCTGCAGGAGGCTACGTCCAATACGAGATTTCTAATCACGCTCGAGACGGAGCCATCTCCTCTCACAATCTCGCCTACTGGGAAGGCCGCGACTTTCTTGGATTCGGCCCAAGTGCTTTCTCTACCGTTGGACAAGTGCGTAAACAGAATGTTTCCGACACCGCCACCTACACCATCCGGATGCAGACAGGCGCCTCGCCGGTCCATACAGAGGAAACGCTCTCGAATGAAACGCGTCTGCGCGAAAGGATCGCATTCGGCTTGCGAATGTCTTCAGGGCTTGAAATTAACCTCTTTGCACCATGGAAAGAGGAGGCTGCCCATTTGTTGGAAATAGGCCTACTTGAAAGTACAGGCTCGCGATTAAGGCTCACTCGCAGGGGGCGGATGTTGGCCGATCTAGTCGCATCAACTTTCGTTTAAAGTCGAGCCCGTGAAGGTAAGAGCATAATCGCCGTCGCGATCGATCGAAGGCTTCGGCGCTAGCCCACAGCATTGAGCTCCGCCAAGTCCTCTCGACTGAGCTCCAAACTCGCCGCCTGCACATTTTCCATCAGATGCTTTGGGCTGGTTGTGCCTGGAATCAAAACAATACAGGAAGAACGCTCTAATAACCAGGCAAGTGCAACCTGTCCAGCAGTCGCGCCAATCCGACGTCCCACCATTGCAAGACGGCTAGTGTCTGAATCCTCAGTAAGCGGTGCCTCGGGAGCGAACGGCTTAGCGGCAAGCGGACCCCACGGCAGATACGCGATCCCCTTCCTTTCACAATAATCAACAATCGGATCATCCCCGCGCTCTTCGAAATTATAGCGGTTCTGTACGCTGCAAACCGGCACAATCGCCTCGGCCTCGCAAATCTGAGCCAAACTTACATTTGAGAGACCCACGTGCCGAATCTTTCCAGCATCCCGCAGTTCTGCGAGGGCGCCCACACTTTCGCAAAAAGGCACCGCTGAATCCGGCTTGTGCAGCTGATAAAGATCAATTCGATCCAAACGCAGACGACGCAAACTCGCTTCGCAGAAACGACGTAAACTTTCCGGTTTGCCATCAGCAAAAACCTTGTCGGGCGCTGTCTTTTCGACCCCGCCTTTAGTCGTCACCACCGTCCCGCCCGAATAGGGTGCAAGCGCATCTGAGATAATCTCCTCGTTAAAGCCAGGCCCATAGGGATGAGCGGTGTCGATGAAGTTCACACCCAATTCGACAGCCCTACGCAGCAGCTCCTTCCCTGACTCCCATTCGGGATAGGGACCGAAGTTTCCAGGCTGGCCGCAAAGCCGCATCGCGCCGTAGCCCATGCGGAATACAGGGAGGTCGCCGCCGATCATGAAAGTGCTCTTCATGTAATTAGGTAAGCTGATCCCCCCAGCCAAATCGAGGACGCATTACGGAATACGTTTTACATCTTGAAGTTTAACCGCAGGGCGAGAGACTTCTCCCAACACCCCAAATGAGCATTTCCCGACGCACTTTGCTGCAATCTGCACTGACGGCAGCGGCCGTAAAAACAGCCTCCCAAGTCACCTCGTTGTTCGCGCAAAACGGCGCTGTCCCAATTACACGCCATCCTAAGTTTGCGATATTCAGCAAGCACTTCATCGGACTCCCCTATGACCGCTTGGCTGAGGTGGTCTCCGGTTGCGGAGCCGACGGAATCGAGGCGCCCATCCGTCCGGGAGGCCACATTGAACCTGCAAAGGCGCAGGAGGAACTACCGAAGCTAGCCGAGGCGCTGAAAAAGCACGGACTCGAAATTACTCAGGTAACCTCCGCCTTGGTTGATACCAGCCCACAGTCTCATGCAGAGTCCCTCCTGCGAACGGCGAAGTCCCTGGGCATCGAACGCTATCGGCTTGGGTTCTTTAAATACGACCTCAGGAGGCCGCTCTGGCCGCAGTTGGATGAAATCAAAGCCCGACTGAAGGATTTGGTTGTCATGAGTAAGGAAATTGGAGTTTTGCCCTGTTTCCAGAACCACTCAGGAGCAGGTTACGTAGGAGCTGCAATCTGGGATGTAGCGCTTATGATGCGGGATTTTCCTGCGGATCAACTCGCGTGGAGCTTCGACATCATGCACGCCACTATCGAGGGAAATCTGTCCTGGCCGGCGGAAGTCGCGTTGGTGAAGGAGCGAATTGGGATCGCGTATTTCAAAAATTTCATTTGGGAAAATAAACGCCCGCAACCATCCCCACTTGGGGATGGAATCATTGGCAAGCCATATGTGGATATGCTCCGAAAGGAGGGCTATTCAGGCCCGGTGTCGCTTCATGTGGAGTACCTCAGAGCCAAACCAACAGACTCCGAGGGACTGGCGACTTTAGTGGAAGCCACCAAACGCGACATGGAGGTCCTTAAATCGTGGTGGGAATGAGCATCAGCCATGAAACGAGGTGCAGGATAAAAACGGCTGCCCTCACCCTAACAGACCGACTCGGGCTGCGGCTATGGGCGTCAGCTCAGCAACCTCCCCGCGCAATCAACGGCCGAAGAACATAAATCCATCATCTTCTTTTCACTCTATGTCTAACATTTGGAATCTTGCCCACCCTTGGTTACGCGATCTAGTGGCCTACGAACCCGGGAAGCCGATCGAAGATGTGGCTCGTGAACTTGGTCTCGAACCGTCTCAAATCATCAAATTAGCTTCTAATGAAAATCCCCTTGGCCCCTCTCCAAAAGCGCTCGAGGCCATGCATGCGACTTTGGAGCGAAGCCATTTTTATCCGGATGGCGGTGGGTTTTATCTACGCGAAGCCATCGCCGAGAAAATGGAACTCAAACGCGAGAATGTGATTCTTGGCTGCGGATCCAACGAGATTATCGAATTTATCGGTCACGCGTTTCTAAAGCCCGGTGATGAAATCGTAACATCCCATCATGCGTTCGTTGTTTACAAATTAATGGCGAAGCTTTTTGGTGCGACAACAGTCGAAGTACCGGATCCTGGCTTCGCGCATGATTTGGAAGCGATGGCCGACGCAATCACTTCAAAAACTCGCGAGGTATTCATCGCCAATCCAAACAACCCGACGGGCACTCTTGTTTCACAGGAAGAGATCGACAGATTCATGAAGCGCGTCCCTGAACACGTTGTAGTGGTATTCGACGAGGCTTATCATGAGTTTTTGGATAATCCGCCGGACACACTCAAGTTTATTCGCGAGGGCAGGAATGTCGTAGTGCTCCGCACATTTTCGAAAATTCAAGGGCTTGCGAATTTGAGGATTGGTTATGGACTCGCAAAACCGGACCTGATCGAGGCGCTTCAAAAAACCCGTCAGCCTTTCAACGCAAACGGCATCGCCCAAGCTGGGGCGCTCGCCGGCCTGAAGGATGAGGAACACCAACTCAAGACCCGACAAATCACGCACGAGGGGCGCGCCGTAATGCAATCCGCATTCAAACAGATGGGGCTTCAATTTGTACCAAGTTACGCAAACTTTGTGCTCGTGAAGGTGGGCGATGGCAAAGCAGTTTTTCAACAATTGATGCGTCAGGGTATCATCGTACGCGACATGACTGCGTATGGCTTGCCGGAATGGATCCGCGTGTCTGTCGGGACTGCGCCGCAGAACGAGCGTTTTCTAACTGCGCTTCAAGATTGCGTAACGCAGCCCGCTTAACTTGCGTTAACGCTCAGCACGGGACCAGCCAAGTTTTGCCATCTACCTCGCTCGCAATTTTTTCTGCCTACCAATGGACACAATAGCCGCGATTGCTACGCCGCCCGGTCAAGGTGCGGTTGCGGTTTTGCGAGTATCCGGTCCCGAGGCCATCGCAGTGGCAGATCGGGTGTTCAAATCATCAAAGCGTAAACCGAGCGAACTCGAGTCACGCGTCCAAAGCCTGGGAGCAATATACGATAAGCAAATTCATCTCGACTCGGTTTTGCTGACTGTTTTCCGAAAGCCATCAAGTTTTACCGGAGAAGACGTAGTTGAAATCGCGTGCCACGGCGGCGTCTTGGTCACACGCCGTATCCTAGAACTTTTGCTACGCAGCGGCGCTTCGCTTGCGGATCCCGGTGAATTCACGAGGCGCGCCTTCCTCAACGCAAAACTAGACCTCACGCAGGCGGAGGCGATCATGGATTTGATCTCAGCAAGCAGCGATCGCGCATTGCGGGCGGCAACCGAACAACTTGACGGAACTCTTGGTATCCGGATTCGCGCAATGCAATCGGAGTTACTAGGGCTACTTGCACACATTGAAGCCTACATTGATTTTCCAGAGGAGGATATTTCCCCC
The DNA here is from genome assembly GCA_945906945.1 of Akkermansia muciniphila. Taxonomy (GTDB): domain Bacteria; phylum Verrucomicrobiota; class Verrucomicrobiia; order Chthoniobacterales; family Chthoniobacteraceae; genus Chth-196. The sequence goes on from CAMDSZ010000090.1 coordinate 9,666, forward strand.
GACACAGGCAGCGCGTTGCTTCAAAGACTCCAGGCGATATTGGAAACAATGGAGTCTCTGCTTTCAAGCGCTTCCCAAGGACGCCTCATTCGAGAAGGTGTGCGCACGGTGATTTCGGGCCCCCCGAATGCGGGAAAAAGCAGCCTTCTTAACCGCTTGCTGGGCTTCGAGCGCGCAATTGTGAGCGCGACGCCGGGAACGACAAGGGACACGCTGGAGGAATCAATCATTCTAAAAGGGTGGTCATTAAGGCTGGTGGACACTGCGGGACTTCGCGAGTCGCTTGATCCGATCGAACTAGAAGGCATCAATCGCGCGATGAAACAGCGCGCGGCGGCGGATTTGATTCTGCACGTCCGCGACGGCACTCTGCCGGCACAGCCAATTTTCGCGGACACGGGCGGCAAAGATACAATAGCCAGCCCAGAGGAGATTCTGATCCTAAACAAAAGCGATATCCAAGAGCACCAGTCGTGGGCCGATTCGTCGGCCATCCGCATCAGCTGCCTATCGGGGGAAGGAGTGCGAGAACTTGAGGAAGCCATTGACGCAAAACTCACGGGAGCTTTTGGCAACGGACTTCAATCGGAGTCTAGCGGATTTGTAGCGATTAATGCCCGTCACCAAGACTGTTTGCGACGCGGAGTTGAGCAAACTCAGGCGGCAAAAGAGGGGCTCAAGGAAGGTATCTCGCCGGAGTTTGTCGCAGAAGAACTTCGCGGGGCGCTTCACGCTGTTGGAGAAATCGTAGGCCAAACCGATACAGAAGATTTACTCGGGCACATTTTCAGCACGTTTTGTATTGGTAAATGATTCCCTTGTTTTGTCGCCCGCACCTGGAAAACACGGTAAGATTTAATTCATGAAACGCCCCGCTCTTCCATTGGCCGCTGTCCTAGTTCTCACCGTGGTTATCTCGCCCCTACATTCAGTTGCTGCCGAGCCGTCAAAGGCTGAATCAGGTGGTTTTTTAGATGTGCTAAAACAGAAAATGACACCGAAAGATCTGACTCCGGACGAAGCCGAACGCATGCTCAAGCTTCAGCCAGGAATTGTGATTCTCGATGTAAGAACCTCTGAGGAGTTTGCTCAGGGACACATCCCAGGCGCAGTCAACTTGGACTTCTTCTCTCCCGACTTTGCAGAAAAAGTTAAAAAATACGAAGACAAGTCAGTGCTTGTGCACTGCGCCTCCGGGGGCCGCAGCGGCCAGACAGTGAGCCTGATAAAAGACTGCAAATTTCCAGCCATCTACCATCTGAAGTCCGGATTCACGGGCTGGCAAGCGGCCGGAAAGCAAGTCGCTCGTTAGTCAGAGTGATTCGCTACAGATCGAGAGCGACCGAGGGCGCGTGCCCTATGTCCTCGAGGAAACACCCTTCTCACCTGACGTGAAACTGTAGGGATACGAGTCCAAGCGATTTGCCAGGGTCTCAGAAAGCCCTATCGGACCAACCCGAGTGTCTTGAAAATATTCATCGAGACCACCACCCTACGGCCCGGGGTTTTGGGAACTTCGTGGTTCAAGATGCCCGGGAATAGGACTAGAAGATCATTCTGAGGCTGCACCTGTAGCCCCCCGTCAAAGATGATTGGAGCGCAATTTTCGTCGGCCTCTAAGTAGAGAGCGCAGCTTAAATCAGACGGGTAGTGATTGTGTTTAAGCGTGTAGTCCGCCTCTTCGTAGATCATTCCCCAGCAATCCTTCACAAAATAATCCACATTCAAGGAGTCAAAATTAGCGATCAGGAAGCTCCGCGAAGCGGTGCGTGCGACTTGGAGTACGATATCGCAAACAGGCCCGAATTTTGGGTTTTTCTGATGACTATCCCAAGGACTCACATAAACCGAACGCACATTCGACTCCATGGGCTTTGGGTCCGCTGCACGCAGTTCATCAATGGCCTGCCTTGCCAGTAAAAGCGCCTCCTTCTGAGGCGTCAGGCTGCAAGTAAAAACAGGCATTTGTGCCGGGACCAGCGTTTGAGCGACAAGGAGAGAGCCAGGAGCAGACATAAAATTCGTAATTAATGAGTACCATTATCACACGTGCCTTGCCAAATGCAAACGACAGATCCCCTTGCCTGGGCCAGTACCCTGTGCGCAGCAGTACGCTGCTTGAACAAATCCCCGCGGAAAAGGGAAAACTGGCAATCCGACTTCCCTCGTGACAAAAATCATCGATGGTCTCCTATCCAGCTAATGACCCCGAGCCACCCCCGTCGGCATGGAGGAAATTGCTAAAAACATACCGCCGCCTCTTTGGGTACGTTAAGCCGTACCGAAAGCGTTTCTCGATCGCTTTGCTTTGCTCGATTCTGGCTGGGGCAAGTACTGCCGTCCTTTACATTGGGCTGAAAACGGTGACGGCCTTGGTTTTGAGGGGCCAAACGGGCATCAAAAAAACTCTTCCGATTGTAGGAGATGTTGACTTGGATCAATGGTTATCCCAGTTCACGCATGGGGCGGGTATTTCTGAAAGCCTGCCGCTGGTGATTTTTGCATGTCTCACCATTCCGTGCCTGATGCTCTTGCGGGGGCTCTTTGACTTTCTATCGATCTACCTTTTTGGATGGATTCAGAATCAAATGACCCTGGATCTCAGGACTGAAGCCTTCAGCAAAACGCTTGCACAATCGCTCACATTTTTCAACAAGCAGCGCAGCGGGGATCTGATACAAAGCGTTTCAAGCCTCACGGCATCGATGGCAAGTGCGTCAATGACACTTACACAGAACTTGGTTCGCCGTCCCGCTGCTGTTTTCTCAGTGGTGCTTGCACTCTTTCTGACCGACCCAGTTTTCATGGCTCTCACCTTTGTGGTGTTCCCGATTTGTATGCTGCCGGTTTTAATTTTGAGCAGAAGGGTTCGAAGAGCGAGCCGGGCCGAGCAGAAGGAGAGCGGCAACTTAATGTCCTTCATGCAGGAAGCGTTTAATGGGATCCGTGTCGTAAAATCGCATGCGAGAGAGTCGTTTGAGATCACGCGCTTTGTGAGAACCGCGCGAATCATCAACAAAAACACCATGCGTATGACACGCGCAACGGAGATCGTTGGCCCCCTTGTTGAGTCGGCCGCATCATTGGGAATCGCAGGCGGGCTTTTCTACTGCTGGTGGAAAGGCATCGCTTTCGACGAATTCATGGCTAGATGCGTGGCCCTCATCGCTTTATACCCGGAAGCGAA
>CAMDSZ010000091.1 GCA_945906945.1 Akkermansia muciniphila
TATAGATGCTTTTTTCGCCCAAAAACCATCCGCGCCCGAGTCACCAGGGCTGGCTCATCGGAGACCGGATCGCTGAAATCAAAAACTCGAACGTTCGAAAGCCGAGCGAGCGCGGAATCGCGTCTTCAACTTCGGAGTTCAGGTTTAAACGCCGTGTTTGGCAAGCAGCTGATGTTGCCGCCCCACTCGTAAAATGGGGCTGACTCGCGGCCACCGCGGGCATCTTTGCCCGCACCCCCGACAAGCTGGTGGCGTTCCCGATGCCCTGCGTCAAATGCCAGAACGAAGGCCCGCGGTGCTCGAAGAGGGCACCGTGCTGACGGTATCGAATTCGGGTCCGGGCACCGCCGCAACGGATCGCGCGCTAGTGTTTGAGCGTCTTTATCGGGCTGAGAAATCACGAACCAACGGCGGCCACCAGAGCAGGCTTGGCCTCGCAATTGTTGAAGCGATTATAAAAGCGCACGGCGGCACTGTAACCGTTGATAGCGAACTAAATGCAGAAACAACATTTACCGTCCGTCTGCCAAGCGCAGGACGACCAGCCTAGCCCGTGGCTTTTCCGCAGCAGGCTTTGAATTTGCGGCCGCTTCCGCAGGGGCACGGGTCGTTGCGCCCGGCTTGGACGGGCTGCTCGCGCATCTGCGAGCTGAGGATCCCTTCGATGGATGGCTCGGGCGTTTGGGGCCGCATCGAGACGCTCGAATGCGTTTTTTCCGAGGGTTGTGTCTGCGTGTGGGTGACGCCTCCGGATTCATCCGGCGCCTCGAGAAATTGAGGTAGATTGGAAAGGAATTTCTCAAAGGCCATCAAGTTCGATGTCGACCGGAACAGGTTATGCAGGATCTCCGCTTTGATGTTCGCCATGAGTTCGGTGAACATTTCGTACGCCTCGGTCTTGAATTCGATGAGCGGATCTTTCTGGCCGTAAGCGCGCAGGTAAACTCCTTCGCGTAGCGCGTCCATGCCGTAAAGATGCTCCTGCCACAGACGGTCTATCGCATTGAGCAGGATGTAGCGCTCCATTTGGAGGATCGATTCCGGCTCCTCGTGTTCGCATTTTAATGCATACGAGCTTTTCACCTTCTGGATAAGAAATGCACTGATCTCCTCAGCCGGTGCGGACTCGAAGGGAGCGCTCTCAAGCGAGAGACCCAGCGGGCAGGTTTGGTTGATCCACGAAAGAAGGGCTTCGGGATCGCGCTGGTCGTCCGGCGGCAGGAAGCTGAGGACTTTCTCCGGAATCACTTCCTCGATGACCTCGTCCAGCATGGGCCGCGTTTCGTTGGTTGTGATTGCTTCGTTGCGCCAGCCGTAGATGACTTCGCGCTGTTTGTTCATCACGTCATCAAACTCCAGCGAGCGTTTGCGCATGAGATAATTGCGCTGCTCCACGCGTTTTTGCGCCGTTTCCACCGACTTGTTGAGCCAAGGGTGCTCGAGAGATTCGCCTTCTTGCAGGCCGAAGCGCTCCATCATTCGAGTCATCCGGTCGGCTGCTGCGAAGTTGCGCATCAGATCGTCCTCGAAGGATACGAAGAACCGCGACAAACCTGGATCCCCCTGGCGTGCGCAACGACCGCGCAGCTGCCTGTCAATACGGCGTGATTCATGCCGTTCGGTGCCGATCACGTAAAGCCCGCCCAGTTCGCGAACCCCTTCGCCAAGCTTAATGTCGGTGCCGCGGCCAGCCATGTTGGTGGAGATGGTCACGGCTCCGCGCTGACCGGCGCGGGCAACGATCTCTGCCTCCTGCTGGTGGTATTTCGCGTTGAGGACAGCGTGCGGAATCTTCTCGCGCTTGAGCATTCGAGAAAGCACTTCGCTCTGCTCCACGCTGACCGTGCCGACGAGCACCGGCTGGCCCTTGGTGTGGGCGTCGCGGATTTCGTTCACCACCGCGTTGAACTTCTCGCGCCTGGTTTTGTAGATGAGGTCGTTCAGATCCTTGCGGATGCAGGGTCGGTTGGTGGGCGTTACCGCCACGTCCAGTTTGTAAACGTCGTTGAATTCGTTCGCCTCGGTTTCAGCCGTTCCCGTCATGCCGGCGAGTTTGCTGTAGAGGCGGAAATAATTTTGAATGGTGATGGTCGCAAGAGTCTGCGTCTCGCGGTCGATGGTGACCCCCTCCTTCGCTTCCACTGCGCCGTGCAGCCCGTCGCTCCAGCGGCGGCCGGGCATTTTTCGGCCCGTGTACTCGTCGACGATGACGACCTTTCCTTCTTCCACGACGTAGTTCACGTCCTTTTCGTAAATGCAATACGCGCGCAGCAGTTGCGTGATGTTGTGGATGCGCTCGGACTGGTGGTCCATGTGTTGCTGGCGCTTTTCCTTTTCAACAACCCGTTCCTGCGGAGTGAGCGCCTTGTTCTGGTCGATCTCAGCGAATTGCGTGATGAGATCCGGGAGCACGAATGCATCCGGATTGTCGGGGCTCATGAACGTGCGGCCCTTGTCGGTGAGATCTGTTTCGTGAGCGCGTTCGTCGATAGTGAAGAAAAGCTCTTCTTTGGTCTCGAAGCGTTCCTCCTTGTTTGTGTCGGTGGAGAAATACAATTCCGTCTTGTCGAGGCAACGGCGTTTGTCTGCGTCTTCCAGGGCTCGTTGGAGGCCTTTGTTGCGGGGTTGGCCGAGTTTGATTTTGTAGAGCAGCTTGCCGTACTCTTCGTACTTGGATTGTTTCCAAAGCTCCTCGGCCTCGGAGGCCAGACGGTTGCAGAGCATGGCTTGTTTGCGCACCAGATCCTCAACCATCGGTTTGAAGCGGTCGAATTGGTGGGTGGATACAGTCGCCGGGCCGGAGATGATGAGCGGTGTGCGCGCTTCGTCGATCAGGATGGAATCCACCTCGTCGACAATCCCGAAGAAGTGCCCACGTTGAACCTGTTGTTCATGCGTGCTGGCCATCCCGTTGTCGCGCAGGTAGTCGAACCCGAATTCCGAGTTCATTCCGTAGGTGATGTCGGCGGCGTATTGCTCCCGCCGGACGTCCGGGGACTGGTCGTGCTGTAGAATCCCTGTGGTGAGGCCAAGGAACCCGTAGATCTGGCTCATCCATTCGGCGTCGCGCCGGGCGAGGTAATCGTTGGTAGTCACCAAGTGCGCGCCGCGTCCGCTCAACGCGTTCAGGAACAGCGGGAGTGTTGCAACCAGCGTCTTCCCTTCGCCCGTGGCCATTTCGGCGATGATGCCGCGATGCAGACAGATGCCGCCGATAAGCTGCACATCGAAATGCACCATGGCCCATGCGGCTTCTTGGTCGCATGCTGAGAATGTATGGTTGCGCTCCGTCAGGCGGCGCGCTGCGTTTTTGACAGCGGCGAACGCCTCGGGAAGCAATTCGTCCAGCGTGCGTTTAAGCGCTTGGAAGTCCTCGATTCCGTGAAGGCGCGTTTTCCATTGCTCGACTTTAGCCCGCAAATCCTCATCGCTGAGACGCTGGTATTCCAGTTCGATTTGATTAATCCGTTCGACGGTCGGCTTCAAACTCTTGAGAAGACGCGCGTTTTTCGAACCGATTACTTTTTTGAGCAGCCACTGGATCATGGGAAGATTTACGCTAATGCGTTTATGGGTTTAGAGGAGAGGGAGTGGCTCGAAGGCAAGCACCGGGGGATTTGCTAATGGGGACAGACGGCAATCGAAGCAGACGAAGAAGTGCGGGCAATCTGATATTTAAAGCCTTTAGTGTCGGGCCTACTTGCTGCCGGGCTTGATTGCGGTTGTGCCGGCCAAGTCCGGGGGAAGATTGGCTGGGTCGAATGTCTCGACGTTTAACTTAACGAGACTGAAAAACGGGCAACCGAAGTCGGGCAGGTTTCCACCACTGCGATCGACAATCGCAGCGATGCCTTCAACCACCCCGCCGCGTGAGCGCACGATTTCGAGGGTCTCCTGGACGCGACCGCCCCGCGTCACAACATCCTCGACCACCAAAAAACGGTCGCCAGGGTTGATCTCAAACCCGCGGCGCAGCACCAGTCGGTTCTCCTCCTTTTCCGCGAAAATATGAGGCAACCCAAGCGAACGCGCCACTTCATGCCCGACGATCAGGCCCCCTAAAGCTGGCGAAATCACGCGCTGAACGCCAAGGCTGCGGACCTTGTCGGCAAGTTGTGCGCACACCTCCGCTGCGATCTGCGTGTGTTGCAAAAGCAGGGCGCACTGGAAAAACTGTCGGCTGTGCAGGCCGGATCGCAGCAGGAAGTGGCCGTCGAGAAGCGCGCCAGTTTGACGGAAAAGTTCGAGAGGTGTGGCCATAGTTGGTGAGATGGATAAGTGAAGAGTTTACGGAGCGCTGCGGTTGAAGCAGCTAGGGACCTACGGCGATTACTTCGATCTCCACCCGGGATCCCCGGGGCAAAGCGGCTACTTGCATCGTCGAGCGGGCCGGAAAGGGAGCATGGAAGTATTTTTGATACACGGCGTTCATTTCCGCGAATTGGCTCAGGTCCGTCATGAATACCGTCGCCTTAACCACATCCGCGTGGGTCATCCCATTGGCCCGCAACACGCCGCCCAGATTTTCCAAAACGCGTTCAGTCTGCTCAGCGACGCCGCCAGCCACCAGTTCCCCTGAGACGGGATCCAGCGGGATCTGGCCGGCACAGTAGAGAGTGTTGCCGACGGCAATTGCCTGAGAATATGGGCCCACAGCTGCGGGAGCCTCCAACGAGGCAACGACTTTTCGCATAGAGCCGACCAGAGTAACACGCCTGCGCGGCGTGTAAAGGACACCAAACACTCAGTTCCAAGCGAAAATGCGTCCGCCACATGCACTGGACCTCTTTGTGAGAGCCCCGGAAATACCGGGCTCCGGAACGGCCCGCTCGTTAGCCAATCAGAACCAGCCGCTCCTTGCGGATGATTCGCTGCCCAAGGCTGTGAGAGCAGCGGTCGGCCTGGCTCTTTACAGAACCTTGATTTCCCTCAACATCTGTTCGTTTGTCGGGAATTTCTTGAGGAAAAACAGCAGCCGCTCAATTGCGTCCAACGGGCGGCACCCGGCAAGACCACGGCGCAGGAAATGGATCCTGTTCAGCAGGTCGGCCGGTACCAGCAATTCTTCGCGTCTCGTGCCGGATTGGAAAATTTCCACAGCGGGGTAGACGCGCTGTTCGGAGATTTTCCGGTCGAGCACCAGCTCCATGTTGCCCGTGCCCTTGAATTCCTGGAAGATCAACTCGTCCATGCGGCTGCCGGTCTCAACCAAAGCGGTTGCGATGATGGTGAGGGAACCGGCCTCTTCGGTGTTGCGGGCCGCAGCGAAGAGGCGCCGTGGAATCTCCAGGGCGCGAGCGTCCATCCCGCCGGACATCGTGCGACCGCCGTTGGTCATGGCGTTGTTGAAGGCGCGGCCAAGGCGTGTGATGGAGTCGAGCAGGATAAAAACATCCTTGCCGGCTTCCACGAGGCGCTTGGCCCGCTCGATGGCGAGTTCCGCGATGCGCGTGTGGCTGCGAACATCCATGTCGTTTGAGCTCGCCATGATTTCAGCCGTGGGAACGGTGTGTCGTATCTCCGTGACTTCCTCGGGGCGTTCATCGACCAAAAGCATGATCAGATGCACGTCCGGGTGGTTCTTCACAACAGCATCAGCGATATGCTGTAAAAATGTCGTCTTGCCCGTGCGTGGCGGCGCTACAATCAGGCCGCGCTGCCCTTTCCCAATCGGGGCCACGATGTCGAGCACGCGAGTGGTGTACCGCTCGGAATGGGTCTCCATTTTGAGCGGTTCGTTCGGGTTGATGACCGTCAATTCATCAAATGGCGGCTGGGTGCGCGAGGCCTCCGGCGGATCGCCGTTTACGGTGCGGATCTCGTGCATCTGCTGACCACGGCCGCCCCGCCGTACATCCCCCTGCACCAGCTGGCCATCCCTTAGATTGAAGCGGCGTACCATTTCGGGCGAAACAAAGATGTCTGTGGGGCTCTGCACGTAATTCCGTTTTGCATCCCGAAGGAAACCGAATCCCTTTCCAGAGATTTCTATGATCCCTTCGCCGGGAGACAATTCCTCCGGAGTGGGCGGAGGCAGGGGTTGCGATGAATCGCCCCCGTGTTCGTGGTCTTCCCGTCGTCCTCCCTGATGGCGCTCTTGCCGCTCCTGCCGTTCAGGGCGATCACCACCGCGCTCGTTACGGTCCCCGCGGTTGCCCCGATCCTTGCGACCGCGCCTGCGGTCGTGCCGGTCATTTCTGTCGCGGACCTCCCGGTTATCGCGGCCGTCGCGGCCATCGCGGTTTTGTGGAGGGCGGTTTGCATGCGGGCGGGCCCCTTGATCCTGGCGTGCGCCCTCGGTTCCGCTGTCGCTTGGCTTTTGTGCTGGCTCCGAAGGCGAGACTACGGGTGTGGAAGGTGCCGCGCCGTGTCGGTTCTCAAAGGCTGCAGCTCGAATTTGGGCTGCTTGTTGGGCGTCGGGTGCGACGGCCAGCGGCGCGGTCTTGCCCTCCTGCTCCATTTGTTTGGCCACATGCAGTGGAACGTATACAGGATACGGCTTGCGCTGCGGTTCGACGGCGGATGACTCATCCGAAAACCGCTGGTGCACAGGTGCGCTGGAGGCGCTTTCCCGCGGCTCGGAGGAAGGCAAAGCGGGCTCGCCGGAACCCGATTTTGCATCGGCCGATGCGTCAGCTTTTTTGCGCGGCCGCCGTGTCTTGGGCGTCTCAACCTCGGGATTCGCGGTGATGCCCTGCGAAGCAGCGCCCGCTTCTTTGGGGGCAGCATCTCCATCGGCTTGGACTTTCGGTTTAAGGGTGCGTTTGGCTGCTTTGGCGGGCGCAGATGGAACCTCCCCCAGAGTAGCAGTGTCCAGTCCAACGCGGGCTTCGCTTGCAGTCTCCGGAGCCGAAACAGCTGTCTTTCGTGTTCGTTTCACAGCGGGCTTCGATGCGGCTTTCGTTGCCGTTTTCTTTGCAGCTTTCGGTGCGCGTTTTGAAGGGGTTTGAGTCGTAGATTCGGGCATGGCGAAGGGAGAGAGATGAAGGGGGGGTCAGCGCAGCTTTAGGCGTGCGGGAAAAGTTTTTTCAGGGAGCGAGACGCTTGGGGGGCGGGTGGAGATTCTGCTGGGGATGCCTGAGGGGTGACTTGCCGGTGGTCTGCAAAAAACCCAAACAGGCGCCCGAAGCGCGTTGGTAGCGGTGCTCGTTGCAGTGGTCGGTACTGGCGCGCGCTTTTGGCTCTGTTGAGTTGGTGGCAATCCAAAGGATTACCAAACTTCAACCCGCCATGCGTCCTGCCAGTGGCGAAACACGTGTGTGGATGTTGTATGGAAGTTCAAACCCAAGCCGGCAAAGTCATCCCATGTATCGCCGCGTAATCGCAGCACTTTCATGAAGAACGCCCTTGGCATTTCAGACTGCCAGCCGTGGGAGGTGTCGTTACAGCGAATATCCCACCTTGGGATTCCTAACGAACGGGAACACTCTCGCCAACAAAGCCCACGCAGTCAAATAAAAATGTCGTTACGCGGCTGTTTCATTTTTCCGGTGTTCCTTTTCCCGGAAGCCGCGCCCGCGGATGAAACCGGTAGTGCACCGACTTCAATCGCTGCTGGTCCACGTGCGTGTAGATCTGCGTGGTTGAAATGTCCGAATGCCCCAGCAGTTCCTGGATGATCCGCAGATCCGCGCCGTTTCCCAGCAGATGCGTCGCAAACGAATGGCGCAACAAATGCGGGTATACGTTTTGCTCCAAACCCGCCATGCGCGCGGTTTCTTTCACCAACTGCCAGATCCGATCCGGCGTCAGCGCCTTCCCTCGCACCGAAAGAAACAGGTGGCTGCGGGTCCATTTGCGGACCAATTCAGGCCTCTCGCGGTTCAAGTATAAGTGCAGAGCGTCCGCCGCCTTCGATCCCACCGGGATCACGCGCGTTTTGTCCCCTTTCCCCGTGACGCGGATAATGCGCGTGTCCAGGTCCAGATCTTCGATGCGCGCTCCGCACAACTCCGCGACGCGTATGCCGCATGCATAAAGCACCTCGAAAATCGCCCGGTTCCGAGCCGTCAGCGGCCCGTGATCGGGAAGCGCGTTTAGCAACTGCTCAACCTGCTGTTCGTTCAACGTCTCGGGCAGGTACTGCTCGAGTCTCGGGAGCGGCAGCAACGCCGCGGGATCCGCCGAAATTTTGTTCCGCGACTGCAGCCACCTGAAAAACACCTTGATCGCTACAACCACCAGTTTGATGGATGAGGTGGCGAACCCCAGACGTTTTCGGTGCCCCAGAAAATCCGTGAGATGGGCCCGTGTGATTTCTGCCGCCGCTGAAATGCCAAGCGTCGCCGAACACCATTTCGAAAAAGCCTCGAGCGAAAGACGTGTCGAGAGCTGGTAGTGGTCCGACAATCCCCGTTCAGCAGCCAGATAAAGCAGAAACTCCTCGATATCGGGTTGCATCAGATTGGAGAGCTGCAGTCACTGAATCCGCCGTCCATGGCGCAAGCGGAGCATGCGAGTCAGCGGGTTTCGGCGCGAAGCTGTCTTCTGCTCAGGCGTTCGTATGCCTCGATGTATTTGGCGCTCGTGCCTTCCACAACTGATGCCGGTAATTCGGGCGCCGGCGGCGTCTTGTCCCAGCTCAGAGTTTCCAAGTAGTCGCGCACAAATTGTTTGTCGAAGCTTGGTGGGCTGATTCCAAGACGATGATCGGCTTCCGGCCAAAAACGCGAGGAGTCCGGCGTCAGGCACTCATCGATCAGGATGACCTCGCCGTTGAAAATGCCAAATTCGAACTTGGTGTCCGCGATCAGAATTCCGTGTCCAGCCGCATATGTGCGTCCTTCCTCGTAGAGCCGGATGGCGTAGTCGCGCACTTTTTTCGCGATGCTTTCGCCCACGAGCCCGCAGCACTGTTCCCACGAAATGTTCTCATCGTGCCCAGATGCGGCTTTTGTGGAGGGCGTGAACAAGGTCTCGGGAAGCTGCTGGGCCTGCTGCAGGCCGCCCGGCAGTTTGATGCCGCAAATGCTTTGCGAAGCCTGATACTCCTTCCAGCCGCCTCCGGCCAGGTACCCGCGCACGACGCATTCCACGGGGAGAGGCTGCGCCTTTTTTACGAGCATCGAGCGCCCGCGCAGCTGTTCATCAAAGGGGCGCAGTGCGGCCGGAAAATGCTCGCAGTCCACCGCTACAATCTGGTTGGGCAAGAAAGTAAATTTTTCAAACCAGAACGACGATAGTTGCGTGAGCACTTCGCCTTTGCGCGGGATGGCATTCGGCAGGATGCAGTCAAAGGCCGAAATCCGGTCGGTTGTCACCAACAGCAGATGCTCACCAAGGTCGAAAATTTCGCGCACCTTACCCGACGCAAGCTTGCGAATACCGGGCAATTCAAGGGAGTGGATGAGCATAGGCAGTTCGGTTGAAAATTGGATTAAAGGAGGCAGAAAAAAACGCGCCAGCAAATGCGCTTAGACCCCGGAGGTCCAACCCCGCAGGTGAGCGCGGGACGTTAACGTATCGCTGACTTGATGGCGCCGTGCACCAGACCCCAAGGAATATCCTCCGCTTGACGCCATGCGCCAGCGCGTTCCGGCAGGACGAACAGGTTTTTGCCGTTCCGGAATTTTTTGTCCAACTGCAGCGCTTTCAGCACCGGCTCAAAAAGCGCCTCATGTCCCGGATAGGAAACCGGCAGCCCCGCCCGCTTGAGCAGCCCAGTGAGCCGGTCGCGAAAAACCGTGGAACACACGCCCAGTTCGACCGCAAGTCCGCTCGCGGCGACCATCCCGATCGAAATGGCCTCGCCGTGTGTGAGATCGTAGTGCGCGCTCAACTCGAGCGCATGGCCGATGGTATGGCCGAAGTTGAGTACGTTGCGGATGCCGAGTTTGTCGAATTCATCCCGGGCCACGACAGCGGCTTTCAGGCGGACGCATTGCGAAACGATATCCACCATGGTTTCCGCATCCAGCGAGAGGAGCCGCTCCAGGGCCCCACTCTCCAACTGCTCAAATAACGACGCGGAGCAAACGCCTCCGTATTTGATCACCTCGGCGGCTCCGGAACGCAGCTCCCGGGGCGAGAGCGAGCGCAGCAGACTCAGGTCGCAAAGCACCAGCTTCGGCTGCGAGAACGCACCCATGATGTTCTTCACACCGCCAAAATTCACCGCCACCTTGCCGCCCACGCTCGAATCGACCGCCGAAAGCAGCGTCGTGGGGACCTGCACAAACGGCACACCCCTCCGGTATACCGCCGCCGCGAATCCGCCCAGGTCCCCGACCACGCCGCCTCCCAGAAGCACCACGAGGGGCGAGGCGCCGGCATCCGGAAAGTGCTCCAGCAGGGCGGCGCAGGTTTTGGAAAACTCCTCCCAGTTTTTCCCCTCCTCGGAGGCGGGAATCTCGTGGCGCACCACTTTCTGGAAGCCGGCGTCGTGAAGGGATTGGGCGGCCGGCAGGCCGTACAGGGCGCCGACCTGAGGGTTGGTGAGTAGAAAAGCGTTTGTCTGCGTGAGCCCGTGGGCCCTCAGGGTTTCCCCTAGGGAGGCAAGACAGCCTGCACCGATTAAAACTGGGTACGCCCGTGTTCCGAGCTCGACATCGACACGCGTCAACATCCGCCCAGCTTTAACGCGGTGGCCGCAACTGAAAGCAAAAAACACGCAAATCTCCGCGGAAACGCCGGCAGAGGGCCCACGCGCCCCGCGGCGTGGCGACGGGTTTACTGCCGGATCGGTGGCCGGTTGTTTTGAGGAGAGCGCCCGAAACAAGGGCTTTCCGTGTTCATTTACATTCTCCGACTTTACAGAACTCCATTTTCCGTCGAAAGTATGACTAAGGGAAGCGGCCTGCGGGCCTTGGGGGTGAACCCTGAGGGCGCGGCAGGAAAGATCTCAATGAGAATAAACCAATAGCCTACATAGCCATGGGAACCGTTAAAACCTGCGAATTTGCTTCAGCACCAATCAACGCCAGTCTGCAGCCTGCCGACAAAATCCGGCTTTTGCGGGAGATGCTGCGCATCCGCCGTTTCGAACAGGCGGCATTGAAAGCTTATCAGGGCGGAAAAATGGGAGGCTTCCTACACCTGTACATCGGGCAGGAAAGCGTTGCCGTCGGCGCCTGCTCGCTAATGGGGGCAAATGATCACGTCATCACAGCTTACCGCGACCACGGGCACGCCTTGGCGGTCGGGATGCAGATGAACGAGTGCATGGCCGAGCTTTTCGGTAAGGCGACGGGCTGCTCTAAGGGCAAGGGCGGTTCGATGCATTTCTTTGCACCGGACAAGAATTATTGGGGCGGTCACGGGATCGTGGGCGGGCAGACGCCGCTCGGCCTCGGGTTGGCCTACGGGATCAAGTACAAGGGGCTCACCGGAGCTGCGATGTGCTTTATGGGTGATGGCGCGGTTAATCAGGGCTGCTTTTACGAGAGCCTGAACATGGCGTCTCTTTGGAACCTGCCCGTTGTCTACATCATAGAAAACAACGGTTACTCGATGGGAACGAGTTTGGCGCGTTCTAGCGCCTATGCCTCCTGCTTGGCGGAGCGTGCTGCGGGGTTCGGGATCGACTGGGACATTGGCAACGGCGAGGAACTTTACGAGGTGCGCGCCCGCATCCAGACCGCCTTGGATCGAGCCCACAAGGAGTCGCGGCCGACGGTCCTTGAGATCTCGACTTACCGCTACTACGGGCACTCTGTGGCGGACGCCAAGCACAAGGTCTACCGCACCGAGGAGGAGATCGAGCGGTACAAGAACGAGCATGACCCGATCCAGCTCTGGAAGGCGCGTCTCTTGGAAGAGCGCGTGCTAAACGAGGAGCAGTACGAGGCAATCGACGCCTCAATCCGCGAGGAGGCGGCGGAAAGCATCCGTTTCGCGGATGAAAGTCCTTATCCATCCGAGGCCTCAATCACTGAGGACGTATATTACGAGGTGGACCGCCACACGACAGCCGGCCGTACCGGCCGACACTTCTTTAACGACTAGTGGTTGAACGCGCTCGACGCGGATTTCGCGGGCCAAAGCTCGTGTAATGACGCGCTCAACGCAGCCCTTAAACGGGCAACAAACACACCAATTGCCATGCCTGAGATTACTTATCGCGAAGCGCTCCGCCACGCCATGGCGGAGGAAATTGAACGGGATCCCAACGTCGTCCTGATGGGCGAGGAAGTCGCCGAGTACGACGGCGCCTACAAGGTCACCGAGGGCCTTTGGAAGCGGTTTGGCGACAAGCGCGTCGCTGACACGCCAATCAGCGAGGCGGCATTCATCGGCATGGGGGTCGGGGCTTCGATGCTTGGCATACGTCCGGTCATGGAGCTGATGTTCTGGAGCTTTTCCGCAGTTGCATGGGATCAGATCGTGAACAACGCCGGGTTTGTACGGTACATGAGCGGTGGGTTGATCAACTGCCCGATTGTGATCCGTGGTCCAGCCAATGGCGGGACCAACGTGGGCGCCACGCATTCTCATACGCCAGAAAACTGGCTCGCTAATATTCCCGGAATGAAGGTCGTGTGCCCTTCGACGGCGTATGACGCCAAGGGGCTGCTCAAGTCAGCCATCCGCGACAATGACCCCGTGATGTTCATGGAAAATACCCTCCTCTACGGGGAGAAATGGGAAGTGCCGGACGAGGAATATTTGATCCCGCTCGGCGTTGCAGACCTTAAGCGCGAGGGATCGCATGTCTCGATCATCGCCCACGGACGCGCTGTTT
>CAMDSZ010000092.1 GCA_945906945.1 Akkermansia muciniphila
AACACGCAGCCGCTCCGAGCTCCTCGAAGCAAAAGCCGTAACCAGATCAACTTTCGCCGGATCCAATCCACCGCTTATTTGCGTTTTCGCGTCTTTGCTCGGATCAAGTTTTCCGCTCAATAATTCCATCCGTACCCTCGGGGAACCGACCTGCATGCGAGCGTTCTATGCTCGACGACTCCCGAGCCGTTTACGATCGTCAACCAATGACAGACATCCAAAATCAGATCGCTCGACGCCGACTAATTTTGGGCATCTCCAACGTGGGCTTTTGGGTCGCGGTTTCCGCTGCTGGCCTTCTTTGGGGTACCTTCTTCGGCCCGCCTTTCATCAACCAACCCGGCCTTTTAAAATGCATGCTCGGGATCGTGGTTACTCAGTCTTTTTTTGATTTCATTGGCGGCGCTGTTTTCATGCCCCAAAGCAGTGCATCCCGCCCTCAATTTTTCCGAACGTGGTTCCGAGGCACGCTCGTACACAGCGCCCTGCTCTGCGGCGCCGCAGTCCTGAGCTATTGGAGTTTCCTGTTAACACATGGGTTCTACCTGAGCGTTGCAGTTGTCTCTCTGGGGCTTTTTTTCTGCCGCCGACAGATCTTGAGCGTAACATCAGGAGTACGGTCCACTCGTTCGACCTTTGGAGGATGCGCCGGGTGGGAGGTTGATTCACGCGACCCGTCCTTCACCGGCGGGATCTCTGGCATCGGACCGGGGGCGATGACGCTCATGCCTGAGTCTTGGAAAAGCACTCTCACCTCAGAGGAAATTCATACGCTGATTCAAAGACGCCTTTGGGCGATCAAAAACAATCTTCCCGCGCGCGCTTTGGTAACCGTCCTATCCTGGAATCTGGCGGGCTGCAAAATTGGTTCGCTTCTTCTGGGGCTTCCCAGTCTCTTGCCGGAGCAAGCAATGCTGATGCAGTGCGCTTGGATGACGTTGTGGGGATTCCTTGCTCTGCTGCTCCTTCCCTCCTTAAGCCGGAGTTCTGTTTTCGGCGCAGATCGGGCGGCAGCGGCGCAAGGATGCGACGCGACGAGTTGGATTCAGAAATTCCCAAGCCTCACCGGAGAGGACGGTAACGCCAAAACTCTATTGCAGCGCATATTCTACCCCATTCCCTCCGCGGCGGAACGATTAGTCCACCTCCAAGACTCTAAGCTTGCGCCGATTTTTGGCAGCGTGGCCCGCTCAAATTTGTTCCTCTCTCTAGCGACGCTCACCATTCTTGGGCGCTGCGTCCACTGCAATGTCGGGCGCCCCAAGCTTTGGATCTTTCCTCCGTCAGACTAGCCGAGCGTGGAAACCTCCTCAAAGGCGAAGCACGTGCAATTTCCTACGCCTTGCCGATCAGACGAATCAGATAGCCTTGGAACACAAACAGGTTGAGGAGGAAACATGCTAAAGCCTGCAAGAAACCTGTGGCAGGGTCTTTAATTTTCAAGCGTACGCCAAACGCCACAATCATCATAAGACTTAGCCCCAGCGATGCGAGCAGTGCACAAATTGGATAAGCGTACCCAATGACAAGCCCTGCTGCAGCGGCAACCTGCAAAGTGCCCGTAACTACGCGCAGCCGCGGAAGCCCGTAGCGGAGGAATTCATCCCGCATCCTCCGCGAGGTAAGGCACCCAATCCCATACGCCAAAAAGCCGGACGCAGAAATGGCTTGGGCAATTTCCAAAAGATGGTTCATTCTAAGTGGGTAAAACATGATCGGACCGCAGCGCGAAGCCGTCTTGCGTACAAAGGATGACCTGCAAATGAAAATTGTATCGCTTATTATTCAAATCGTTGTCGCCCTCGGGCTCCTCAACGTATGGTTGCTCCGCTTCAACCGGCCAACTCCTTACAGGGCAGGAAACGCACGCTCGATGGCGGAGGAGTTTGCCGCGTACGGTCTTCCCAAGTGGTTGCTCTGGACCGTAGGCGCAGTAAAGGTTTCCTGCGCCCTTTGCCTGGTCGCAGGAATCTGGATTCCCGCACTGGTGGCGCCGGCAGCCGTCTCCATTACAGTTCTGATGGTCGGCGCGATCGCGATGCATCTGAAAGTGAATGATCCGCTCATCAAGGCGGCTCCAGCGAGCACCGTCCTCGCCCTGATCGCTGTTGTTCTGGCAAACGCGATCTAAAATTTTTGGGAGGCAACATCGCCCTGCGCTCGTCGATTGCCGGCAGCGCTAGCCCCGTAACTCTCACCAAGCAGCGCTCGATTGCTGCATTGGTGAGCGCAGCGCACCCCGGATTCCTCTCGAATTGAGTCACAGAAACGGGCCTACGCTCTAGCGGTGCAACCAAAGACTTTCGCTGAGGAAGGCGACTGCAGTTTGGTGGCTTATTTTCAGGGCCTACAAAATTACTCCGCTGGCCTGCTGCTCTGCATTCGTAACAAAAGAGCGGTGGAAAGTTTTGAAAGGGAATTCAAAAGCGAACATCGAGGCACAAACGCCTTTCACTGCCACGGCCCAACAACAGTGCCCCGTGATTTGATCAGGGCCAAGAAGACTGGCGCAGTTATTACATCCAAAAAACACACACCCAAATGGAACTAAAGTCGAATGACGATGTTTTCAAAAAAGTCCACATCGCCAATCCTTATCGCCAATCCTTATCGCCAAACCCGCGCAACACGGACTTTGAAAATGATCCTGCACGCATCCGGCGTTTAGACTTGAGCCACACGAGCAGCATTGCCGCCCCGATTTTAGGAGTCGCAAGATCTTGCATTGATCAGCAACATTGGGCTCCGCGATGAGCGCATTTGCGGCATTGTTAGCTGGGCGTTGCAAGAAAAGGCGCCAGCAGTCGCGATCGCCGACTCATCCCCCAGCGCAACCAACACCTGTTTGAAGTGTTAGCCCACCTCACCCATGAGCTCCCATATCCTCTCCACCCTGAGAAAAGTTTTCTTTGGATTAAGTCTATGCTTGGCCACCAACGCTGACTCGGCTCCGCCGGAGCCGCCACGCCCAAACATCCTTTGGATCACAAGCGAAGATCACGGCCCTCACATGGGGTGCTACGGCGATCAATATGCCTCTACGCCGAACGTGGACCGCCTCGCATCAAGGAGCGTCATCTACAAGCACTGCTGGTCTAACGCGCCCGTTTGCGCGCCGGCGCGAACCACACTCATCAGCGGCATGTACCCGCCAAGCACCGGCGGCGAGCACATGCGCAGCATGGTGGAATATCCATCCGGCAAAAAAATGGGCCCACAGCTCCTGCGCGAAGCGGGCTATTACTGCACTAATAACGCGAAGGAGGACTATAACTTCTCCCAGCCCGGAAAAGTTTGGGACGCCTCTAACAAGAGCGCCCATTGGAGAAACCGCCCCGAAAACACCCCCTTCTTTGCGGTGTTTAACTCCGAGAAAAGTCACGAAAGCAAAATCCGCGTGCGCCCGCACATCCAGGTGCACGATCCCGCCAAAGTACGGATTCCAGCCTATCACCCAGATCAACCCGAGGTCCGCGAAGACTGGGCGCAGTACTACGACGCCGTGAGCGAAGCGGATGCAGACGCCGGCCAGCGTTTGAAGGAACTCGAAGAAGCTGGACTGGTCGAGGACACGATCGTTTTTTATTACGCCGACCATGGGTCTGGCATGCCGCGCAACAAACGCTGGCCTTATAACTCAGGCCTACAAGTGCCGCTGGTCGTCCACATTCCTGAAAAGTTCGCCCATCTGCGCCCTCCAGAATACACAGCAGGCGGCGCCTCTGACCGGCTCGTGAGCTTCGTCGACTTCGCCCCGACACTCCTGAGCCTTGCCGGAATCAAGCCACCCGACTGGATGCAAGGACACCCATTCCTCGGCAGCCACCAAGCTGCTCCCCAACCGTTCGTATACGGATTCCGCGGCCGCATGGATGAACGCTACGATCTGGTCCGCAGCGTCACCGATGGCCGCTGGGTCTATGTCAGAAACTACATGCCCCATCTTATCTACGGACAGCACATCGATTACATGTTCCAAACTCCCACCACTCGAGTTTGGAAACGCCTGCACGACGAGGGCAAACTCACTCCCGAGCAGGATGCCTTTTGGAAGCCGAAAGCCTCCGAAGAACTCTACGACCTCCAGTCCGATCCCGACGAAGTCCGCAACCTCGTCGCCGATACCAATCACTCTAAAATCCTAACCAAACTCCGCTCCGCTCAGCGCGACTTAGCACTACAAATCCGCGACGTCGGATTCATACCGGAAGGCGAACGGTTCGAGCGCTGCGCCGGCACGTCACCCTACGATCTTGGGCACGATGATACCCGGTATCCCATCGCAAGAGTCCTCGAAACCGCCGAACTGGCCTCCAATGGCAACCCCGACGCCACCCAGCGCCTCATTAAAAATCTTTCCGACCCGGACGACACCATCCGCTACTGGGCTGCTTTAGGAATTCTAATCCGGGGAAAAGAGGCTGCACACGCCGCGGGAGAGAAACTCGCCAAACTGCTGGACGACTCTTCCCCAATCGCGGGAATCACCGCGGCCGAATCCCTCGCAAGGCACGGTGCCAAGCCTGAGCAAGAGAACGCGCTGAGGTTTCTTGTGGCAAAAGCCGCCGGCAACACGAGCGGCTTTTTCCCATCGCTCCTAGCACTGAACGTATTGGAGGCCCTCGGCCCCGTTGCCGAATCGGTGCGCCCAGAGCTTCTGCGCATCACAGCGCCAGGCGAATCCCCAAACCCC
Source organism: Akkermansia muciniphila (assembly GCA_945906945.1). Classification (GTDB taxonomy): domain Bacteria; phylum Verrucomicrobiota; class Verrucomicrobiia; order Chthoniobacterales; family Chthoniobacteraceae; genus Chth-196. The sequence continues at coordinate 4,694 of CAMDSZ010000092.1, forward strand.
CGTTTATCCGGCTACGTGCCGCGGCTGCTTCAGTCGGTTCAGGCTCATGGCGACTCAGGCGGCGAGCAAGGCAACGCAAAACCCGCCAAAAAGCAAAAGGCTCCGAAAGCCAACTGATCGCAGGATCAGTCGGCGCGGCACGCCAATGTCCGAGAGTGCATGCGGCAGGATCGCGCCTATCGCCCGGTAAACACGCTCATCCCCGGGGCTCGAGGACACCGATCGGCATCTAATGATATATTACGCCAACCACAACAAAAGGCCGATCCAGAGGCCTACCCCCAACTCTCGCCATCCCATCGCACCAACCCCTCAATGGAGCTGACGCCGCCGGCCGGAGACGCGAGAAACCCGAGAACCAGAATAACAAAGAAGCACCTCACCTTAAGTTACTTAGACTCAAAAAAGCTACCAGCTGAAGTCTTAAGTAAAAGTTTTGCTAAAAAACCACCCTTTCCGCCTAACCTTCTGCCGTTTTTGGTGTTCACCTAAGCGAACACAGTCTCCCCCTTCTAATCATGAATATCAGAGAGCACCTCCCATCCGCCGCCGACTTCTTCGCCACCCGCCGCCAGTTCTTAACCCGGTTTGGCATGGGCTTTGGCGCCCTTAGTCTCTCCAGCCTTCTTGGCGCCGGCAGCCCAACAACCGCAAGCGCTGCCGCGGCACTTTCCCCGCTTGGCCCGAAGGCCGGTCACTTCCCTGGCACCGCGAAGCGAGTCATACACATCTTCAGCCAAGGCGGCCCATCGCACGTCGACACTTGGGATCCAAAGCCGGCGCTCGCGAAATACGCAGGAACTGAGGTCGAAAAAATCGGAGGCATGCCGCTGCCAACGCAGTTTAAATTTGAGAAGAAAGGACAGAGCGGCGTCGAAGTCAGCGAGCTTTTCCCGAAGATTGGTGAATGCATTGATGACATCGCCGTCATCCGCTCGATGAACACCGACATCCCCGCTCATGACATCGCCACAATCATGATGAACACCGGCTCGGGGCGCCTTGTGAAACCATCGGTCGGCTCGTGGGCATTGTACGGCTTGGGATCTGAGAACCAGAATCTGCCCGGCTTCATCGCGCTCGGGGGAGGGTTGGGAGGCGCCAACAACTGGCGTGCAGCCTTTCTCCCGGGAGCATTCCAAGGTACATTGGTGAGCAACGTAAGCGCGCCTGCCGACAAAATTATCGCCAATATTAAGAGCTATCACGCTTCAATGGAAGATCAGCGCAAGCAGCTTGATCTCCTCAAAACGCTCAACGAAAAACACGCACAAGAACTCAAGAACGACGCAATTTTAGAGGCGCGTATCCAATCCTTCGAGCTCGCATTCAAGATGCAGACCGAGGCGACTGATGTCTTTGATGTGAACAAAGAACCCCAAAACATCCGCGCGATGTACGGCGACTCCGAAATCGGTCGCCGCATGCTGATCGCACGACGTCTGGTAGAGAACGGCGTGCGCTTCGTTCAGGTTTGGGCGGGAAGCTGGGATCATCATACTGACGTCAAAGGAAATCTCGCCAAGCAAGCCGAGTTGATTGACCAACCCATCGGCGCACTCTTAAGAGACCTTAAGCAGAGAGATATGCTCAAGGACACCCTAGTGGTCTGGGGCGGAGAATTCGGCCGCACCCCTCGTCACGACAAGGGCGCTCGGGGCGAACCCGGTCGAGACCACCACAGCAAAGCGTTCTGCGCATGGATGGCCGGCGGAGGCATTAAAGGCGGACAGGTTTACGGTGCCACCGATGAGTTTGGATACGAGGTGGCCGAGAACAAGGTGCACATCCACGATCTGCACGCCACCATGCTTCACACCCTCGGATTCGATCACGAGAAGTTCACCTACCGCTACAACGGCCGCGATTTCCGCCTCACGGACGTTTACGGAAACGTTGTTAAAGGACTCCTCGCCTAGCCGCGAGGGGGCTTCAACTAAGCTTCGAATAACCTGATCACACCATGTGAGTGCCGAGTTTACGCTCGAGCCGCATGTTGAGACACAAGGACTACACACCTCCCACCGACTATGATTCCCCGCCACTCTCACCGCCGGACCATGGGCGCTTTGGCCCTCGCAATGATCGCCCCGCATACCGTGAACGCAGCGGCTCCTTCCAGCTTGGCCGAACTCGATTTCTTCGAAAAAAAGATCCGCCCCGTGCTGGTTGAGAGCTGCTACGAGTGCCACAGCGCGACGAGCAAGAACATCCGCGGCGGCCTTCTGCTGGATTCTCGTGAGGGAGTCCTTAAGGGAGGAGACAGCGGGCCTGCGATCGTAGTAGGAAACCCGAAAAAAAGCCTTCTAATTACCGGCATCCGTCATGAGGACAAAGATCCCGACATGGCGATGCCTCCGAAGAAGGACAAGCTTTCCGACGCCATCATTGCGGATTTTGAACAGTGGGTGACGATTGGCGCTCCTGATCCGCGCACGGGCGGCCCGACGGTTCGCACGGCGTTCGACCCGGCGAAGGCGGCCGAGCACTGGGCTTTCAAGAAAGTCTCCTCACCGCCTGTGCCCAAGCCGGCAGACCCAAAGAATGTCGCGCGGAATCCGATCGACAACTTTGTCCTCGATTCGCTGGCCAAAAACAAACTGCAGCTCTCGCAAAAAGCTGACAAACACACCCTGATCCGACGCGTCACCTACGACCTGACTGGACTGCCGCCCTCACCAAAGGAAGTCGAAACATTCACGGCTGATAATTCTCCCGACGCTTACGAAAAACTCGTGGACCGGCTCATCGCGTCACCGCAATACGGCGAGCGTTGGGCCCGCCATTGGCTGGACATAGCTCGTTATGCTGACACCACGGGCGATCGGACCATTGGAAAACTGCGCGCGCCGATTTATTCGCATGCGTGGACTTACCGTGACTACGCGATTAATGCCTTCAATAGCGACCTGCCTTACGACCGTTTCATCATCGAACAGATCGCCGCGGATCATCTGCCTGAAACGAAGGAGAACCCTGCAAAACTCGCAGCACTCGGATTTCTCACGCTTGGAAAGCGGTTCATGGGAAATGAAAACGACATTATCGATGACCGCATCGATGTAGTCACCAAAGGTCTGATGGGATTAACCGGCGCATGCGCACGCTGCCACGATCACAAATTCGACCCGGTTCCGACGAAGGACTACTATTCTCTCCACGGCGTTTTCGCGAGTAGCGAAGAGCCTGCTCCACTCCCGCTCATTGCCCAACCCGCGTCTGAGACCGAGCACAATCTTTATCTCGTTGAGGTCGCAAAAATCGAGAAAGAGATCGCTGATTTTGAGAAATCTCAGGCGGGCCGCCTGACGGCTGGAATGCTCGAGCGGACTGGGGACTACCTCATGGTGGTCCAGACTGCTGGAAAATCTGCGTCGAACTTCCGCAACATTGCACGTGACAAGGGACTCAAGGCTGAAGTTGCCGCCGTTTGGCAGGACCAACTAAGAGTCGCCGAAGCGGCACAGAAAAAAAAGCCTGATCCGATCCTCGGTCCTTGGATCACTTTAGCTGCAATCCCAGAGGCGGAGTTCGCGCAAAAAGCGCCGGAAACAATTGCGGCTCTTTCTGCAAATCCCGCATTCAACCCTGGGATCATGGCAGCACTCTTGGCAAAGAATCCGACCTCCATTGTTGAAGCGGCCGCAGCATACACAACCTGCTTTGACCAACTGCACAAGAGCCTCAGTCTCCCCACATTCACCACTGGTAAGAATGCAAAGGCAGGAGCCTTCGAGATCACTCAGACCCCGATGAGCGACGAAAGCCTCGAGGTGCTCCGGAAAGACGTTTTCGGAGCGAATTCCTGCATGCACCCAGATGAACGGATCGTCTCAAAAACTTTTGGGGTGCAATACTCGACCCCACTCGCAGTTCTGAAGGCCAAGTTTGCCGCCCTCGACCTTTCACACCCCGGCGCTCCGGTTCGCGCGATGGCGTTACTAGATAAGGCTAAACCAAAAGATTCGCCGGTACTCATCAGGGGTGAAGCGACCAACCGAGGCCCGGTTGTCCCAAGGCAATTTCTTTCAATGTTCGCTGGAGAAGGCATCAAACCATTCCAGAAGGGCAGCGGCCGACTTGAACTAGCAGAAGCCATCGCTAGCAGGGACAATCCACTCACCGCACGGGTCATCGTGAACAGGCTTTGGCAATGGCATTTCGGACAGGGCATCGTACGGAGTGTCAGCGACTTCGGAACCCGCTCCGAAGCTCCGTCCCACCCCGAAATGCTCAACTGGCTGGCAGCATGGCTGATGGACCACAACTGGTCGCTCAAACAGCTCAACAAACTTATCGTGATGTCGGCCACCTACCAGCAGGACAGCAAGCCAACGAAAAAAGGAATGGACCAGGACCCCACCAACCAGTGGCTCTGGCGTTACAATGTGCAACGACTCGACTTCGAGGAAGTCAGGGACACCTTCCTTACTCTGAGCGGACAACTCAACCAATCCGCACAAGGCGGCCGTCCATTCAGCCTCAGCGGCGCAACCGCCAGCGACGCGGCAACCAAAAAACGATACAACACAGATGTCAGTGCGCTCAAAACTGCTGACAACAAACGTTCCGTTTACGCGATGATCGATCGCTCGGGCTTGCCAGAAATGTTCAACACTTTTGACTTTGCAAACCCAGACATTTCGACGGGTGAACGAGTGCTTACAACCGTGCCCCAACAGGCGCTTTTCATGATGAACAGCCCGTTCATCGCTGACCAAGTGCGCGGCATTCTCCACCGCGAGGATATGCCGAAAACAGGCTCCGCCGATGACAAGGTCCGCTTCCTGTTCAGGCTAACCATGCAGCGTCCTCCCACTGCAGACGAACTCGAAGCCGCTCGAAAGTTCATCAACAGCGACCCATCGAATACGGTTGAGACTAATGTCTTGGTGTCACCAATCGCCGGTTCTTCCGAAACAGAGAATGCGAAGACAGTTCGAAAAGCTTCTCAAGCCAACAAGTCTCTAGACATCTGGGAGCGCTACACGCAGGTGCTGTTGCTCACAAACGAGCTGATGTTTGTGGAATAAAGAGGTCTTTTGTAAGGCCAAACTCGTTCCGGGTTTACTTCCGAATCAAGCGGACGCAGTGCCGCATCGAATCTGAAACTTGTGGTCCGCGCATATAGGTTTCGGCGGCTGTGCAAATTAACGGCCGCTTGCAAACGCGTTGTTCAACGGGGTGTTTCGCGGAATACAAATCCGCTGAAGTAATCGCGCTCGGGCCCGGCGTCAGAATCACGGTTTACGGAACCGCCCGAGCGAGGCGATTGGGATGGATTTGAGGTTGTCATAACCTTAAGCTCAGGACGCTTTCCGCCGCTCGAATACCTCATGCCCCATCCCAGCCCAACCACAAACATTGCTCCAAACGCTGACTCCGCGCCAAGAACCGTCAGGATTTCTTACGGCGAGCATGGGTACGCTTTTCCGCTGGATATTCCCGGACTCATTCCTGAGGTGTTTCTCCCAGCAAACCCACCCGCACTCGAGAACCAGGAGGAGGCTTTCAAACGCGCTGTTCGGAACCCCATTGGGAGCCTTCCCTTGGTAGATGTTGCCGCAAAGGCAATGGAGACGCCTAGGAATGAAGGGCGGCCACCGAAAGTTGTCATCGCAGTTGCGGACCATACTCGGCCAGTTCCAGATCATCTTTTGATTCCTTGGATCGCTGCGGAACTTGGAATACACGACGAATGCGTGACCATTCTAATCGGGACTGGCACTCACCGCGGTTCGACTCGGGACGAACTCCGGAAGATGTTGGGCAGCGCGGCAGACAGGTTCACCGTAGTCAACCATGACTGTCAGGATGCGAGCAGTCTCGTCTTTGTCGGCAACTCATCCTGCGGTGGAGAGTGCTGGATGAACAAACGCTGGGTGGAGGCCGACCTGCGTTTGACCACGGGCTTCATCGAGCCCCATTTCTATGCCGGCTTCTCTGGCGGTTCAAAGGCTTTGATCCCCGGGGTCGCCGGTCTGCAAACCGTCAGGCATTTCCACCGAGCTTCCCTGATCGAACACCCCAATGCAACTTGGGCTCGGATTTTCGATAATCCGCTACAACAACTCACACGTGAAATGGCCGCACTCGCGCCTCCACATTTCATCGTGAATGTGACCCTAAATCATTCCAAAGCAATCACAGGCATTTTTGCTGGCAACCTTACTGCCGCCCACAACGCAGGCTGCGAGGCCGCTTTGGAGGAGGCAACTGTGCAGGTCCCGAGACGCTATCCTTTAGTCGTCACGACCAACTCTGGCTTTCCCCTGGATCAGAACTTTTATCAGACGGTTAAAGGCATATCCGCGGCCGCTCGCATTGTGGAACCCGGGGGCATGATCCTTGTTTTTAGCCGATGCAACAACGGGCTGCCTCTGGAGGGGGAATTTGCAGAGATTTTATCCGATCCGATCAGCAACGCTGAACTTCACGCCAAGATTCTCACCACCAAAACGACCCGCCATGACCAGTGGCAGGTTCAGACTCTCATGCAGTGCCTAGAAAAGGCGAGAATCGTCTTATACTCCGAGCTTTCCCCCGAAGACCGTCTCAGAAACCGCACGGAGCACACAGACGATCCGATCAGCGTGATTCGAGATTTTGTAGCAGCTCGAGCGGGCACTCCCGTGGCGGCAGCGATTCTTCCAGAAGGACCTCTATCGATTGCTTGCCCGCCGGGGGATTCGCCGCACTAATACATTCCATTAAAGCTGGCCCCTCACCTCCATCGGTGCAGACGCGTGCGCCGAGCAAGTGCGATCAGGACAACCATGCGATAAACGGCTTCTCCAAAATCTGTCATCCGGATGAGCGAAAATCCGGAAAGCTCCTTCACAAGACAGCTTTAATAATGAGGAACCAGAGGCCTGTAGTGGCCAGTCCTACCACAATGCCAATGCCAACAATCCGATTAACCAAAGGAGGGTTGAGATTGCATTCGTTGGCAATCACCGCCGCGGAAAGCAGTGATGGCATGCCCATTTGAAACACACTAATTTCGAGGGCTGATCCCCTGCCATGAAAAAGAAAAACGGCTGCCAATGTAAGCGCAGGAGCTAGGATCAACTTGTAGAGCAAAACAAAGGAAACCACCGCTCTGTTTTGAGTTCCACCGTCAAAATTCAGCTGCATTCCCACAGAAAACAATGCGAGAGGAGCAGTCGTTGCCGCGATTGCCGTAAAAAGGGGATCCAGCGGAGCGAGGTTTATAAATCGAGGAACGCTGAGGGCTAAAATACAGCCGATCAGAGGAGGAAATCGCGTCACCCTTTTCAGGATGTCCCCAAAAACAACCTGCTTAGTGCCCGACGATTTAACTGCAATGACTGCACCAACGGTCGAAAACAACAAAACTGTGGACTGGTCGCAGATGACTGCGTGACTGATCTGGTGCTCGCCAAAATAAGCGGCGACCAGCGGGAATCCGATGAACCCCGTATTTCCAAGACAGGCCATCAGCATCAGCCCGCCAGTCGTGCGCTGGTCCATTGCTTTCCCGCGGGTATAGAGTTTAACGAAGATAAACCCGAAAACAAATACGAGGACCGGAGCCAAAAACGGCACCAGTAGATCCACACTCCATTCAATGTGGGGCATGTACTTGAATGAGACCGACGGAAGCGCAAGGTACATCAACCAAGCGTTAATCCCTTTGTGCGGATCAGGCGGCAGCTTGCCGGAGTTTTTGAGCACCAACCCAGCCAGTATGCATACCGCAATTAGAATGAAATTAACCACGTCGAAAAATACTGGAGTTCATTGACTGTCTTAAGGGGGGGCCCAGGAGAAACGTACGAACTAGCCACTCTGCCTCACCCGCACTCCAAAAGATTTAATCCGTAATGTGCAGTGCAGCGGAATATTCGGTGCCGTCCGCTCGGCCTTTCTCAAGCACAAAATTTATATTACTTAACCCTTATCAACTTAGGAACACCGTGCTCAACGGC
>CAMDSZ010000093.1 GCA_945906945.1 Akkermansia muciniphila
CTGTAGCCGTTGCTGTCGGAGTACCGGGCCTGGTCAAGCCACCAGCGGCCCCAGCGTTCGCCAAAATGCGGTGAAGCGAGCAGTCGTTCCACCAGCTTTTCGTAGGCGTTGGCTGAGCGGTCCGATGTAAACGCTGCGATCTCCTCAAGGGTGGGAGGCAGGCCCGTAAGATCAAGGCTCACGCGGCGGATAAGCGTCTCGGGCGAGGCTGGAGCCGAGGGCGAAATCCCCTCCTTCTCAAGCGTCGCCTCGATCCAGCGGTCCACTGGATGCGAGCTCTGCGTGCGCGCCGATGAAAGCTCGGGCAGCGGCCGCTTGCTTGGCGCGACGAAGGCCCAGTGAGACCAGCGGCTTGGCTCCTCGCTGGCGGGCGCCTTTGCGCCTTCGTTGATCCACCGCTTCAAAACCGCTGTCTGCTCGCTAGTGAGCGGGTTGCGCTTGTAGGGCATTTGCGGAATGTCGTCGTGTGCGCCGGAAAGCAGTTGGATGAAAAGGCTCTTTTCCGCGTTCCCGGCGACGATTGAGTCGCCGGAGTCTCCTCCTTTGATGGCGTTGGCAGCGGTGTCGAGGCGCAGGCCGCCCTTTGGGCTCTCGCTGCCGTGGCATTGGACGCAGGCGCTTGCCACCAGCGGCTTCACATCGCGCACATAGTCCACGGTAGCAGCGCCACAGGGGGGCAGGACGCACAGTGCGGCGATGGTGTTCAGCAGGATCAGGAAATGGCGGGCCGGGCTGGGAGGCATCTTATCCAGAGGGTAATATTCGTGGCGGGGGATTAACACCTAAGTAAAGTCACTACGGGACCCAAGCTTAGCGAGAATGGACTCGGTGACCGCACCGCTGCGTGGGTGATTTTAAAATAAATGACAGTCGCAAAAAGATTTTATACCCCTTGGCCTGAGTTCTGCTTGAACCATGGGGAGTGCTGGGTAACATAAACGCCCATGGCCGGCCTAAATCAAACGCAGAACCTCTCGCAGCAGCAGGTTTTAGCGCCTCAGTTGCAGCAAAGTCTGATGATCCTTCAGGCGCCAGTGCTGGAGTTGCGCAACATTATCCAGCAGGAGATTCAGACCAACCCGACGCTTGAAGAGGAGTCGATGGAGCCGACCATCGAGGATCGTCAGAAGGAGCACGACGAATTCAAGGAGGAGTTTGAGCGCCTGGCCAAGCTCGACGAGGAGTGGCGCGATTACATGGCGCAGAGCACCAGCTACGCCGGCCGCTCCAATGAAGACGACGAGAAGCGGCAGTTTTTCTTCGATTCGCTTGTCAAAGAAGAGACCCTCCAGCAGCACCTCCTCGAGCAGGTTGCCGCCAACGACATCGTGGGTGCCGAGGCGCGCGTCGCGGAGCTCATCATCGGGAACATCGATGACGCAGGCTTCTTCCAGGCCTCGATTGTGGAGATCGCCGAAACAAGCGGGTGCTCCGAGCAGACTGTGGAGGAGATCCTGGAAAAGATTCAGACCTTTCATCCCGTAGGCGTCGGGGCGCGCGATTTAAAGGATTGCCTCATGATCCAGCTGCGGCGGCTCGGGAAGGACAATTCTCTGGAGTGGCGTATCGTGGACCGGTTTCTAGACGACCTAGGCAAACGCCGCTTCCCCGAGATTGCCCGCCGCCTTTCCACAGCAGTCGAGCATGTGCAGCGGGCCGCAAACTTCATTGCCACCCTCGATCCCAAGCCGGGACAGATCTTCGCGGCCGACCCGAACAACTACGTGCTCCCCGATGTCGCCGTCGAAAAAATCGGGGGCGCTTGGCAGATCGCCCTCAACGGCGATCAAATCCCGCATCTGCGGATTTCGAATGTTTACAAAGATCTGATGTCCCAGGACGGGAGCGGCAGCGAAGTGAAGGATTACATCCGTGATAAAATCCGCAGCGGCAAGTTTTTGATCAAAAGCATTCACCAGAGGCAGCAGACGATTTCGAACATCGCCAACGAGATTGTGTTGCGTCAGCGGGAGTTCATGGAGGTTGGACCCAGTGCGCTGCGGCCGATGACCATGGTGATGGTTGCGGACGCCGTCGGCGTGCACGAGACCACGGTGAGCCGTGCGATTTCGGGCAAGTACATGGCGACGCCCCACGGGGTGTTTGACCTGAAGTACTTCTTCACGCCGGGCTACCAGATTGCCGACGGTGACTCGCTTTCCAACACGAGCGTCAAGGGCGAGATCGCCGAGTTGGTGAAGGACGAGGATCATCGCACCCCGATGAGCGACAAGGAGATTGTCGAGAAGCTTGCGCAGCGCGGCATCCCGATTGCGCGCCGCACAGTCGCCAAGTACCGGGCGGAACTCAACATTCTGCCCAGCAACATGCGGAAGCTTTACTAAGCCGGAGCTCCACGGCGCAGTCCGTTGGTCTAGGGCGCAGCCCGTTGGTCCACGGCGCAGCCCGTTTGAAGAATCCGCTCAAGCGCAGGTTTGCAACCGGCTGAATCACCCCTTAGAGTCCTCACTGCGAGCCCCCATGAACCCAAACGCACATCCATCTTTTCGTGCTCCCGAGCCTGTGGACGGCCCGCAAGCTCCGCTTCGGATCATGCGTTTCGACGGCCTTGGCTCGTTGTTCGCTCCGTCGTTTACTTCAGCGCTCACTTCAGCGTTCACGCTGGTTGAGCTCATGATAGTCATCAGCATCATGATGCTCCTCATGAGCTTCGCCGCTCCCACCATGTCGGGCATTCTCAAGGGCAAAAAAACCGACCAGGCGCTCTCCGCCGTTTCAGCGGTTTTGGAAAACGCCCGAATGGAGGCCATGGTGCAGAACACCTACATCTGGGTGGGTTTTTTGAATAAGAAATCCAGCGGTACACCCGCGCCACCCAGTGGACAGGATGAAGTGTGGATGATGAGCTTCAGGGGCAAAACCGGCGAGAAGCGGCCAGACGGGCAGATCATCCCAGCCTCATCGCTGCGTCGGCTTGAGGGCATCAGCATTTTGGATCTGGCGTCGCTGCCTGAATTGGTCTCCGACAAGGTGAGCAAACAAAGCAACGCCACCGCAAACTTTGGCGACTTCATCAAGGCGCCGCCAAGTTCCGTTTCAATCAAGTGGGCGGGCACTACCGAAACCGGTGCGCTGGAATTCAACCAGCTCATTTTATTCACTCCTCGCGGCGAGGCTCTCCTCGAAAACGGAATGAGAGACAAGCTGCCCAGTCCCGTGCCGTACGTGAGCCTGGGCCTGGGTAAAACCATCGACGGATCCGTGATCAAAGCGGACAAAGACATGGCTGCGATCCTTGTCGGCGGCTTCAGCGGCCGGGTGAGCATCGTCCGGCCTTAAATCCTCCCAAGGTTCCCACGGATCCCCACGGATTGGGCATCAGCGGCCTCTGGCCCGGGGCGCCGCCTTTGAATGGATCTGCGCGGTGGGGCCGCCCTTGCGCATTGTGACCTTTGGAAGCGCCTCCTTGAGGGCCGCAGGCAGCGTCTGCGCGCCGACTCCGCCCAAACGCGTATCCAAATCCTCCAGCCGCCAGATCAGATCCTGCACCTCCTTGCGTGAATACGGTCCGCCTGCTGCAACGCAAAAGTGAGTCCGGCAGCTGAAGGGACGATCCTCGTAGGCGATGCAGCGTCCGGTTTCGGGCTTCAGAAGCGGACAACTGCCGTCCTCTTTTGCGGGCAGCTTGTTCACGCCGCTTTGCTGGAGCGCTGCAGCCGTCACGAGCGCTTCGCCTGCGGTCAGGTAGGGCGTCTTGCCGGTGAGCTTGAACTGACAGCACTCGGTGCGCCTGATGCAGTCCCGCTCCACAGGGCGGTTCTCTAGCTCGCCATACACGGCTTTGACCGCCTCAATGGCTTCTTGCTGGCTGATGAGTTCTCGACTTGGTTTGCGCATCGGATGGAAAGAAAAAGGAGACGGCCCGCCAAAGCTACTTTTAAAGCCACTTTTTGCGGCGGAAATAGAACAATTGAAAAAGCGCGACGGCGACCATGATCACAATGCAGATCGGATAACCGTAGGGGTGTCGCAGTTCAGGCATGTTCCATGAAAGCGCCTGGCCCTGGTTGTCGGGCTGGAAGTTCATCCCCCAAACCCCCGCCAGAAAAGTAAGCGGAATGAAAATCGAGGAGATCACCGTGAGCACCCTCATGATCTCGTTTGTACGCAGTGCCACCGATGACAAGTACATCTCCATGTTGCCCGATGCCATGTCGCGGTAGGACTCGATCAAATCCATGATCTGCACGGTGTGATCATAGCAGTCGCGCAGATAAACCTTCGTCTCCGCCTTGAGCAGGCCGCTTTCATCGTGGAGAAGCGCGCTGATCACCTCGCGCTCCGGCCACACAAAGCGACGCAAGTGCGCAAGCAAGCGTTTGCATTCGTGAAGCTCTTGCACGTGCCTTTGTGAAGGACTTTTGACCACCTCTGTATCAAGCATGTCGAGAGCCTCCCCGAGATGTTCGAGCAAGGGGAACTGCTGATCCACCACCGCGTCGATGATCGCGTAAGTGAGGTAATCGGCTCCATTTTTGCGGATCAATCCGCGGCCTGAGCGAAGCTTTTCGTGCACCGGCTTGAACGTGTCCGTGAGCGGGTCCTCCTCGATGCTGATCAAAAACCCGGGCCCGAGAAAAAGGGCTACCTGTTCGCGCGAAATCTCGTGCTCGCCCTGCATGGACATCATCTGTAGCACGATGAAGAGGTGCGTTTCGTAGGGCTCAACCTTCGGTCGTTGACCAACATTCAAAACGTCCTCAAGCGCCAGCGGGTGCAGCCCGAAGCGATCCCCGAGCGCCTGCAAAAGCGCGGTGTCACGCAGCCCGTCCACTTCCACCCACAGCACGGGGCCGCCCGGAGTTGGGTCCGGTATCTCGTCCACCGAACTGGCCTTGAACTCCTCAAGCGTGCCGTGATCGTAGCGGGAGTAGCGCAGCTGTGTGGGTGCGGTGGAGACGGTTTCCTGTGCGCCCTGTCCCTGAAGCTGCGGCTGCGTTTTTGGCAGGGAATATTTTGTCCGAAACATGAACGCGGTGAGTTGAATTACATCCGTTGCGCGCCGATGTGCGTGCGTCCCGACATTGCGCGGCTGAGGGTCAATTCATCGGCGTACTCCAAGCCCGCACCCGCCGGAATCCCCTGCGCTAAACGGGTGACTCGCACGGGCATCGACTGCAGGGCGTCGGCGATGTAATGCGCCGTCGCCTCGCCCTCCACATCAGCGCTGAGTGCGAGGATCACCTCATCGGGCTGCGTGGTGCTGATGCGCTCGATGAGTTGCGGGATTTTCAGCGATTCCGGGCCCACGTGGTCCAGCGGCGAAATGCGCCCTCCAAGCGCATGGTACTTTCCATGGAACGCTCCCGAACGCTCGAGCGGCAGAATGTCCGTGGGTTGTTCGACCACGCATAAAATCTTCGGATCCCGCGCGGGATCGGTGCAGAGGGAGCAGGGATCGGTCTCGGTGAAAAAGCCGCACAGCGGGCAGGGGTGCACCGAGGCCTCTGCGAGGTCAATGGCCCGTGCGAGCGTTGTGGGGTGTGAGTCGGCAGACTGCAGCATCCAGAGCGCGATCCGCTCGGCGCTGCGCGCCCCGATCCCCGGAAGGCGCTTGAGTTCGGCAATCAAAAGTTTGAGAGGGGGTGGGTATTCGGCGCGTTTCATCCGGGCGAACCCCACTCCATGCCCTTAGATCGGAAATTCTGCAAGCGTCTCCTGTTCGCTGATGCGGTGCAGCAGCAAGTCGATGGCGTCATCGCTGGAGCGCGGCGGACGCGCGGCGCGCAGGGAGCTTGCGGCTTCCTGCCAACGGCGTTCCCTGAAAAGTGCGACCCCTTCGCGGTAGCGGTTGAGCCGTTCGAGTGCTTCCATGGAAAGCGCACCTTTGGTTGCAAGCAGCTCAAACACCGCTTCTGGAGGTTCGGGAGGCAGCTCCCGCTGCAGCAGGTCGATCGGACGTGCCTCGAAAGCCTCACCTGCGACCACATGGCTGCTGGCGCCAATCAAAATCCGCGAACCGTACAGAAGATTGGCGCTCGCGAGTCTTCCACCCCACTCCGCCGCCTCGCCCGCGACCCCGCAGAAATTCCGGCTGCCGCTTCCGAATTGCGCAATCACCATTTCTCCGGTGTTCACGCCGATGCGCATATCCAGCTCGATGCCGGACTTGGATTCGCACGCCTGACTGATGACGCTGAAGCGGTTCTTGAGCGAGAGCGCGCAGTGCAGCGCGTTCTGTCCCTGCCCGGGCTCGGTTGGCAGCGTCTGGAAAAAAGCGCGCAGCGCGTCGCTTGAGAGCCGATCACAAATGCCGCCGCGCGCGCTCACCATCTCTTCGAACGCATTGATGACTTTGTTGAGCAAACTTGTGAATTCGCCCGGGTTCATCGAGTTCACGAGCGTGGCGTGGTTGGTGAGCTCGCAGTGAACGACAGTGCAGATGGCGCGTTGCGGCACCGACTCCGCGGGCGCCTCAAGCGCCGATTCAAGTGCGCTCACCGGAGCGGGACCCTGCACCGTTGCAGCCTCATGCGGCTCCGGCAGCGGCTCGGAAACAGCCGCTGTATCGGCCGTATCGGTTGCGTGTGTAGCTTCGGCAGCTTGGGCTGTATCGGCATGGCGCGTTTGTTTGCGTAGTTCGAGCCATGCTTGCAATGCGCGGAACGCCCCGGGGGCCTCGGGAAGCAGTCCGGCTAACCCGATCGACCACGCCATCAGCGGCAGTGAAAACTGCAATCCAAACACATCCGCGGCCCGGTGGGTCAGCGGGATCTGGAGCATGAATCCCGCGAACAGAAACGCTCTCCAGCGCGCGCTGGGTAGGGCGACGGCAGACCATGCCGCTGCGAATACGAGCGGGCAAGTGGCCGCGACTTCCGGCAGCATTCGAATCAAGGTGGCGAACACGCTCTCGCCCGGCTGTGGAGATCGCCCCCACAGCGCGGCTCCCAGAAGGGAAAACGTTATGCTCGCCAGCCCGCTTGCAATGCATAGGGCGAGCGGGTTCTGTTCCAGTTTTGCGTGGGGGGCTGGGGCGTGAAAACTCACGCTTTCAATACTGAGCAAAATACGGGCCATCTTCAAAGCGTTGTTGGCGTTATCAGCGGTCTCTGAGAGAAAAGGAGAATGCTACACGTGGTCCTCGTTGAGCCGGAAATTCCTCCAAACACTGGAAATGTCGGGCGTCTGTGTCTTGCGACAGGTGCTGTCTTGCATCTGATCGAGCCTCTTGGTTTTTCGCTCGACGACCGGCTCTTGAAGCGCGCGGGCCTGGACTACTGGCACTTGGTGGATGTGAGGCGCTGGCCGAGTTGGCAGGCGTTTTGCGATGCCGCGCCTGCTGATGCGCGCTTATTCTTCCTCACCACCAAGACCGAGCGCCCTTACTGGGACGCCGTCTTTAAGGACGGTGATTACCTCGTGTTCGGCCGCGAAACCAAAGGGCTGCCCGAAGAGCTTCTGGCAAAAAATGCGCAGACTTGCCTCACCATTCCCATGCAGCCGCAGACGCGGAGTTTGAATCTGGCGACCTCGGTTGGAATTGTGCTTTACGAGGCGGTCCGCCAGTTGCGTGCCGGCTGAGGCGGCGTCGCTGCTTCCGACAGTGACCCCGACAGTGTGACCCCGACAGTGTGACCCCTGGGACCGCGCAGCCCCAGCTGCGCCCGGGCGTGGATTGCACCAGAGAGCCGGCGCTGCCAGGGAGCCGGCTGTGCCGGTGAGCGTCGCTTGGGCTGTGCACTCCCAACGCATATGATCCCGTCAAAAACGCTTTTGGGCGGCGGAAATTCGATGTTAAATCCAAGCACGCTGTTGCCTCACCCCTTCACCGTGCGCGTCCCACCCCATCTTCATCCCCAAGCGAGCCTCGGCCATCGAATCGATGCCGCTCCCGTGCATTGGATTATGCGCGGGATGGTCTGCGGGATCGCGCGCTGGCTCCCCGGTGTTCTCATTCTTGCATCCGCATTTTGCGCCGTCCCTGCGGACGCCAAGGGCGGGTTTGAGGAGGTTGCCTCCATTTTCGAACAGCATTGTTTCAAGTGCCACAGCCACGCTTCGGGCAAAAGCAAGGGCGGCCTCCTGCTGGATTCCCATGCCGCCATTTTACAGGGCGGCGAATCGGGCCCCGCCCTCAGCGCCGGCGACCCTGCTCAAAGCTTGCTCCTCGAGAGAATCCTTTCGACCGACCCCGAAAAGCAAATGCCCCCCAAGGGCGAGCGCGTGTCCGCCGCCGAATTGCGAGTGCTCACCGAGTGGGTCCGCTCCGACGCTTCCAACCCGACCGCGAGCAAGGGCGCCGCAAGGCCTCCCGGCAGGATCACCGACGAGGACCGGAAGTGGTGGGCGTTCCAGCCCGTTTCAACTCCCGCAATTCCCCCGGCGCTCAACGCTCGGGATTCCGCGAGTCCCGTCGACCTCTTCAATTCCGCGAATCCCGTCGACCTCTTCATCGACGCGCGTCTTGCAAAGGAGGGATTGGACGCGGCGCCGGAAGCGGAGCGGTACGTGTTGATCAGGCGCGTGACTTTTGATCTCACCGGATTGCCCCCGACCCCCGAGGAGGTGGACGCGTTTGTGGGGGACTCGACCCCGGACGCGTATTCCAATCTCGTCAACCGGCTGCTCGAAAGCCCGAGGTACGGCGAGCGCATGGCGCGGTTGTGGCTGGATCTTGTACGTTATGCCGATAGCGACGGATATCGTATCGACGACTACCGGCCCACCGCCTGGCGCTACCGCGACTACGTGATCCGCGCGTTCAACTCCGGAAAACCCTACAGCCGCTTTGTCCAGGAACAGCTCGCGGGCGATGAAATGTTTCCCGACGACCCTGAGGCGCTGACCGCCACTGGTTATTTGCGTCACTGGATTTACGAATACAACAACCGCGACGCGCGCGGCCAGTGGGACACGATCCTGAACGATATCACCGATACGACTAGCGACGTGTTCCTCGGTCTTGGCCTGCAGTGCGCTCGCTGTCATGACCATAAGTTTGATCCCATCCTGCAGCGGGACTATTACGCCCTGCAGTCGTTCTTCTCGGGAATTCTTCCCCGACAAGACCAGCCCGCCGCGACTCAAGCCGAGCGGAGCGATCACGCCGCAGCACTCGCTGAGTGGGAAAACGTCGCTGCGTCTACGCTCAAGCAAATCGCCGCAATCGAGGTTCCGTTTAAGGAAAAAGCGAGACTCGCGGCGATCAAGCGCTTTCCGGAAGACGTGCAGGCGATGCTCGAAAAGCCCGTGACCGAACGCACTCCCTACGAGCACCAGGTGGCCACCCTCGCGTTTGAGCAGGTGCGCTACGACTGGAACCGCCTCGATCGCGATATCAAGGGCGAGGCGAGCGAGAAGCTTAGTGATTTGAAAAAGCGTCTCGAGACGCTCTCGCGCAAAAAGCCGGCAAGCCTCCCGGAAATCATGTCGGTAAGCGATGTCGGCAGGGTCGCGCCACTCGCGCGAATCCCGAAAAAGGGAGTTGATGTGGAGCCGGCTTTTCTCTCGGTGCTTTCAAGCGAGCTGCCTGCACCCGGCGCGGTCATCACGCCGCCGGTGAACGTGGAAAGCACAGGGCGCCGCTCCGCGCTGGCCCGCTGGCTGACGGCTCCCGAAAATCCGCTCACCTCGCGCGTCATCGTGAACCGGGTCTGGCAGATGCATTTTCACCAAGGGCTCGCCGCGTTTCCGAGTGATTTTGGAAAACTCGGCGAACCGCCTTCGCACCCCGAGTTGCTGGACTGGCTTTCGGGCTGGTTCGTGCGCGAAGGCTGGGATTTTCGCAAGCTGCACCGGCTCATCCTCACAAGCGCCGCCTACAAGCGCTCCTCCAAACATCCTAATCCCGCGCCCGGCGCGCTGGTGGATCCTACAAACCGGCTGATCTGGCGCGCGCTGCCGCACCGCCTCGATGCCGAGCAAATCCGGGATGCCATGCTCGCGGTGTCCGGCGAGTTGAAGCTTGCCGACAGCGCCATCGGCGGCCCGGGAGGCGGCGCGATGGATGCGCGCCGGAGCATTTACACCCGGGTGATGCGCAATAGCCGCGATGTTGTTTTGGACGCGTTTGATGCGCCCTACTGGTTCACGAGCGCGTCTTCACGGGATGTCACTACAACACCCGTGCAGTCGCTTTTGATGATCAACGGTCCATTTGTGCTCGCACGCGGCCGTGCCTTTGCCGAGCGCGTTCTCTATGAGGCCTCGCAAGATAAGAAACCTTTGGCGCTGGTCCAGACTGCGTACAGACTCGCGTTCGCCCGCAGCCCCTCGCCCCACGAGGAAAGAGCCGCGATGGAATTTATCTACGCCCAGGAAGGCCTCGAGTCCGCGGCCGGGCTGCAAGGCGATGGCGCCGCATCGCTGAAGATCGGCAGTGACAGCCGATTGGCGGGCCTCAAACGCGCACCCATCTCGCAGTTCGCTGCGGATAAAATTCCTTTCCGTGACGGACAGGCAACACACGTGAGCCCGAGCGAAGGGCCGCTGTTTGTGGCGGGTTTGGAAAACATGGAAGTCTCCCACGGCCTGACGGTGGAGGCGTTTATTCTCCCGCGATCCGTGAGCGATGCCGCGGCGCTTCGGGTGATCGCCGCGCAGTGGACTGGGAACTCCTCCGATCCCGGCTGGAGTTTTGGCATTACTGGAATGAAGTCGAGGCGCACACCAATGGTTCTCGCCTTCCACGGTTACGGTCCGAAAAAAGACGGCTCGTTTGGAGAGTTTGCTGTGTTTTCCAACCTGAAGCTTCAAATGAACAAGCCCTACTATGTGGCCGCTTCGGTGAGGCTTGCTCAGGGCGATCAACTTGGCTCCGTGGAGTTCAGCATGAAAGATCTTTCCAATGATGACGAACCGCTGCTGCACGATTCGGTCGAACTCGCACTCGCGCACCTGCCGGCGGGCAAAGAGCCTTTCACTATCGGTGGGCGCGGTGTCTCCGGCGGCGGTCTGTTTGACGGCGCCATCGATGATGTGCGCCTCTCGAGCGCACCTCTTACTGCCGACAAACTCCTGATCCAGCGCGAGGATGTGAACGAGTCGACGGTCGGCTATTGGAGGTTCGAACCAAGACCGGGGGCGCTCTTTGATTCCGGGCCCGGCGGACATCATCTCATGATGCCACTCCAAAAAAACGCCGCGTCTCGCATCGTTGCGAGCAAGGAGCGCAGCGCTGTTCACGAACACGCAGCGGCACACCCGATAAATTCCGCAAACTCGACCGCCGCTCAAAAGGCGGCTCTCGCTGCTTTCTGTCAGTCGCTTTTAAATGCCTCCGAATTTCTTTACACCGAGTGATGGACCCGCGATGCCACCAATACGAGCCGAGTTTCACCCGGCGTGATTTCCTTTTTCGTTCCGGGATCGGTCTTGGCGGCGTCGCACTTGAGAGCCTGCTGCGCCGCGAGGCCGCGGCGTCGGTTGGAGCGGCTCCCTCGCCGTCCGCATCTACCGCATCTACCGCGTCTCCTTCATCGCCGCTGGCGGCGCGTCCCGGCAACTTCGCGCCGCGTGCGAAGAACGTGATTTTCCTTTTCATGGAGGGCGGTCCGTCCCACATGGACACCTTCGACCCGAAGCCGCTGCTCAACAAGCTCGCCGGGCAGCCCATGCCCTCGAGCTTTGGCTCCGTCATCACGGCCATGGGCGAATCCCGCTCCCCCTTGCTCGGCTCAAAGCGCGTTTGGAAGCAGCACGGGCAGTCCGGGCTGTGGGTGTCGGACTGGCTTCCCAACATCGCGCGGCACGCAGACGACCTGGCCGTGATCCGCTCATGCCGTGCAGACGGCATCAACCACTCCGCGGGCGTGTGCCAGATGAACTCAGGCTCGATCCTGGGGGGGCGCCCGTCCCTGGGATCGTGGGTTAGCTACGGGCTGGGCTCTGAAAACAACGACATGCCTGCGTTTGTCGTCATGCAGGACAACCAGGCGTCCGTCGTGAACGGCCCGCGCAACTGGAGCGCCGGTTTCATGCCGGCCGTCTATCAGGGCGTCCGCATCCAGGGCGGCAGCGAACCCATTCCGAACCTTAACACGCCCGCCGGTATTTCAGAGCGGCAGCAGCGCGGCAAACTCGATTTCATCCGCCAGCTCAATCAGGAATTCGCTGTGAAACACGAGGAGCAAACCGAGCTTGCCGCCCGTCTCAACAGCTACGAAATGGCTTTCAGAATGCAGGCCGAGGCGCCCTCCGCGGTGGATCTTAAAAGCGAAAGCGAAGCGGTGCTGCGCATGTACGGGATCGACCACAAGGAAACCGAAAACATGGGCAGGCTTTGTCTGCTCGCCCGGCGCATGGTGGAGCGCGGAGTGCGGTTTGTGCAGATTTACCACGGTGCCGGAAGCAAGTGGGATGCGCACAAGGGCATTGAGAAAAACCACACCGACCTCTGCTACAGCATGGACAGGCCTGTCGCGGCGCTGTTGCGCGACTTGAAGCTGCGCGGTCTTTTGGAGGACACCCTCGTGGTCTGGGGCGGCGAATTCGGGCGCACGCCCATGAGCGAAAAAGGCGATGGCCGCGATCACAACCCCACGGGATTCACGATGTGGATGGCGGGCGGCGGCGTGCGCGGCGGTCAATGCATCGGCTCCACCGACGAGCTCGGGCTCCGCGCGGTGGACACCCCTTTGCACGTCCAT
>CAMDSZ010000094.1 GCA_945906945.1 Akkermansia muciniphila
CTGCGACGACTTGACCGGCACCGGGTTCAGGATTGTGAACCCGAATGCATCGCGAAGCTGCGGGTGCGGCACCTCGTTTGAGCCTGTGCCTACCGTGGACCGGGCGGCGACTGACAGGGGCGATGCTTGAGGGTAGGGGAGGCTACTGCTTAAAGATATGTCTATCGGCGTCTTTCATCAAGAGCCTGCGAGGGGCGCCGCCGGGAAGGATAACTTGTTTGTTTGGACGGTTTTTTTGTTGGTGCTCGTCGGCGTTGCTTTTACTTGTTGGCTCGGGAGTTTCTATGTTTTTGGGCATCCAGAGGAGCCAAAGTCCTACAGCATTCTTAAGAAGCTTGGGAAGCTTCCGCCTCCGACTCGATTCCAAGTGACAAAGGCGCCAGCCGGCGAGTTTTTGGATGCGCAGCGGCTTTTCGAACGGTACAGCAAATTCACCGCGCTTCAACTTGAGCGTGAGAACCAAATTTACCTTCGGAATTACATCAAGAATTATTCCGAAACCAAAAAGCTGGTGCCGTATGTCACTGGAAAATATGCGATTTTAAAAGTCTATGAGCTCCACGAGTCGGACTTCTTCAACACTGGTGTCGTTGCATTAACTCAGTCGGTGGATTTTCCTCAGGTGTTGCTCGAGATAATCTACACCGCGCCTGTGGAAAACGTGGGAGATCTGAGGGCCATGTTAAAGCCCGGGGTTGAAGTGCGATTGGATCGGACTTTGGATTTGTCTGCTGTGGTCCACGTGGCACGAGCGTTGGATGGACGGGTCCAGCTGAGCGTTGTTCCGCTGCTTTACGGTCAGTACCGATTAAAGGATGGAGTAGGCGATTTTTCGCTTGAACCGCCGCTTCAATTGTCTGTGGCCTCGGGGCTTCCGTTAATACGGAATGAGGAAGTGCGTTCGGTATTTCGGGAGCAGGCGGAGCTTCGAAAGCGACGCCCTGCGGGCGGTTCGCCCTCTGGCGACCTACTCGGCAGCGAGTTGGTGAGGGCGGATCCGCCAAAGGAGGCGCCACCCTTGGTTCCTGACGCGGATCTTGCTCCGCAAACTGCGGCTCAGACGGCTCCGACTTTAGCAACAGGTGGTGCGGCATCTTCGACGGGAGTCGGTGTTGGGGTGTCGAAAGCCGCGCTCGACCCAGCTTCCGCCTCGGCAGGTCCCTCGGCGTTAATCATCCCCGATGATTTTGTTCCGCCTAAAGTGCAGATCGCGGCGCCCGTGAGTGGTGTGATGGAAAAGCCCGCGAGTGGTGGTGGCGCCGTGCTGGCCGTCCCAGAGGGCAAGCCTGACGCGAAACTAGCGGCCAAGGACAAGGATTTAGCCAAGGATTCCAGGCCCGCGAAGGAGCCTGTTGGGCAGGCGCTTCCGTCTGGAGGTGTGGTTGCGGGGACAGCAAGTTCTCTAAAGGCTGGTAAGGCTCCCGCAGTTGGCCCTTCAGTCGAGAAGATGGAGGTCACTGCTGCGATAGCCCAAAGCCTCGCAAAGAACGACGCCGCGGCGACGAAGCCTGCCGCTGCGCCTGATCTTAAGGAACAGTTTGCGGCAGCGGTCGGTTACACGCGGCCAAATGCACCCGCCCAGCAAGGGAGCGCACCGGGCGTTGCCCCAATTCTCTCATCCTCAGGAGCGGTGGCGAGGCCTGTGGTTGTCGCGACTCCCTCTTTGGCTTCGGCTCAGCAATCCGCGAACTGGAAGACCTACACCGCCGGTAAACAGCCTCAAGGAAAGTCAGTGTCTGCCGAACAGGCGCTTGCGCTTCAGGGCCGCAACGATGGGGTACCCAATTATTTGCGCGGTAGGTTTATAGTCACTGCAGTTGACCGCAATCGTGCTGTGATGCGGCAGGAGAGTTCGGACCAGAAGGCGCCTCCAGCCCGAGTGATTGTCGAGTACCCGCCTGGCGCACTGCCTCCCTCGCAAGGCTCGGCTGTGTCTCGTGAGGAAGGCCGTGGCTTTGAGATTAGAGAGGTGAGGAAGGGGGCAGACGGGCAGGTTAATATCTTTGTGCGAGAGGTGATTGCTCCTTGATTCTACTGCCGCCTCTCGAGCGGAGAGGGTCATGCTTTTTGGAAGCTGGAATTCGGCGCAACCGTAAGAAATCCGACTTGGCTGAGTGAAACTGGAAGTCTTCTCTTGGCATCAGCCATCTGGAGGCAGGATACTTTCGAGGATGTCTGATCAAAGCCTTCTCTCTCAAAAACCGATTGCCCCGTCGGATCGGCTGATCTTCGCTTTGGACCTTCCAACGGCGGAGGAGGCGCTGGTTTGGGTGGACAAACTTGGTGATGCAGTTTCATTTTATAAACTTGGATTCCAGCTTTTTATGGCGGAGGGCTACTGGCCTTTGGTTGAGCGGCTTCAGCAGCGGGGCAAAAAGATATTCGTGGATTTGAAGTTTTTTGATGTCCCTGAAACGGTGAAGAACGCTGTTTCAAATCTTTCGCGGCGGGGAGTGGAGTGCTGCACGGTTCATGGCAGCCAGTCGATCCTTGAGGGGGCCGTTCAGGCCAAGCGTGATATGAAAGTGCTCGCGGTCACCGTCCTCACTTCGCTGGACCGCGGAGACTTAGATGATCTGGGTTTTTCATGCGATGTGGAGGAATTGGTATTTTCGCGTGCGAAGAGGGCGCTTCAGATTGGATGTGATGGAGTTATCTCCAGCGGCATAGAAGCGGCTCGTCTGCGCAAAGATTTGGGTGAAAAGCTTCTAATTGTGACTCCGGGCATTCGGCCGGTGGAGAATAGAATCTTCGACGACCAGAAACGAACCATGACCTTGGAGCAGGCCTTTCTGTCAGGAGCCGATCATGTGGTTGTCGGGCGGCCCATCCGTCAGGCCTCTGATCCTCGGGCTAAAGCGGTTGAGATGCAGTTGCAAATCGCTGGGATCTTTCCGTAGCTCAGGGGATTAGCTTCACGCTCAATGACTACATCACTTCCGTATAAGATCGGTAACGAAAAGCTCATTAAGGTTACCGAGTCCGCTTCGCAAAAGCTGAACGCTCTTTTGACTCGGCAGGGACGCTCATCCGGCGCGCTCAGAGTGGCGGTCATTGGGGGCGGTTGCTCTGGGTTGCAGTATAAAATGGATCTGGTGGATGGCCCTGTGGCAAGGGATATTATGGTTGAAAGCGCAGGGGTGCGCGTTGTGGTGGATCCAAAGAGCGCGCTATTCGTAAGCGGTTCACTTTTAGATTTTTCGGATGAATTGCAAAAGGGCGGATTCAAGGTGACCAATCCGAACGCGGTTGCTCATTGCTCATGCGGTGAGAGTTTTTCAGCCTGAGGAGTGTGTTTTTCGGCGTGGTTATGGCTTCGGGATGCCGGCATCCTTGGAATGCTCTGGCGGCGGGATATGGGCGCAGGCTGCTTTTGTCAGCAGGCGGGGGGACAGCTGGCGCTCGCGTGTTCTCGCAGGCCAGATTTTATGGAAACAGTGTGGGTCGGCTGATTTCGTGCCAACAGCAATTTTTTTTTCGAATAAGACGAGAAAACGATTGCAAACGCTGTGCTGTAGGCCAAGCTCCTCACCCCCGTAAAAACGGAAATCGCAGGAGAGCGGATTCTCTCAGAGAATCGACTCGATTGCACTGCATAAAACTATGGCTATCAAGCGATCAAAACGTTACCGCGCCGCTGCCGAGAAGGTAGTTTCTGAGCGCGCTTACCCTTGGAGTGAGGCTCTTACGACTCTCAAATCCATGCCAACACCTAAGTTCGACCAGACAGTGACCCTGTCCTTTCGCTTAGGTGTTGATCCTCGTCAATCCGACCAGATGGTTCGCGGCACTTGCCCGCTGCCTCACGGTTCGGGAAAGAAAGTACGTGTTCTCGTCTTTGCTGAGGGCAATGCGGCGGATGCTGCGCGTGCTGCCGGCGCTGAGTACGTCGGGTACAAAGACCTCATCGAGAAGTGCGTGGGAGGATTCCAAGACTTCGATGTCGCAATTTCGACTCCAGCCTGCATGGCGGAAGTTCGGAAGCTTGGAAAAGTACTCGGGCCTCGCGGTTTGATGCCTAATCCTAAGGCTGGAACTGTTACTGACGACACGGCCACTGCAGTCAAGGAGGTCAAGGCCGGGCGAGTTGAGTTCAAGCTGGATAAGAATGCGAACATCGCAGTTCCAGTCGGTAAGTTCTCATTTGCAACCGAGCAGCTTTTGGAGAACGGCGCAGCTGTAATTGATGCAGTCATCAAGGCGCGTCCGGCATCAGCGAAAGGGAGATTCATTGAAAATCTGTCAGTCGCCGCGACGATGTCGCCAGGTGTACGGGTGGATGTGGGGCAATTTTTGAAATTCTAAGGGGGAACCGATCATGCATCCTGCTAAAGCAACTATCGTAGAAGATATCGTCAACCGGTTGAACTCCTCTCCGTTCCTATTCGTGGCGGATTACACTGGTTTGAAAGTCGGGCAGTTCTCCGAACTTCGCAATCGACTTAGTGGTGTCGGCGCCACCTGTCATGTGGTTAAGAACACCTTCCTTCGGAAGGGTTTGGAAAGCGCGGGTCTCCCGGAAGTGCCCGGCTTGCGAGGCCAGACGGCCATCGTGATTGGAGATAAAGACGTGGCAGCCGCTGCAAAAGTGGTGAAAACGTTCGCGGCGGAAGCGAAGAAGCTCACTGTTCGCGCCGGAATTGTTGACAGGTTGGCGGTTTCTGGTGACCAGATAAACGCCATTGCCGACCTTCCTTCCCGCGATGTTTTGCTGGCAACCCTGCTTGGTGTCCTTCAGGCGCCTGCTTCGCAGTTGGTGCGCGTCCTGAACGAGCCGGCTTCCTCGTTGGCTCGCGTTCTCCAGGCGAAGGCAGATCAGGCTTCAGCTGCTTAGTCATTTTTAGGGATAGGCGCAGACACTGGCCCTGTAGCCTGAATTAACAATTTTCCCTGGTGCCAGCTGGGGGGAGCATCGAAAGCCCAGTTTGGGTTTTCAAACAAACAAACAACAACAAAACTTGGTTCCTTGTCGGGGGAAGGGCCCGTCTCCTTAATTTTTCCAGCGCTCTGGAAGTCGACGATACCAGCAAAAAACATATGGCAGATACACAATCCATCGTTGAGCAGCTGAGCGGACTTACCGTCCTTGAGGTTGCTGATCTCGTTAAGCAACTCGAAGAAAAGTGGGGCGTAAGCGCCGCAGCTCCAGTGGCTGTTGCCGCTCCAGCAGCAGGTGCCGCAGCTGCTCCCGTTGAGGAGAAGACCTCCTTTGACGTAATCCTCAAGGAAGCTGGCGCGAATAAGATTGGCGTCATTAAGGAAGTTCGTGCGGCTGTCGCAGGGCTTGGGCTCGCTGAAGCCAAGGCTTTGGTTGAAGGTGCGCCGAAGGCCCTTAAGGAAGGCGTCACCAAGGAAGAAGCTGAAGACATCAAGAAAAAGGTGGAAGCAGCCGGAGCCAAGGTCGAAATCAAGTAATCTTGTTTGCAAGGGAATGGCGCCTTTCCGTCCCTTGTGTCAGTGCACGCGCTCGGTGGTTTCATTCCGCCGAGCGTGTGATCGTTCTAAAGGCATTCACATTCCGCATCTGATCAACCCATAGTTCACCGCAGAGTCGCGCGCAAAATATCACAGTCGTTGTAGCTGTGAGTCGATATTGCGCGCGCTTCTGCGGTTTTTGTCCGCAGCCCCGCACACACCGAAAAAACACATGTCTGAGCGCATCAACTTCGGAAAAATCAAGGAAGGCGCAGAGCCTCCAAATCTAATCGAAATCCAGCTGAACTCCTATGTGGAGTTCCTGCAAAAAGATGTCCCGCCTTCAAAGCGCAAGGACGTCGGCTTGCAGTCGGTATTCGGGGGCATCTTCCCGATCCCGAGTTACGACGAAAAAGTAGTTTTGGATTTCGAATCTTTCGAGATTGGCGAACCCAAGATGTCGGTTCGCGAATGCCAGCGTGAGGGCCAGACATTCTCTGCACCTCTTTACGTCACCTTCTCATTGAAGGAAGAGCGTGGTACGAAAGAGGAGAAAGTTTACATGGGCGAAATTCCGCTCATGACGCTTCAGGGTACTTTTGTGATCAACGGCGCTGAGCGCGTTGTAGTTTCTCAGTTGCACCGTTCGCCTGGCATTGCTTTCGAGTCTTCCGTCCATTTGAACGGCAAGGTGCTCTATTCGTTCCGGATCATTCCTGACCGCGGTTCTTGGTTGGAAGTTCAATACGATACAAACGATCTGTTGTATGTTTACCTCGACCGCCGCAAGCGTCGGCGCAAGTTTCTCGCGACGACTCTGCTTCGTGCGTTGGGATTCAGCACGGACGAGGAAATTATCCAGCTCTTTTACGATCTTGAGACGCTTAAGCTTAGCGGATCGCTCGACGAAGAAGAGATCGCAACAAAGGTTCTCGTTTCTGACGTGCTGGACGGAGAGGTCACTGTAGCGCGTGCGTTTGAGCCCCTCACAAAGGCGACCGTCGGCCAGATTCTGGCTCTTGGAGTCAAGACCGTTAAGGTGGTGGACCTCAAGGGCGATGACACGATCATCAAGGCCCTCAAAAAAGACCCGGTTCACACCGAGGAAGAGGCGTTGAAGGAGATTTATCGCCGCTTGCGTCCTGGTGATCCGCCAACTGTGCCCAATGCGCGCGGGTTGCTAAAAAGGCTCTTCTTTGATCCAGAGAAATAGAATCTGGGCCGCGTTGGCCGCCACAAGATCAACTCAAAGCTGGCGATCTCAGTGGACGCTGAGGAAAGAGTGCTCACCAAAGACGATTTTGTCGGAGCCATCAAGTATTTGATCAGCCTTCGAATGGGCGAGGGGCGTCTTGATGACATCGATCATCTTGGATCCCGTCGAGTGCGTACGGTTGGTGAGTTGCTTACCAATCAGTGCCGAGTGGGCCTTGAGCGCACCAAGCGCTTGGTGAAGGAGCGCATGACCTTGTTTGATGTGAACGTTGATGGGATGACCCCTCAAAAGCTCATCAACCCGAAGGCTCTTTCGGCTGTGATCCGCGACTTCTTCGGGCGTTCGCAGTTGAGCCAGTTCATGGATCAAACCAATCCGCTTGCCGAGTTGACTCATAAACGTCGTTTGTCGGCCCTCGGGCCAGGCGGATTGAGCCGCGATCGCGCGGGGTTCGAGGTTCGGGACGTTCATCCTTCGCACTACGGCAGGATTTGTCCGATTGAGACTCCTGAAGGTCCGAACATTGGTCTGATCTCTTCAATGTCGACTTACGCGAGAATCAATGACTTTGGTTTCATTGAGACCCCGTACCGAAAGGTAACGAACGGGCGGGTAACGGAGAAAATCGAGTATCTCACCGGTGACCAGGAAGAAAATTTCCTTGTCGCCCAGGCGAACGTTAAGTGCGATGATAACGGCAAATTCCTGTCGGAGAAAGTTGCAGTCCGTTCGGGGGGAGACTTCCTTGAAGTTGAACCAGACAAGGTTCATTACATGGACATTTCGCCGAAGCAGCTTGTTTCGGTTGCTGCGTCTCTGATTCCGTTTCTAGAGCATGATGATGCAAACCGAGCTCTGATGGGCTCGAACATGCAGCGCCAAGGAGTTCCTCTGTTGGTATCTGAATCACCGTTGGTTGGGACTGGAATGGAGGGCAAAGTGGCCAGGGATTCCCGTGCAGTGATTGTGAGCGAAGGTAACGGTAAAATTGCCAGCGTAAGCGCAGACCAGATTATCGTGACTCAGAGCGGTGAAATGCCTGACGCGAAGAAGAAGCTTCGGCATGATCCTGAAGAGGGAGTGTATATTTATGACTTGCGGAAGTTTATGCGCTCGAATGCAGGCACCTGCGTCAATCAGCGGCCGATCGTCTGCAAAGGTGAAGCGGTCAAGAAGGGACAGGTGATTGCTGACGGTCCGAACTGCGAGAAAGGCGAACTGGCTCTTGGGCGCAACGTGCTCGTGGCGTTCATGCCTTGGAACGGTTACAACTTCGAGGATGCGATCGCGATTTCTGAGAAGGTCGTGAAAGAGGACATTTATACCTCGATTCACATCGATGAGTTTGAAATTGGGGCTCGTGACACCAAGCTCGGGCCGGAAGAAATCACGCGGGATATTCCAAATGTCTCCGAGGAAGCGCTTCGTAACCTTGGCCCTGACGGCGTTGTGCGAATCGGCGCAGAGATTCGTCCAGGGGACATTCTTGTGGGTAAGATCACCCCCAAGAGTGAGACCGAACTAGCTCCGGAAGAACGCCTCTTGCGCGCAATTTTCGGTGAGAAGGCTGCCGACGTTAAGGATACTTCATTGACTGTTCCCTCAGGGACTTACGGAATCGTGATGGATGTTAAGGTTTCCAGCCGTAAAGAAGTCACGCGCATGAAGCTCAGTGCTGGCGAGTCAAAACGTCAGCAGAAAGAAGCCGAAGACGTTTACCTTAAGAAAAAGGAGGAACTCAACGAGCAGTTGACTGAGGCGCTTGCGAACATCCTGCTCGGGGAAAAGATTCCTCTTGATGTGGTGAACGCGCAGACGGGTGAAATCATCATCCCAGCGAATCGGAAAATCACCAAGACCCTTCTGCGCAAGCTTGCTCAGGTTTATGATCACGTGGACATCGATCCATCGCCGATCCGTAACAAGATCCGCGAAATCATTGGGCAGTTTGAGCCGCGTTTCCAAGAGCTCGAAAATGAGCACGAGAACTCGATGGACAAGCTCGAGAGCGGCGATGATATCGATCCCGGCATCATCAAGCAGGTGAAGGTTTACATCGCCTCGAAGCGGAAGCTTTCGGTTGGGGACAAGATGGCGGGTCGTCACGGTAACAAGGGTGTTGTTGCTCGGATCGTTCCGGAAGAAGACATGCCGTTCCTGGCTGATGGAACGCCTGTGGACATCGTGCTAAATCCGTTGGGCGTTCCCTCGCGGATGAACGTTGGGCAGGTTCTCGAGACGCACCTCGGAGTGGCTGCGAAAGCGCTTGGATTCAAGGTTGCGACTCCAGTCTTCGACGGGATCAAGGAAGAGCAGATCTTCGACTACCTCAAGCAGGCGCAGAAGATTGAAGGGTTCACGTGGGTGACTGACACCGGCAAGGCGACTGTCTATGACGGACGCACTGGCGATGCGTTCGATCAGCAGATCGTGGTCGGGTACATTTACATGCTGAAGTTAGGTCACTTGGTTGCGGATAAGATCCACGCGCGTGCGGTTGGACCTTACTCGCTCGTGACCCAGCAGCCGCTTGGAGGTAAGGCTCAGTACGGAGGTCAGCGCTTCGGGGAGATGGAGGTATGGGCGCTCGAGGCCTACGGAGCAGCCTACACTCTTCAGGAACTGTTGACTGTGAAATCCGATGACGTCCAAGGGCGTACACGCATTTACGAGGCAATCGTGAAAGGCGACAATGCGCTGGAGGCCGGAACACCAGAGTCATTTAACGTTTTGATCAAGGAAATGCAGTCGCTCGGCCTAGATGTAAAGGTCGGCGGCCGTAGTAATACCGGGCCGGTGGCACCTCTGCCAGTCCTGCCCGAAGTCAGTCTCTAAAACCCATAAACCAGACAACCGCTCGGAACATCGTTTTCCGAGCGGTTAAGTTGTCAGACTACTAAACGTTTTTCCCGTATGATCGACAATACACCATCCTTCCGCGAACTAGTTGGTGAAGACCGTCCTTTGGGCTTCGATAATGTTGGTATAACAGTGGCCGCTCCAGATGTGATGCGGTCTTGGAGCCACGGAGAGGTCAAGAATCCGGAGACTATTAACTACCGCACTTTCAAGCCTGAAAAAGGCGGTCTGTTCTGCGAGCGAATTTTTGGTCCAACTAGGGACTGGGAGTGCTCCTGCGGAAAGTATAAAAGAATCAAGCACAAGGGCGTCATCTGCGATCGCTGCGGCGTCGAGGTTACGCTAGCCAGGGTGCGTCGCGAGCGCATGGGGCACATTGAGCTTTCAGTGCCTGTGACGCACATCTGGTTTTATAAGTGCATGCCGTCGCGCATCGGCTTGATGCTCGATATGTCCGGCCGCCAACTCGAGCGGGTCATTTATTACGAGGATTACCTTGTGATTGACCCAGGGCAGACGCCGCTCGAGAAGGGGCAGCTTCTCACGGAGAATGAATACCGTGATGCTTTGGATGCTTACGGTGAGGGTAATTTTGAGGCGGGGATGGGAGCTGAGGCGATTCGTAAATTGCTTTCGCTTGCCGATTTGAACGGGCTCCAGAAAGAGCTCGAAGAGGCAATGGGAGCTACGCGATCCAAGCAGATTCGTAAGAAGTTGGCGAAGCGCTTGAAATTGGTTCAGGGGTTTGCCACAAGCAAGACCCGTCCCGAGTGGATGGTTTTGGAGGTGCTTCCCGTAATCCCTCCTGATTTGCGTCCGTTGGTGCCTTTGGAAGGTGGACGTTTTGCCACCTCCGATTTGAACGATCTTTATCGCCGTGTAATTAACCGGAACAATCGTCTGCGGAATCTTCTGCAGTTGAAGACGCCTGATGTGATTATTCGGAATGAAAAGCGCATGCTTCAAGAGGCGGTTGATGCGTTGTTTGACAACGGTCGTCATGGACGCGCGGTGACAGGGGCGGGCAACCGTCCATTGAAGTCGCTTTCCGACATGCTTAAGGGCAAGGGCGGACGTTTCCGGCAGAACTTGCTTGGCAAGCGGGTCGATTACTCAGGTCGTTCGGTCATCGTGATCGGACCTGAGTTGAAGCTGCATCAGTGCGGTTTGCCGAAGAAAATGGCGCTTGTGTTGTTCGAACCTTTCATTATTCGCGTTCTCAAGGAGCGCGGATATGTGCATACGGTTCGCAGTGCAAAGAAGATGATCGATCGCCAGACTCCTGAGGTGTGGGACATTCTCGAGCAGGTCACCAAGGGTCATCCTGTTTTGTTGAACCGTGCGCCAACGCTGCACCGCTTATCGATTCAGGCGTTCGAACCTTTATTGATCGAGGGTGAGGCGATCCGCATTCATCCGCTGGTGTGTACGGCTTATAATGCCGACTTTGACGGGGACCAGATGGCGGTGCACGTGCCCCTGTCTGTTGAAGCACAGATGGAAGCTCGCATGCTGATGCTGGCGTCTAACAACATCTTTTCTCCATCCAGCGGTAAGCCTGTGACAACCCCGTCTCAGGACATTGTTTTGGGCTGTTATTATCTCACCCAGAACCCGCGGAAGCAGGGCGAGCAGGTTGGTGTGCGTTTGCCGCTGTTTGCTGATGCATCGGAAGTTGAATTCGCGTTGAGCGAGAAAGCGGTGAAGGTTCATGACCGGATCCGATTCAAGAATCCGAACCTTGGACAGCACACAGTGTTCGGCGACTCAAGCTCGCGTGTGATCGAAACAACGGTTGGGCGTGTAATCTTCAACGAGATCTGGCCAGCTCAGCTTGGTTTCTTCAACAAGGCCTGTGGCAAGAAGCAGATTTCAGATGTGATTTTCCGGACCTATCAGTCCGCTGGTCACCAGGCAACGGTCGAAACTCTCGATCGTTTGAAGGGGCTTGGTTTTACATGGGCGATGCGTGCAGGCGTTTCCATCGGAATCAAGGACATGATTATTCCGAAGGAGAAGCACATCGAGCTCGAGCAGGCCTACAAGCAGGTGGTTACGGTGGAACAGCAGTACCGTCGCGGTATTATCACCAACGGCGAGCGTTACAACAAGGTGGTCGATATTTGGACCCACGCAGGGGAAGAAATCGCAAACGTCATGTTCCGTACCCTTGAGCACAATGAGGGACGCAAAGAGCTTAATCCGGTGTATCTGATGGTTGACTCGGGTGCGCGAGGAAATCGTCAGCAGGTCAAGCAGCTTGCGGGGATGCGCGGTCTGATGGCCAAGCCTGATGGTTCGATCATCGAGCAGCCAATTACGGCGAACTTCCGCGAAGGATTGACGGTGCTCGAGTATTTCATCTCCACGCACGGTGCACGCAAAGGGCTCGCAGATACGGCGCTCAAGACGGCAGATTCCGGGTACCTCACCCGGAAACTGGTGGACTGTGCGCAGGACGTGATCATCTCACTGGATGATTGCCGGACGTCTGCTGGTATTCTTTTGCGTTCGATTTATGAAGGCGATGAGGAGGTTGTTGACCTTCGCACACGTTTGATCGGCCGGACCAGTTGCGAAACTGTTAAGGATCCCGTCACCCAAAAGCTGATTATCCGTAACGGAGACATTTTTGATGAAGTAACTGCATCCGCCGTCGAAGCAATTGGCGTCGAACAGTTGAGGATTCGTTCTGTGCTGACTTGCGAAAGCAAGCGCGGTGTCTGCGTGAAGTGCTACGGTCGAAATCTTGCTACTGGACGTCCTGTTCGGATCGGTGAAGCTGTCGGGATTATCGCTGCACAGTCAATCGGAGAACCCGGGACACAGTTGACGATGCGTACCTTCCACATTGGTGGGGTTGCATCGCAGACCTTTAAACAGCCTGTTGTCAAAGCCAAGAATGATGGAGCGGTTCGTTTT
Organism: Akkermansia muciniphila; assembly: GCA_945906945.1. Classification (GTDB taxonomy): domain Bacteria; phylum Verrucomicrobiota; class Verrucomicrobiia; order Chthoniobacterales; family Chthoniobacteraceae; genus Chth-196. Next base: position 12,413 of record CAMDSZ010000094.1, read on the forward strand.
AACGACCTCCGCACCGTAAAGAGTATCGAGGGTGACTACATTGCGTTGAACAAAAACGGCAGTGTGACGATTCATGCTGAGGACGGCCGCGAACTGGAGCGCTACAACATTGTCATCGGGACGGTTATTTCAGTTGCGGACGGAAGCCAGGTAAAGAAGGGGCAAACCTTCGCACAATGGGACCCGCACAATGTGCC
>CAMDSZ010000095.1 GCA_945906945.1 Akkermansia muciniphila
AGACCACCGCACGCCACGCCCGTGTGTCAGACGAAGACCCGCGTCTGGCACCCATCATGGAGCGGCTCGCGGCCGCAAGCCGTGTCGGTTATCGATCGCTGCTCGATGCGGAAGGGTTCCTCGCGTTTTACCGCCAGGCCACGCCGATAGACGCCCTTGAGAACAGCCGCATTGGCTCGCGGCCCTCGCGTCGTACAGGGAAGCCGAGTCTCGCCGACCTTCGGGCGATCCCGTGGGTTTTTTCGTGGAGTCAGGCGCGCTTCTACGTGCCCGGCTGGTACGGCATGGGAACGGCACTCCACTCCCTCTCAGCCGATGATCGCGCGCTTCTAACCGGACAGTTTCGCGCGTGGCCATTCTGGCGCTACGTTCTGACCAACGTGGAAAGTTCGCTCGCCAGCGCCGACCAGGAGCTGATGGAGGCGTATGCAAATCTGGTGGAAGACGCGGATTTGCGCACACGGTTCATGTCACAGATCCGCGCGGAATGGGATCTCACACACGAAATGCTCGAGCAACTGCGCGGCCAGTCACTTGGCCGGCGCAGGCCGCGCATGCTCAAGACGCTGGAGCTGCGGAGCGAGGCGCTGCGGGTGCTGCATCACCGGCAGATCAAATTGCTGCGGGATTGGCGCGGCTTTCTGGCCGAGGGACGCGCCGCGCAGGCGGATGCCCTGCTGCCCGAACTGCTGCTATCCATCAACGCGATCGCAAGCGGCCTGCGCACCACCGGATAAGCCTAATGCGGGACACTCGGGATCAAACGTTTCTCCACCTCTTACGGCTTTACCTTACCTCTTCGAGACATTGGCTGGCGATATTTGCAGCCAAGACCATTGCCCGACTGAAGGAAGTGTTGAAGTGCTGTCGCGTGAACTTGAACATCCTTTGACAAATCGGAATCCAGCTCGACTCTCAAAGGCCTGCGTTCCGCGCAACGCGCAAGCCAACTCTGGAGAGACTGCCAGGAGTAGTGTCGCGGGGGGGGTGCGATTCACGTCGGCTTACAAGAGTCGCCGTATCTATGCTGCCTCCCCGTTGCATCCGGAAATCATTCGGCATGCGGCTTGCATCCCGGGTGAAACACCATTCGGCAGCATTTCCAGTCATGTCATATATTCCCAATTCATTCGGCAATTTCGTCGCGACTTTAAAAGTTTCGGACGCATAACCTCTGTTCCCACTGTTCCACGCGATATCGTTGATTGTGTTGCTCCCGCTGTAGGCATATCCCTTCGTTTTGTTTCCTCCTCTTGCAGCAAACTCCCACTCCGCTTCCGTGGGCAGTCGGTAGCCATTCGCGTCGGGATTCAATGTCGGCACAACATCACCCTTTCGATACACCTCACCACCGTTTATCAGGTAAACTGCTGTTTTATTCTCACGTTCACTGCAGGCATTACACCACTTGACCGCGTCATACCAAGATACGTATGTCATCGGGCATCTCGGCCGGTCCACGTCCGGAGTTGAATTTATTGGCCACAGGTTTTGACTCTGGCGCAAATCATCGTAGCCCTTTTTGAGACCCCAAATGGCAGTTTCTGCCCACTGCTCAATCGTGACCTCTGTTTTTGCGATCCGAAACGCATTGACCTCTTTCGTCTCGACCACCGAAGTGTTCGGTAATATCCCAGTTCCCACATCAATCATCTCGATCTCAGGTGCTTTTACTGACAATAAAGTTCCCACGCTGGTTGCGCTTCCGGCGATGTTTGTCACAACCACATCATAGCTTCCTGTGTGAAAATACGTGACATCCTTGAAAGACAAAGTACCGCTGTTTTGTCCCGAATAATTGCTTGAGTTCTGTGTAATCGAGCCCCCGTCTTTTCTCCAGAGGTAGGTCAGCGGTGCAGTGCCTGACACGCCGACGCTAAACGTGAAATTTGTGCCACTACTAACAATCCCGCCGATGGGCTGCAGAATAAAATCCGGCGACTTCAAAACAAGACTATCACTAGTCACACTGCTAAATCCGTTATTCACAACGACCGTATAGGAGCCGCTTGACAACCCTGTCTGCGATAACTGGCTGGCGTTTTTTCCAAGAATCGCCTCTCCGTCGCGCATCCACTGGTACGTGATGGTTCCCTGCCCCTGAGCCTCAACGGCTAAGCTACCACTACCAGTCGGTAAAGTCGGCTGTTTTACAATGTTGGGACGAAAATAAGAATTAATGAAGCTCACCTGCTGGGCGGTGAATTCACCTCCTGTTGAAGCAGCTGGCCCCTGCGGCCCCTGCGGCCCCTGCGGCCCCTGCGGCCCCTGCGGCCCCTGCAGCCCCTGCAGCCCCCTGCAGCCCCTGCGGCCCCTGCGGCCCCTGCGGCCCTGTCGTAGCCGATCCCCCGGAAGTCTGGCCGGATGTAAAAGAACCTAGCTGCACTTCCAGTTGTGCTGGCATACCAAAGATGAAACCTTCCTTTGATGGTATTCGAAGGTTAGCCACTTCAGTTGGGACTTTGCCAGGCGCGGGAAGAATCGCGATTCCATGATTCGAAGTTGGATTCTGGATCCAGTCTCGGACAACCTCGGTCAAATCAACCGAAATAAACCGCCGAACCTCAATTTTGTCGGGAGGAATCTGAGTCAGAGAATCAGATGCAAGGGGAAGGTTCATCGCTTGGCCAGACTCCGTCCAAGCAGATGTTACACGATGAAGAGCAATTCCGGCTCCGGCAGAAGATACACTGGTGAGATAGATCCGGAGCCGGGCGAATCGCACCTCAGAGTCTGTTGGAACGTCATCAAGACTAAACTTTATTAAAGCCTTCGAATTCGAATTTACTAAGAGCATCGGAGCCTTACCTAGCACCGCTGAAAGCCCCCGCCGCTCAACTGTATAACTATCCTCAAACGCTGGGATGGTAAGCGAAATGCACGGAAGGCACCCTAACAGGAAAGCGCAAACTCCAGAAAAAATTACCGGTAGCTTGGTACGTCTCATAAGACAAATAGTTAAATACAAAGATTATCGGCTTTTTTAGTTGAACCTCAGTCAGCTCAGTTTTTTTCTGATTAAATCTAACAAGAAATACAAGATTTTATTAATGCTCGAAGAGAATTCGCATTTTTATGTTCCCCGAGCGACGGAAGCTTTCCCAATAAAAGCCAAGCCATAGCGGGCATGCGTCAACGCTACCTAGGGCGGGGCCGCGAAGGGCGTTCGCGCCTCATTCACGAACCATGTGAAGAGGAAAAGGGCTTGCCCCAGCACACGCCAGAAGGCCGTGCGCGTACGCAGATGGCTCGGAAACGCTCCACCTCAAACCTCCCGTCTTTCTTCTAGTTTTCGTCCGCGACCTCGATGGTAGCGGCGTGTTTCATGGCTGGGCCTGATGCTTTTGCGGTCTAGGCTAATAAAATGCACCACCACATAGCGCCCCCAGTTCATTCACAGAGCTGAAGCCCATACGGCACGAAGTCCTCAAAATCGCTCGTGTTTTGCGTGGCCAACCGGGCGCCCTTCAGCACCCCACACGCCGCAATCAAGGCATCAATACGCAGGGCACGTTTTCTTCCCACGCAATTAAAGAGCCTTTCAGCCTCTTGTGCATGCGCTTCCTCCAGAGGAATGATTTCAGCCAAGATGGCGCGCACGACGCCCTTTTGCAGGTCTGAGACTGGCCCGCACAAAAACTCATACCAAGCTGGCATTGCGGTGACCAAAAGTTCGCCCTGTTCCAGCCAAGCCAGAATTTTCTTTGACTCGTCGCTACCGGCTACCAGCGCACCGATCAGATAATTTGTGTCCAGAAGGATCATTCGTTTCTCCACCTCTTCCGGCTTTCCCTTACTTCCTCTAGATACTGGCTGGCGATATTTGCATTCAGTCCATTTCCAGACTGAAGGAAGTTTTGAAATGCTGTCGCCTGTGAGGGAGTAGAGGCTGCAGCCTGAGCGCCGGAGACAGCCCGGCGAACAACCTCGGCTTGGGAAACATCCCAGAGTGCGGCAAGATTTTTGATGCGTACCACAGTCGACTCATCCAGAGAGAAAGTAGTACGGTATGTCATGGTTGCCATACCATCGCTTCAGCCACAAGACCATCATCGTCAAGTGGACCGCCCGTAAAACCTCTCGGGTTTCTCGAATTTGAATCAACCTAGGCCCCCTTATTGAGTTGCCTGCACAGCTATAAAACTGTATTTATGGCCATAAATGAAGACTACGATCGATCTTCCAGATGATATTCTACTGCGTACCAAGATCGCCGCCGCCCGCCGCCGCACCTCCATTAAAAACCTCGTTATCGAAGGACTAGAAACCGTCCTGCGCGAAGAAGCGCCAGCATCACCACCTTCAGATGCGATGGCCCGTCTCCGGCACGGCTATCATCTTGGAGGCCAGCCTCTGACCCGTGAGCAAGCCCATGGCCGCTGAACGCTTCCTTGACACTAACATCCTTCTCTACGGCTATGATCTAAATGCTCCCGAAAAGAGAGCAGTCGCCCAGTCTTTCATAGAGCGGGCGTGGACGGAAACAGGGCGGACCGCGATCAGCGTGCAGGTGCTTCAGGAGTTTTACGTCAACTTCATCCGGAAGGGCCATCCGCCTGCCGACGCCTCGGCCTTGATCGGCGATTTTTCACTCTGGCCCGTCATCGACAATTCCCTAGCCCTTTTTCGGCTCGGGATCTCGATACAAGCCCGATGGCAGCTCTCGCTCTGGGACGCCATGATCGTTGCCGCAGCTCAAGCCAGCGGGGCCAGTGAACTCCTAACCGAAGACCTCAACCACGGTCAGGACTACGGCGGCGTTCGAGCCATCAACCCTTTCCTGCAAGAAAAGATCGGATAACAAAGACAGGCGTTTGCCGCAAAAACCGCAAAAACCGCGAAAACTCTCGCGTCGGATACCAAACCAGGCGAAGGCGGCACTTTGGACAGCGTGCTTTCCCAAGCCTGCCCCTCTGAGACCTTGACGTAGTGCACTGCATCCCATTTTGTTCGCCCCTTTTCAGTTGTCAGATTTAAGTTCGACCGCACCCCACGAACCCTATGAAGCCTCCCCTCGCTCTCGTTGTTTCGCTGTCATTCGGATCGCTCGTCGGTGTTGCGCAGGAGTCGCCATCGGCTCCCCTTTACCGCGAGGCGGTCAGCGAATTCACGAGCATGAAAACCACGCTGTATCAGCATAAGACGGAAGTGGACCGCGAGGCGGGGAGTTACAAGTACGACTGCGTTCAATTTGTGTCTTACGCTCTGCGGCAGGCGGCCCCCGTAGCGTGGGAGTCGGTTTTTCGCGCGAGGGGGCTTGCCAAAGGCCGCATCCCGAGCCCGCCAAGTTATCAGCAGTTTTTCGCCAGCTTGAGCGAGACGCCCCAGCCGGGATGGGAGGCCGTTCAATGCGCCAAAGATCTTCAGCCGGGAGATGTGGTTTCGTGGGACTACAAAACAGAGCGGGCCACAGGCCATGCAGTGATTATTGCGAGCTTGCCGAAGCAGGTGGCGGACGACAGTTGGGAAGTGCAGGTCTATGATGCAACTTCCTCGCCGCATGCCGCTGATTCTCGTCCAACAGACGAGCGGGCCCAGATCTATGACGTCACGGGACGCCGAAGCGGGCTGGGCATTGGGACGATGGCCTTGACCGCGGATCCCGCCACCGGCGCGCTCACCGGGTATCGATGGACGACAAAAGGAAAGAGCATCGCCTGTCCCATCGGCGCTGGGCGCCCGACGAATTAGCCCTGCTGGCACAAATACAAAAATGAGCTAGTGACTCATTTATGAACACCGTCACCGATCTCCAATTCAACCGTTTACTAAATCTCCAGGCTGCGGGTGATTCTGCAAAGCTTCTGCAACTGCCAGAAGGAGGGCAGTATTTGAATCATCTTGGGACGGTCCACGCGGGCGCGCTGCTGGCATTGGCTGAGGCGAGCAGCGGAGAGTTCCTTCTGCGTTCCCTTGGCGGAATGGATGGTCTTCTACCGGTCGTACGACGATTGGAGGCAAAGTTTCGCAAGCCAGCTACCGGCGTTATCCAGTCCGTTGCGAGTGTACGCGAGGGTGCTCTCGATGCATTGCAGAGTGGGTTAGCGACCAAAGGTCGTGGGCTCATTTCAGTAAATGTGGAACTGCACGATGATTCTTTCACCCACGTTTTGTCTGCAACAGTCGAATGGTTCATCGCGAGCTCGAGAGACGCGAATTGAGATGATTCAAACAAGAGTATTGCTGGTTCCATCGGTGCCAGGCGCCCGAAGGAGCCGCCCCGACAGCCGGAATCAACGGGAGCGAAACTCGTCAGAGAGCACGATCTGCTCGATCAACCCCGCCATCCCACCGCCATTTCCTTTTCCCTCGCTAAACAAACGCTCAAGCGTGGCGGCATCCGCAAAACTCACCCGCCGACCCAGCGCGTATGCGTACAAATTCTCCAGCAGCCCGCGCAAAAAATCATCGCCACGCGCAGCGAGCAAATCCCGGAGCTGAAAAAACCCGTCGAATTGCGGTCCATCGTGGAACGCGCCCGAGGCATCCACGGGAAAGGTTTTTTCCACAACCTTTCCGTGCGGCCCGTCTTTGACCACCCAACCCGTCTTGTAATGCGGCTCCTCCGTGCGCCAGCGCCCGGCGGCATCGAAGTTTTCAAAACCAAACCCAATCGGATCAATCTTGCGGTGGCACTGCGCGCATTGCGGCTCCTCCTGATGCGCACGGATCCGTTCACGGATCGGCATCGCCTTCTTTTCAAGACGCGATAGCTGCGGCACATTCGGCGGCGCGGGCGGCGGCGGCGCGTGCAGCAACTTCCTGAGTACCCACGCGCCCCGTTCCACAGGGCTTGTACGCTCGCCATTGCTGCCCATCGCCAGAACCGCCGCCATGCTCGGCAGGCCGCCGCGCGGCGAACCCTCGGGCAGGATCACTTTTTGAAAATGCTCTCCCTTTACCGGCGGCAACCCGTAGTAATCCGCCAGCAGTGAATTCACGACCACAAAGTCGCTCTTGAGCAACAAACGCGCATCGAGGTTCTCACGGAGCAACTGTAGAAACGTGTGGTACACTTCGCCTCGCGCAGCAGCCCGCGTGCTTTCGTCAAACTCCGGGAAAAGCTGGTGGCTGAATCGGAAGAAATCGAGCCGCTCCAGATCCAGCCATTGATGCGTGAATCCAGATGCAAATGCGAAAGCCCGCGAATCTGCCAGCATCCGCTTGAGCTGCCCGGCAAGCACCGCCGGATCTTTCAAACGCCCGGCCTTCGCCACCTCCAGCAACGCCTCATCGGGTGCGCTGCTCCAAATAAAGTACGAAAGCCGCGAAGCCAGCTCCAATTCCGAGAGCGTTCGGCGCGCCTCCTGTTGCATCGGTTCGTTCAAATAGAGGAATCCGGGCGATGCGAGCACCACCGCCATGGGCTCCGCCAAAGCTTGCACCCAGGATTTTCCAGCCCGCTCTTCCAGCGCGTGCAGCTCCGTCAAACGATCCACGAACGCAGGCTCCGGCTCCACCCCGCGAAACGCGCGAGCCGTGAAATGACGCAGCACGTTCCGGAGCACCTCCGGCTGCGCCTCCTCGGGCGGCTTTTCCAAACCAAACAGCCGCCGCCAACGCTCCGGATCGGCGGGCTCGGGCAGCGGCCCTTCCCACTCGACCCAGTCCACCCACAGGGCTGGGTCCAGTCCCACGCCGTTGGTCGCCTTCGCCAGCGACTGCCGAAAGCTGTCCGCCGCCCGGTCCCCGTGACGCTTTTCCCTGAACGTAAACGTTCGGTTCCCGTCCGGCGCAATCTCCACGGGAATCTCGATCAACTGCGGCCTCTGGATGGAGCCCGTGATTTGGAAGAGACGCAGCGCCTCAAAATTATCCGCGTCCGGCGCGATCCCCATTTCCAGAAAACGCCGCGCGAGCGGCACTTTTTCTGCCGCCCCAACCATCAGCCGCAACATGTAGCGCCCCGGGGGCGCCTCCGCGGGGACCACCACCTTCTCCGTGTCATGCAAATTCGAGCTCGAGAACATCAGCCACGCCCCTTCGTCGCCCTTCGGTAATGCCAGATATTGCCCCAGATACGGCCCCATCTCCGCATAAGTGCGCAGCCGGAACTTCGCCTCATGCTCGTCGGGAAAGCCGAACTCCTTTGCTCTTTCCGGCTTGGCACCCGCCGCCTCCCATTCCTTGGCCTTCCGGTAGCCGCCAAGAAAATAGCCGTTCAGCAGACCGGCAATCTGACGGCGCGCTGCAATCTCCGGCTCCGTGCGCACGGTCTTCTTTTGCGGACCTGGCCGTACGGTGCGATCCCACGCCGCCAGTGCCCGCTCCGAAGCCTGCCTGCCAATCGCGTGATACTGCTCAAACTGATCGCTCGACACAAACAGCGCCGCGCCAAAGGTGTCAAACTCGCCCTCTGCATTGCCGATCGCCAGGCTGTCATCGGGCAGCGCGCGAACCTCCGCCTCCACGCCCAGCAGATCCCGCAGCGTGTGACCCAACTCCCTTCGGTTGATCCGGCGCAACACAGCCACACGGCCTGCATCCCCAATCGACTTTCGCGCTGCAACCAGCGTCTCCGAGAGCGCCTCGAGAAAATGCGTCTTCGCCTGCCTCTCGGGTTGTTTGGCATCGTCCGGTGGCATTTCTCCCGAATTGATTTGATTGAGAATTTTCTGCCACCGGTCCGCGTTCTCCACCGAATCGAGCAAGAACGACACATCGTCGAGGCGCAGTTTGCCCTTTTGTTTTTCAGGGCCGTGACACTCCACGCAGTACGACTGGAAAAATTCCCGGTGGCCCTCGTCCAGACGCGCCTTCGGAGCCTCCTTGAGCGCCTCAGCGCCGTGCAGCGGCACGCACAATCCATACCCTCCGAATAGTCCGCCGAGACAGAGCGCCAAAAACCAAACCAGGGATGCGTGAATCCGATTCATTCTTTTTCAAAAGTGTCGTTGTGGCCACGTCCGCGGAGCCGCTCCGTGGGATCGTCTTCGGATCCCTTAACCCGCCGCGCCATGGCTGATTTGAATCATCTAAGCGCGCAGTTCACGAACAGGCCCCGTGCTGTCGCCATGGCGCTCCGCATCGATCCCGATGCCCTGCAGCAGCGTTAGCCACAAATTCGCGAGAGGAGTGTCTTTCGACAGGACCAGATGCTGCCCCAACTTGACGGAGGCGCCCCCGCCGCTGAGCAGCGTCGGGCAGTTGTCCAAAAAGTGGATCGACCGAATGTTGCTCCCGTACGCCAAACACGTGTTGTCAAAGAGCCGGCTCCCGTCGGATTCCTGAACGGCTTTCAACTTGTCAAGCAGCCCGGCGAGCAGCTGGCTTTGCATCGCATCCCGCTTCTTGGAGGCCTCCATTCGGTCGCCGGGCAGATAATGGCTCATATCATGCGGCGCCACCTTTAAATCCAAACTCTGCAGCAGCGTCCCCACGGGCTGCCGATACGTGATCACCCGCGTGCTGTCGGTCTGCAGTGCTGCGACGAGCAAGTCGTACATCACACGGATCTCCTCCTTGCCCGCAAGCCCCGGCTTTGGCTCCGCCACGGGCGGTTTGAGCTTGGGCACCGTCAACCATTGCTCGTCCTTTGCGAGCCGCACTTCGATATCCCGGATGCTCTGAAAATATTCCTCCAGCTTATCCGTATCCGCCTTAGAAAGGCCCTGCTGCATCCGCTTTGCATCCATCCGCGCCGTATCGAGCACACTGCGCCGCTGGCTCAGCATTGCCTGTCGCTCGCTCAACGGAGTTTTTTCATCCGAAAAAAGCCGGTGAAATGCCGCCACCGGATTTTCGAGCCCCGCCATCGGTTTGCCTCGCGCATCCCACGCGAGTGAAAGGCCGGGGCCGTGCCCGGAGTTCGCCACATCCGGTGAATTGAGCTGGATGGATGCAAAGCGCGTTTCTTTGCCGAGATGCGCCGCCGCGACCTGATCTGCGCTGACGCTGTTGTGAAAGCTCTGCCCCGGCTCTGCGTAGCGGTTCGCCCCCGTCAGCCAAAACGTGCTGCCCCAATGCGCTTCGTTGGTGAACTTGTTCGAGCATCCCTGCACCACGGTGAGGTCCGCCTGATGCTTTGCCAGCGGACGCAGCCCCTCGGAAAGCTCCCAATTTTCGCCTGTTTTCTGGGGATCCGGAAACCATGTCTCGTTGGTGACTCCCCAGCCAAACCCGAGAAAAACCATGCGCTTGGGAACGGCAGCTGGTTTGGTGGAGGCGAAAGCCCGAAACCCGAACGACTCGAGAAAGGGCAGGGCAATGAGTGCGCCAGTACCTCGGAGAAATTGGCGGCGTGGAAGAGAGGACATCAGGGGTGTTGGTTGACGGGTCTGAAGACTCGATCCTAGCGATTGGGAGAAGAGACGTGATTCTGCTTACCAAAGACTCGGTGAGTTGCTCAATGCCTGATCCCGCGTGGATCCAAAACTTAGGCGAGGGTCCGTGAGATGGGCTTTTATTTGGAAAGGGAGTCCGTTTCTTAGGCCTGAAGGTTTTTATATTGCTGCGCGAGACTTCAGGAGGGTGCCTGCTCCTGGGCGTGCTTTACTTGCCCGCCTTGGCTTGTTCGGAGGCAAGGGTGTCGAGAAATCGAAGATCCGGCTCTGGAGCGGCAAGCTTGCTCGCAAGCCAACCGTACGCTGCCTTCAGAGCATCCCAACTTGGCTGGTGTCCGCTGTGGTGATCAAACATCTCCACAGCTTCGTGGCTCCCGTAAAGCACGTGAACTTTGCGGGCCTCCTCAAGATATGGAAGGCTTTCGGCATTGTCATACTGGCCGGCAATCAGAAAAAACGAGCCGGGTGCGGCGCAAGCAAGCAGTTGGTGGTGCTGGAGGCCGCGATGGCGCATGCCTTGCAAGCGCGCGCCGAAGTACCAAGGATCGCCCCAGTTGGTGGAGTCCCATGCGATTCCAAAATCGCTCGCTACAGTCGCCCGAACCCGAGCATCAAGCGCGCCCGCGTAGAACGCCATCTTACCCCCGAGGGAATGGCCCATGAGCGCCAGTCGTGAGACATCCACATTTTCGCAAGTCGAGAGCAGATCGAGCGCTCGGCGCGTGTCGTGAACCAATTTTCCCATGCCCGTCCAGTGCGGATGCCGGTTCGCAAGCTCCGCCGCCGCCATCCGCCAAATCGTGAAATCACGCCGGTTCGCCGGCTGCTTTGATTCGGGCACCAGATTAAACGGGTACGCTTCGCAGGCGGCGACCACGTATCCCTGCTTCACCAAATGGAGTCCAAAAAGAGCTGAATTGCGCTCTGCGCCCAGCCGTTCACGCGTTCGCAAGTCATATCCGCACATCCGGTCGGGGTCGTAAAAAGGAACCACCACTCCGGGCCTGCGCCCCTGGCATCCGAGGGGAAGCATCAACAGCACCTTCTGCCAAGTATCCGAGCCGGTGCGCTGGCGGTAAACAAGCGCCTCAAAATCCGCCGTCTCAAAGCGATCCTCCATCACCGCATCGGATTGCGTGGTATCCTCGCTTGGCCCTCCAAGCGCCTCTTCCCAGCGCGCAATCAGGCGCTCGCGCTCCGCCTTCCAGCTCTCGAGTCCGTCTCCCGCTCCGAGCAATGGCGCGAGAGGCTCCGCCGCCTGCGCGGCGCCCAGCGCTGCGGCAAACATCAGGATGATTAACGTTCGTCGGCTTCCATTCATTTGATTTCGGTTGAGAAAAGTTTGGGTGCGATACCCGCGTGGTCCTGAGTCGGTTGTTGACGGGATGGATGAGATGGAGCCCTGAAGTGACACGATGCTTTCGATTTTAAAGACCGAGCGAAGCTCAAAACGATGGCTAACAAGCGTCGGCAAATTCGATTTTCTGGTCCCGTACCAACGTAACCACCAACGCATCGCCCTGAAACCGCCAATTTCAGAGAGCGGATATCCTCTCAGCAATAGGTCCCACTCCGATCAGCCACTTCCTGACGTCGCCCGGCTCCTCCACCTGCGACTCTGTTGTAGAACCGATGCCAGAAGAACCCATCCATCATCCAAACGACAAACTTCTCAAGGCCACTTTTTCCAACCCCGACAACGCACGCGGCTTCTTCCAAAATCATCTCCCTTCCGATCTCTCTCATGCCGTTGACTGGGATTCCCTCTGCCTGGAATCCTCAACTTTCGTCGATCCACAGTTCGCCGCCTCCGAAAGCGATCTGCTTTTCTCGCTCAAACTGCACACGAGCGACGCATTTTTATACCTGCTCTTCGAGCACCAAAGTTCCGAAGACCCGCGCATGGCCTTGCGGCTGCTTTCATACATGCTCCGTATTTGGGAACGTTTTGCGGCCACCCATCCGGCTCCAGCAAAACTTCCACCTATCCTTCCCATCGTTCTCGCGCAGGGAAAGCGTCCCTGGAAAACCGCGCCTCGTCTGGAAGACCTCCTCGATCTGCCCAATGAAATTGCGAACATCGTTCGCCCCTGGCAACCCACCTTTGTATACCATCTGCTTGAACTGGTGCGCATCTCCTACGAGAACCTTGCCGGAACCCCGGAGGGGATTCTCACATTGCGGGCTTTGAAAGCGGAGCCGATGAATGAGCTTTTAAGCGATGTGCTGTGGGAGGAGTCGCTTTTATTCGCGATTTCAGAGAGTGCGCTGGAGCGTGTATTGCGCTATATTCTCAACGCCG
>CAMDSZ010000096.1 GCA_945906945.1 Akkermansia muciniphila
TTACTTCCCTTGGAAAGGTTGGGTGATCGCCCGGGCCATCGCTTTGAGTGCGCTTTTGCACTCGGCCCAGCAGGCAGTCGCGCAAGCACCGCTCGAGATCCCAAAAAGCGCCCACCGCGCCCGCGTGGTGCAGCTCGACAAAAACCAGATCAGCGAGCAGCGGTCGGCTACACCTGCGGCGATGTTGGCAGAGGGTTATCGTATTTCGGTCGCAGCGCTCCACCCGCTTGTCACACACCCCATCATGGCGTGCCTTGACGACCGCGGACGGCTTTTTGTCGGAGACGCCGTGGGCGTGAATTGGAGCAAGGCACAGCTTGAGGCGAATCCACCAAACAGGATTCTGATGCTTGAAGACTCCGATGGCGACGGGACGTTCGAGAAGAGCACGGTTTTCGCGGATCAACTCACCTTTCCGCAGGGGGCCTGCTGGCTTGCGGGCGCACTGTACGTTTGTTCGCCGCCTGGACTTTGGCGACTCACCGATACGGACAACGATGGCGTGGCGGACCGGCGCGAGATGCTTGTTGATGGATTCGATTACACCGGCAATGCGGCCGATGTTCACGGCCCTTTCCTGAACCCGCACAACCAACGCCTCTATTGGTGCCACGGACGCAAGGGGCACAAAGTGACTGGAAAAGAGGGCATCGTCGTGCACGAAGGTCTCGCGAGTGGAATCTGGAGCTGCAACCCCGACGGAAGCGACGTGCGCTGGCATGCTCTTGGGTGTGGCGACAATCCCGTGGAGGTGGACTTCACTCCGGAGGGCGACATCCTGGGAGTACAAAATCTCTACCACAGCAACCCGCGCGGGGACACCTTGATGCATTATCTACTTGGGGGCGTTTACGAGCGGCCAGACATGCTCAAGGCGATCGAGGGGCTGCCGAGAACACTCGAGCGGATGCCAGTGGTTCACAACTTTGGACATGTCGCAGTGAGCGGCTGCACCTTCTGGCGTTCATATCCCGGAGCGGCCGGGGCGTTGCAAATGCTCGTCACCCATTTCAACACCGGGCGCCTCTCCCGCATGGAGCTCACACGAAGCGGTTCCTCATACAGAGCCACCGAAAACGAACTCGTCAAATTCCAAGACCCAGACACTCACCTCACCGATGTGCTCGAAGACGCCGACGGCTCGCTATTGGTGCTCAACACGGGCGGCTGGTTCAGGATCGGATGCCCTTCAAGCCTGATGGCCAAGCCGGATCTCACTGGGGCCATCTACCGGGTCAGCCGCGGCGGCGCTCGTGAAACGCCGCCCAATCAGAACAACCCACTCAACCAAACAGCTGCAACAGACCGCTCTGCAGCCACTCCCGCTCCTGCGGTGACCAACACCGAATCCGCACTCGGATCGCTAGCGAGCCCCGACTTGCACTTGCGCCGCCAAGCCTGCGAATGGCTCGCGCTAAAGCGAGAACACTCACCGGAGATTTCAAAATCGCTCATCTCCCTGTTGGGAGAGTTCCTAGACCCTGCGCTGGAACATGCCGCAATGTTCGCCGCCGGCGTCACAAAATGCGTCCGCCCTCAGCATCTCGAGGAGGCGCAATCCGCAACGCTGCTGCGGCGGCTTCTTGTGATTCAAGACCAGTTCCGATGCGACCCAGCCGCCGAGGCCCGCACCTTTGAAATTGCACTGGCGAGGATCGACGACGCAGACACCGAACTCGCGCGCGCCGCTTTGGGAATCGTCTCGCGAAATTTAGAAAAGGAGCAACAAGTCACCGCCCTTTTGCAAGTGTGGCTCAAAGCAGACTCGCTCTCTAAGGAGCGGCTTTCGGCAATGCAATTCATCGCGTCAAGCGCGATTACGCGGCCCGAAACACGTGCGGTCCTCGCACAGATGCTCACGCACACGCAGCCCGAGACTAGGCTTGGAGGCCTTCGGGTGATCGCCTCTCAAAGCGCAATCAACTCCGAGCCCGGGTGGAGTACGCCGCTCCAAAAAGCACTCAAGGACCCAGCTTTGACGGTATCCACGGTGATTGATGCGATCAAACGAGTGAAGAGTCCCGAATTTGACGAGGCACTTCAGGAAATTTGTAACAGCGCACGGGAGCCGCTTGCACTCCGTTTGAAAGCACTGTCGGCGATGAAGTCCGTGCGCATGACCGATTCGACATTTGAACTGCTCATCAACACGCTTTCCGAACCCTCTGCGTCAGCTTCGGCGCGACTCGAGGCCGCCACCCTGCTTAAAGACACACACCTGTCCGCCGGGCAAATCACCCGGCTTTCACCGGTATTATCGAGTGCAGGCCCGTTGGAACTGAGGGCGTTGACTGGGATTTTGGGCAAAATCAAGGATCCAGCACTGGCGCGGCACGCTGCGGGCGCACTGGCGACAAATCCTGCGATTTCGAGCCAGCAGGAAAGCGTGTATCGAACAGCAATGAGCGCCCATCCCGCAGACGTTTTCGAGTCGATCCTGCTGCCAGCGCTCCGAAATGCGAAGGCGCAACACGAGGCCAAGATGTTCTCACTCGCACCGCTCTCAGATCGCCTGAGGAGCGGAGTCGCAGAGCGCGGCCGGATGGCTTTTGAAAGCGGCAAAGGCGCATGCATTGCGTGTCACCGAATCGGCGAAACAGGGCGTTCCATCGGGCCGGACCTCTCGAAGATTGGTGCGATCCGCACCGGACGCGACCTACTGGAGAGCATTATCTTTCCAAGCAACACGCTTGCGCGGGACTATGAAGCGCACGCGATTGAGACCTCCGATGGCACCAGCGTCACAGGGGTGGTGCGTGGACATTCGGCAGAAGGGCTGCTCGTTGTGGACGCAAGTGGGCAGGAGATCAGCATTCCGCATCAGAAGATCGTCTCCAATACGACGCTTGTCACAAGCCTCATGCCAGAGGGCCTTGACATTGCACTCGGAGAAAACGAACTCATTGACCTCGTCTCATATCTGAGGTCGCTCAAATGAACCCGGCCCACAGAAAATCTTCCGCTTGTTAGAAAATGCAGTCCGCTCCATCGAGTTTAGGCTCGCTTCAGGTGGTGTTCAGGTTCAATCGATAGTGCTATAAGAAGTATGCGCCTGCTGATCATCGAAGACGAACCCGACCTGCTCGATAGCCTCGCGGAAGCGATGCGCGAAGACGGGTACGCCGTGGATGAGGCCACCGACGGCGAGGATGGCCTTTCAAAGGCGCTCTACTCGAACTACGACGCGATCGTCCTGGACGTCATGCTGCCGGGAATGAGCGGATTCACGGTATTGGAAAAGCTGCGGCTTAAAAAGAAGACCCCGGTGCTGGTTTTGACGGCGCGAAGCGCGACACCCGACAGGGTGCGGGGCTTAGACGCGGGAGCCGACGATTACTTGCCGAAGCCTTACGAGCTGCCCGAACTTCTCGCCAGAATTCGCGCCCTGATCCGAAGGACCGCAGGAAACGCGTCGACCGTTATCCGGATCCAGGATGTTTCCATCGATTTTGCAGCACACACGGTGACCAAGGCCGGCACCGCTATCCTGCTGACGGCACGTGAGCTGGCGCTCGTGGAGTATCTGGCGCAGCACCGGGGCAGGATTATCACACGTGAACAGTTGTATGAACATCTGTTCGATGAAAACGATGATACCCTCTCAAATCTATTAGACGTTCATGTGTCGCACTTGCGCAAGAAGCTCGGACATGAATTCATCACCACGCGCCGAGGCCTCGGCTATGTGATCGAATGAGAATCCCAGAGTCGCTCAGGTTTCGGATCCAGCTGTGGTACGGGTTTCTGCTGGCCGTCGTGCTCACGATGTTCTCAGTGATCTCCTACAAGCATCAGAAGGTGGGCGCGATTAGACGGGTGGACGACGAGCTGCGCAAGCGGCTCGGGGTGGTTCAGGAAAACCTAACGTCCTCCAAGAAAAGCCCTCTAAAAAATAATCAACCAAATACGCCCCCAGAGTTAAAACTCCCCGCGTCAAGAAGCGCACTTTTTGATGCGCAGGATCCCGCGGGATACTTCTACATCGTCTGGGATGCGGAGGGCGGGGTGCAAAACCGCTCAAAGCTTCTGCATGCCGAAGTGCTCCGGCCGCCCGCCCCGGACGAGGACGACCCGCGCAGCGGGGAGCGAATCAACGCCTCCATACGTGAGATGTTTTTTTTCAACAACACAGGTGAATGCGCCCTGGTGGGTGGCTCATTAGCGCACGAACTAAAGGCGCTTCGCGAAGACGCACAGTGGCTTGCGGCAGTATCCAGTGCGGTACTGTTGTTCGGAGTGGCAGTGGGCCGCAGCATCACCAACCGGGCGCTGCAGCCCCTCTCGAAAATCTCGGCTACCGCCCAAAAAATTGCGCAGGGCGCGCTCACCGAGCGAATCGAGCTTGCCGAAAAAACGAGCGAACTCGCGCAGCTTGCAACCACCTTAAACGACTCTTTCTCGCAGATTGAAGACTCGTTCACACGCCAGTACCGGTTTGCCGCCGACGCCGCCCATGAGCTGCGAACCCCTGTGGCCATTATTCTCGCACAGGCCCAGCAGGTGCTAAATCGAGATCGGGAACCGGCGGTGTACAAGAAGGCGTTGGAGACTTGCGTAACGGCATCGCGTCGCTTGCGGAAACTGACGGACACTCTTTTGGAGCTGGCAACGCACGACGCAGGCGTGGTGATTCCAAAAATGGATGCGTGCGATCTCGCAGAGGTGGCTCGGGAAGCCGGCGAGCAGATCCGAGCGTTGCTCACTGATCACGGTCTTGGCATCAGCCTTGATTTGGCCACTACTCACTGCATCGCCGATGCGGATCAAATCATGCAGTTGGTTTTAAATCTCCTCGCCAACGCCATCGACCATACGCCGCCCCTTGGGAGAATCACAATCCGCACCCGTCTCACCGACGGCCTCGCAACCCTTTTGGTCATCGATACAGGAGAAGGCATTTCGCCGGAAAATCTACCGCACATATTTGACCGATTTTACCGCGCTGATGACTCCCGAAGCCGCAAGACCGGCGGGGCGGGGCTCGGACTGGCCATCAGCAAATCCATTGCAGAAGCCCACGGGGCCCAACTGACGGCAATGAGCACTCTTGGAAAAGGCACCACCTTCACTTTTGAAATCCCGGTATCAAAAGGCACTCCATCCACTCTGGAGACTCCATCGGCCGGAAACTCGACGGGAATCCACGCAAGCAATCAGGCCGCCTCGGTGGACGCCCCGGGAGAGCAAGGCGCCGATTCGCGCGCTTAATGGAACTCCAGGAACTCCATTAGCGCGGGCGGCGAGCCACTCGAAACCCACCGGTCTCAACCGACACTTCCCCACGGGAGCTCACCCGCGCCGCAACCCCGCAGCTGTCCGGCGAACCCGAAAAGCCCCCGCCACGGATTACCCGCCTCTCTCCGTTGTCGGGTCCATGGGGGTCCCCGGTGAAGGAAGAAAGATCGGCCACGTACCAGTCCCAAACCCACTCCCAGACATTACCCGCCATCTCATACAGCCCAACTCCGTTGGGAGGATAAGATTTGACCGGTTTTGGTGCGACGTTATCGAAGCTGTGGTTGGCTTCGCTACGCGGCAGCTTGTTTCCGTTTGGAAACTTGCTTCCCTCCAAACCGCCGCGCGCCGCCTTTTCCCATTCTGCCTCCGTTGGGAGACGGTATCCGTCGGCCTCCCAATCCACCATCGCATTGGTTAAGTCCAGATTGCCCACCCGATAGACATCCGAAACTCCGCGCCCAACACCCACGTAGTAACACGGACGCAAACCCGCCCGTTCGCTCTTCGCATTACACCAACGCACGGCGTCGTACCACGTGATTTCAGCGACAGGGTGAGTGTCTTTTTTCGCGCTTCCCTTGGAACCGAAGACATACCCGAACGCGCCCGACCACTGAACCACTGCGTTCCATTCCGCCAATGTGACCTCGGTGCTATCCATCCAGAAGTCCGGAACATTCACCGAATGGACCGCGTTATTGAACTCCATGCGCGAGCCCATCTCAAAAGGGCCCGTTTCAATCTTCACGAACTTCTCTTCGAACCAAGCCAACTCCTGAGCGCGGGTAAGATCGGCGGACTGCGCCAATCGCGAGCGGAACGCTTGCTCCGTTCGCGCACGCTCAGCCTCTGACCTGCGCACGGCTTCAATCTCGTCACGCTCTTTTTTCTGCTGCACCTCAAGAGCAAGAGCCTGCGCACGCTCAGCCTCCACCGCGGCGCGGGACTCCATCTCCGAGCGGTCGCGCTCCTGCTTCAAGGAGTACAGCCCGCATGCGGCTCCAATCCCAATACACGCTAGAGCTAATTTCAACCCGAGCGAGCCCTTGGAAGGAAGCTGCACGTTTGCCTCCATATCTGAAGAGGAGGTGTCACTCGGAACCGCCCCACGACGTGCGGCGATTTGAAAATACTGCATCTGCAGAATTTTCTGCAGATGTGCCGCACTGCGACTCGATGGCTTTGAGGGTTGATCACCGGGGCCTGCGCGCCCGCTGGGTTTAGAGCCAGTTGTGGATTCAGACATGGAGGGAGGTTGTGCGAAAGCAATGCGCGAGATCGGCAGCCTGATCAAAGATCGTTAGTGAATGTGCGCAGGATCAATTCCCAAACCACGCGCCACAATGGCCGCTACCTCCTCGGGCACGACTCCTTCGGCCTTGGCATGCGCGGGCTCCTTCTGCCCATCCTCAAAAAGCAACGCTTCCATTCGGACCGAAGCAGTTCCGACCGTCGTGCGGACGCCAACCGGCAATGTGCAGTCCCCAGAAAGCAGGCGTTGCAGTTCGCGCTCCGCGCGTATCGCCATCCATGTCGGCTCATGCGTGATTGCGCGCAGCGTCTCAAGCACCGGCACGCGCTCCTTTTCACACTGCAGAGCTATCGCTCCTTGCCCAATTGCAGGAAACATACGGTCTTCAAGCGAGGCTACGTGGAACTGCGCGGACTCAAATTCAAGCCGCCCGCCCACAAGCGAGAACCCGAGCCGATCAAGGCCCGCCTGCGCGAGCAGGATCGCGCTGAACGCGCCCTGCTGGCCGAGTTTGCGAAGGCGGGTCTGCACGTTGCCTCTCCACTCGTTTACCTTCAAATCGGGCCTCAGCCAATTCAACTGCCGCGCACGCCTCACGCTGCTGGTGCCAACCGATGACCCGTGCGGCAACCCGTCCAACCCACCCGGATACTTTGAAATGAGCATATCCGCAGTAGCCGCCCGCTCCAAAACCCCGCCAAGCACCAACCCGGGAGGCATATTTCCGGGAAGATCCTTCAGACTGTGCACCGCCACCTCGATCCTGCGCTCAAAAAGCGCGTCCTCGAGTTCCTTGGTGAAAAGCCCCTTCCCCCCAGAAGGCTGCCGAAGCAGCTCGAGGTCCAGCTTCTTGTCCCCCTGCGTGATGAAGGTCTCCATCGAAACCGACAGGGAGGGAAAGGCGCGTTTGAGCGCGGCTTTTGTGAGTTCAGTCTGCGCAAGCGCCAGAGCCGAGCCGCGCGTTCCAAGAATCAAGCTGTTCAACATAAAAAAATGCTCTTTATAAGATCCGCGCAACTTCCCAACACTAAACGCTCTGAGGCGCAGTTCCTCCCGACGCTGCGCCCCCCGGGGCCGAGGCCCCGCCGTTGTTGCGCATGGGCAATCCTCCAACTGGATTCCCCAACGGATGCGGTTTTGCGAACCAATCGCTAAATTCGCCCACATGCCGCTCGATAAGTTTCTGGCACACGCCCAATTCCTGGCGGCGCTCCTCCATCGATTGCGAAGCGATCGACTGTAGTGAGTCGATGTCATAGAGGTACACGCCCTCTAGTTGGTTCACAGCCGGATCAATGTCGCGCGGCACGGCAAGATCAATGCAGAACAAGGGACGATGCCGGCGCTTGGCCATGATGGGCGCCAATTTTTCGCGGGTAAGCACGTGATGCGGCGCCGCGGTGGACCCGATCAATATGTCCACCTCACCAAACTGGCTTGTCCAGTCGTCGAAATGCAAGGCGCTGCCGCCCATTTTCTCCGCCAGTGCAACTGCCCGCTCGTGGGAACGGTTCGCCACAAAAAGCGTCTTCACGCCCCGGGCTTGGAGCGCACCGGCGGTGAGCTCGCTGGTCTCGCCCGCCCCCAGAATCATCACACGACAGGAGGTGAGTTTACCGAAAATTTTCTCAGCCAACTCGACCGCCACTGAACCCACCGAAACGCTGCCTCGGGTGATATTCGTTTGGGTGCGCACCTCCTTGGCCACGTTGAAGGCGCGCTGGAAAAGTTTATTGAGGTGCCGGGAGGTTGCGCGCGCGTCCTGAGCAGCCTGGTAGGCTTTCTTCACCTGCCCGAGAATCTCGGTTTCGCCCAGCACCATCGATTCAAGCCCAGAAACCACTCGGAACAAGTGCCGCACGCCATCGTCCGCGAGGCGCTCGAAAAAGCCCGCGCCATCCACGTCCAAACCGCGTTCGCAAAGAAACTGACGCAGCAAATCAAACCCCCTGCCCGGCTCGTGCGCCACCGCGTAAAACTCCACCCGGTTGCAGGTCGAAACCACCACCCCCTCGCTTAGCCCCGGATAGGACGCCAGCTCACGGGCAAGCTCCCCGGCTCTCGCCTCCGCAATAGCGAAGCGCTCCCGGATCTCCACGGGCGCTGTGTGATGACTCAAGCCAAGGCAAAGGATTTCCATAACATCATCCCTTTGAAACAATCTGCACAGTCCACACCGTTAGCAGTAGCACTGCAAACGCACCAATCGCCAGCCACGACGCACGGCGCGGGGCGATCCGTCTAACCCCAAGTGCGATACAAAGAAACGCGTAGAGCAGCCAGATGGAAATCGACACCACCCTCAGCAGGTTCACATGCGCCATCCCCTGCCTCAGCCCGCTCAAGAGTCCGGCGGTCAGGAGAGCGAACCCAAAGTAAAGCAGGCGTCGGTTCGCAGTCGCCAAATCGTGGATAGGCGGCAGATGAAAGAAAAACGAGTGCAGCTTGTGCGTCTTAAGCTGTCGCTCCTGGACCAGCAGCATGACTCCAGCGATTCCAGCCAAGGCGAACGCACCGTAGGCAACCACGGAAACTGCAGCGTGAAATTCAAGCCACGGGTTGACCGGGCTGACGCCTTTTTCCAGCACCGGCATCGGCATCAGAAGCGCCGACGCCTGAAGCAGAAAAACCAACGGCGAAGTGAGCGCGCCAAGCAAGGACAACCGGTAAGTCGCTCCCGTAGCCATGTAGATCAGGGCCACCGACCACCCCAGAAAGACAAGAACGTCAAAAAGCGTCGTCAGCGGGCACCGCCCCACCGTCTGCCCCCTCTGATAGAGCCACACGGTCTGAAGCAGAAAGCCGCAGAAGGTAGCGAAAAAGTTCAGCAGGGACCTCCTGTACACGCGAGCCCCCAAGGCATGCATGGTGTGTGCAAAGCCGAGTAAAAAGCAGGCAGTTGAGGCAACCAATGCGGTCCGGTCCATTGTGGGAGTGAGGGGGCGGGACATTAGAGGCTATTAGGCCAAATGCCAACGCCGGATTGCAGCGTATTCCCTAAGGTTACACCCAGAAAACAGAGTTTCCTGAGACCATTCCTGCACCGCAACTCCAATAGTTGATGATGGCCTCGCTCGGCTCTAAACTTTCGCCCCCCTGGGAGCGCGTAGCCCCAGCTGCGCCCAGACACGGATTGCACCGAAGAAGTGGCAAAGGAGCGATGGAGCTAAAGGGGGACAAAGGGCTCGACCTGTCCTTCTGTGAGCGGGTCAATGCACGCTGCGTTACGCGCTCCCAAAGGCGGGCGAAGGATCGATCTCCCAAAGCGATAAACGTCTTGCGTTGCAAAGCCTGGCTCCGAACGAGGCTATTATCAGCTCACGCCTCTGGCACTTTGGAACTGGTAACTGGTAACTGGTAACTGGCAACTAAAGTTGCCAACTACTGAATTCTTCAACCCCACCGCCCACTAGCGAATCGGCGAGAAATCAGTAGCCCGCATGTACACGGACTTCACCCCGTCGGGCTGCACAGTGAGGGACCCGTTCTTTTCACTCGCGGCTTTCGCCGCCACCCATGCGGGGTCGGCTCGAAAACTACTGAAAGAAGCGGCGCCCGCCTCCTGGCTCTTGTGACTCAGGATGTACATCAGCTTGGTGCCCGCCCCCTTGTCTGCGTCGGTTGGCAGCCAGTAGCCGATGTGCGTCATCCCGTGCTTCGAAAACAAGCCCACCGTGTGGTCACGAAACCGGGCGTTCAGGGCGTCCAGTTTTCCCTCGGGCGTGGTGTAAGTGCGCAACTCAAAGACGCGAGGCGAACCCGACACCGAAGGCGCTATCGCGGCGGAATAATCGGTAGCCGTCATAAAAATCGCCTCCGGTTTCTTGGCGAGCAGCTTTCCGTCAGCCTCGCTTGCCTTGGCAACCTCCTTCCATTGCGGATCCTGTCCAAAAGCGGTCCAGGAAGCTTTGGCATCCTCGCGGCTCTTGTGCGCCACAACGTAGATCAAAGTATCATCTGCCCCATCCGCCTTCTCAATCGGAGTCCAGTAGCCGATGTTCTGGATTCCATGCTTTTCCAGCAACGAGCACGAATGATCACGAAAGCGCTTCAAAAGGTCGGGCATCTTGCCTTCATTTGTCGTGTAGATGCGCATTTCAAACACCCGCGTGTCTTGGGCGGCCTGGGCGGTCTTAGCGTTTGAAACGAACACGAGCGGGAGGGAGGAGGCCATGGCGAGGAACGCACGCCGCGAAAAGAGGGGGGATTGATTCATAAGCGTCAATCTTCTCTGAACCAGAACCATTGGGAAGGAAAGACCTTTTCACCCAGCCCCGTCTGAACCCCAAAAGAAGGTGGGCGTCTAGCGCACAGCGCACGCAACAGGGTCCCCGCTCCCCGCGCCCGCTTCCCGGAGCGCATCATCAATCATCGCGCGCCGCTCAGTTGCAATCTCCCAGCGAGCCTGGATGTCCGGGGCGAGGGATTCGAGAGGATCGAAGTACAGAAACCACTGGCCGGGCTTCACCGATGGACTGGTAAAAACCGCGATACCCGTTTCGCGATCATAATGCTCGTGGGAATGAGCATCCCGCTTGCCGCCGCCGCCCATGGTGTCGACCACAAACGCTGGAGTGTGAAAGCCCGCGGTGACGCCGCGCACGTGTTTTTCGATCGAGAGCCCCTCGCCAAGGCTCGTTCTCAAGTCCTCCACGCCGGGCACCATGTCGTGGAAATACACATAGTAAGGCTGGATATTCACATGCCCCAGCCGCTTCACCAGAAGCTGCATCGCCCGCGCGGAATTATTCACCCCCGCCTGCAAAACCGTCTGACAGCGCACGGTGATCCCGCGCTCCACGAGCACGTTCATCGCCCGCCGCGTGATATCCACAATCTCGTTAGGACTGTTGAAGTGGGTGTGCACAACCGCGGTTTTGTGAAGCTTGCGCGCCTGCTCTACCACGCGAGTGAGCGAATCCGTCCAACGGTGGTCGGAGAGTATTTTCTGTGGCAAGACGCTCAACCCCTTCGTCGCAAAACGCAGCCTGCGGATGTGGGGAATCCCCAGCAGACGCATGCCAATGAGCTCGATGTGGTCGGCCTTTAAATTGAACGAATCGCCTCCGCTAATGACAATGTCCTCTAGCTCCGGATGCGACTCGATGTAGGCAAAGGCGTTTTCCCATCGCTGTAAACTCGCGTGTAATTTGAGCTTCTCCCCCACAAACTCGGTATCCGCTCCCACCGCATAGGAGCGGGTGCAAAAGCGGCAGTACACCGGACAACTGTCCACCGGCAAAAACAAAGCCTTGTCTGCATACCGATGTGTGAGCCCAGGCACGGGCGAATCCTTGCGTTCGCCCAACGAATCAAGCTGCAGCATCGGGTGATCTGCCTTTTGGCCCGAACGCAACGGAAGAAACTGCAAACGGATCGGGTCGCTCTCGGGCGCGCTCCAATCGATAAGACTCAGCAAGTGGGGCGAGATTCGGAGCGCCATCGGAGCGTTGGCGATGCCGGCGGCGAGGTCCGCATAAAAACTCTCTGGCACAACCTTCCCGAGCACCTCGCGCAGCTGCGCAACGCTGGTCACCGTGTGGCGCTGCTGAAAAAGGTGCGTTTCAAACTCTTGGGCAGACACTGACTCGAAAGCAGGCAAGTCCCTCCAGTACTCGCCGCTCTTAAGCTGATGGTGCGCCTCGGATTCGACACGGACGTTACCCTTCATAGAACCTCCTCTGCGAGCAAATGGCCGCCGTGGGCGGTGGCTGCGTCGTCTCCCGCAATACCCCCCTCAACAGGTGGTTAAACATATCGCAACTGTGCGCTCGGTGCGCTCGATTCATGAGGCGCACTAAGCGGCAAACGAACTGCTCCCAGATAAAACCAACCTGCCATGAAGCCGTAAATCCGAACCGACTGTGACTGAAAACCCATGAGCGTAAAAAAGCCTCCAAAATTTTGAGATCCAAGTGTTGTAGCTTGGCAGCAAGGTAGCAAGAACGACATTCGCCTTTGTGCCCTCGAAACTTGATTCCGAAGACCTAAGACCCCTCCCCTACTTCCTCGCCTCGGGAACCACCTTCAGGTCCATCACCGCCCCCCCCCGCTGCACCTTGAGAGGAACCTCCTGACCGATCTTCACCGCG
>CAMDSZ010000097.1 GCA_945906945.1 Akkermansia muciniphila
CGTAAAGCCAATCGCACGGAAAAGAAATAAAAGCCGACAAAGGCGACCCGATGACGATCCTCTTACGCCTGCTCCTCGTCACCTGTGCCCTTATTTCACCCGCCCTCTTGCGGGCAGGCAAGCAGGACGAGACCAATCCTTGGATTAAACCCGGGACACCTCCCCCGCTTCTTCCCAGTGAGTGATAGGAAATCGCTTTTGGCCCGTTTCCGCAACTCGCGCGCGCGGTATCGTCGCGGGGCGCGCTAAATTAAAATACCCCCTGTCCGATAACCCTATGATCACAAATACCCCCTCAGGAATCGACCGTCGCAATTTCCTTCGTGGAATAGGAATGGCACTCGCGCTCCCGGCTTTCGAGAGCCTCAACGTTGGCTTTGCGGCCACAGCTCCGAGCGCCTCGCCGAAACGCTTGATCTGTATTGGCAATCACCTTGGCTTCTGGCCGGGGGGATTCTTCCCGACGAAGGAAGGCCGCGACTATGCGCTCAGTCAAACGCTGGCTCCGTTGCAGGCGTATCGTTCGGACTTCACGGTCTTTTCTCACCTGGATCACGGCTTGAACGGCGGGCATGGCGCGGTGCATGCGTTTTTGACGGGTGTAAAGAAGGAGGAATCGCCAGGGTTTGCGGAGAAGAATATTTCAATCGACCAGGTAGCTGCGGAGCATGTCGGCGCAGCGACCCGCTACCCCTCACTCACAACGGGGATTGGTGAAGGCACGGACATGTGCTGGAACCGCGCTGGTGTGCATATTCCGCCAGTAAACAATCCTGCGCGCCTGTTTTCTGCTCTGTTTGTCGACGCGAGTGAGGGCGCGAAGGCGGTAGAGCACGAACGTCTGGTAAACCGCACAAGTGTGCTCGATGCGTTGCGCGAGCAGGCAAAAGTACTGGCGGGCAATCTGGATGCATCGGATCGCGGCAAACTCGATCAATATTTGACTTCGGTCCGCGACGTGGAACGCCGGTTGCAAATGTCCGATGCGTGGCTCGGGCGGCCAAAGCCGAAGTCTCCCATCCCTGCGATTAAGGACGAGGAGCGGACGCAGATCGAAGAAATCCCGTTGTTCATGGATTTGATGACGCTCGCTCTGCAGACGGATTCGACGCGGGTGGCGACCTTTGAAGTCCCGCTTCAGTTTCATACCCAGGACCTCGATGTGGGCAGTTATCATGGACTGTCGCACCACAGTAAGCAGGAAGGTCTGCTGACGCAGTTGCAGGTCGTGGAAAAATATTTGATGACGCAGTTCGCGCACTTGCTTGGAAAGTTGAAGGAAGCGGGTCTGATGGACAGCACGCTGGTAGTGGTCGGCAGCGGCATGGGTAATGCCTCGAACCATTCGAGTCGTGATTTGCCCGTGTTGCTCGCGGGTGGAGGCCTCAAGCACCAGGGGCATTTGGTTTGCCCGTCGGAGGATCACAAGCGCATTCAATTGTCCAATCTCTGGTTGTCCACGCTCCAGTGGTTCGGAGCGGAACGTGAGCGCTTCGGGCGCAGCACGGGGACGTTTTCGCCGATGAAGATTGGCTGATCACTAAGGTCTCACGCGGAAGCGTTGAGACGCAAATGCCCCCTCCAATTACTAGTTACCCAGATGAACCTAAATCGCTTTCATCAGCGTGCCGTCCACCGACTGACGCTTGCTGCCCTAGTCATTATCCCGTCGCTTTGCAGCGCCGCGCCCCTTCGCGAGGACTTCCTCAAGGAGTATTGCATCAGCTGCCATGGCGCTGAAAAACAAAAGGGTGACCGTCGTTTCGACAGCCTCACGAGTACGATCAAGACTCCGGATGATGCCCTGCTCTGGCAGGAGATTCTCGATCAGCTCAATCAAGGCGACATGCCTCCCAAAAAGGAGAAGAAGCAGCCGTCGAAAACAGACCTGCTCGCAGCAGTTGATGCGATCACTCAATCCGTGGCTGATGCCACGCAGCGCTTCAAATCCACCGGATCACACACCGTGCTGCGCCGGCTCAACAACTTTGAATACCGTCACACCATCGGTGACCTGTTGGGGTTAGCGGTGGAGGGCTGGAATCCTACAGCGAGCTTTCCGCCTGAGGTTCGAGTCGGAGGCTTCGACAATAATAGCGCCGCGCAGGTGACTTCCGGGATCCTGCTCGATCATTACTTTAGTGCTGCCGATGAGGCTATCAAGCGGGCGACGGCATTTGGTCCGACCCCCGAGAACAAGAGCTACGCGCAGAAGGCGCCATTTTTCTTTGATGGTAAGAGGAGGAGTGACTTGCCGAAGCTCTTTCAGACCGACCGCTATCGCTGGATGTCAGACACTGGCTACGATGATCTCGTTGCACGGCATTATCGCGGCGGGCACCTCGGCTTCGAGCCGATGGCGCGCGGCGGCGCACCACAGAGCGGGCGTTACACCATCCGAGTTCAGGCCGCGGCCATTGACCGGACGCATACTTATGACTTCATCAACGACTTCCGCAATGGCGATCCGATCGTGATGGAAATCGCCGCCGTTTCGCGCGAAGGCAGCGTCGAGAGCACGGGCAATATCACCACGCAGCGCACGCTCGCCCTGGTGGAACTCACAAGTGACAAGCCGGAATGGTTTGAGTGGACTGTGAATCTCGAACGCGGCGAAGAGCCGGAGGTTCGCTTTCGTAATGGTACGGCCAAGGCCAAGACCCTGGGACGTCTGTTGGCCGCGCATGCCAAAGGACATCCAGAGTTGGAAGCCCTTGGAAAGTTGGAGAAGGGTGACCGCGCTCTGGCTACACTTAAAGTGTATCGTGGGCCGAAGCTCCGCATTTGGGAAATGCAGGTTAAAGGCCCGCAGCTCGATCAATGGCCGCCCCATGGTCAGAACTTGCTTTACGGAAATCTGGCGCAGGATCAGATTATCCGCACCAGTATCCCGGAGCGGTTGTCCATCTTTGCATCGTATGCGTTCCGCAATCCTTTGCGGCCTGGCGAGCTGGCCCCCATCGAGAAGATGGTCCTGGCAAAGCTCGATGCAGGAATGAAGCCGCTGACTGCTCTACAACTGGGCTTCCAGGCTATCCTCAGCTCTCCCTCCTTCCTCCATGTGCATGAAGGCACCGGCACGCTGAAGGACTTCGCCCTCGCCTCACGCCTATCCTATTTCTTCTGGTCTTCCATGCCGGACCAGACGCTGTTCCAGCTCGCCAAAGCCGGCAAACTGCACGAGTCGGCTACCTTGTCCGCCCAGGTGGATCGTATGCTGGCTGACCCGAAGTCGCAGCGCTTCGTGCAGAACTTCATCCGCCTTTGGCTGAACCTCGACCATATCGGCGAGATGCCGATTTCGACCGACTTCGTCAGCTTCTTCCGCGACAACATCGATGCGGCAATGCGTGCTGAGACCGAGACGTTCTTCCGTCACATTCTCGACAAAAACCTGCCTCCTAGGGAATTCCTCACCGCCAACTACGCATTCGTGAATCGCGAACTTGCATTGCACTACGGCCTCCCACCGGTGCCGGGCGTCCAACTTCGCCAGGTGGTGTTGCCAAAGGGCGAGCGCGGCGGCCTGCTCACCCAAGCATCTTTTCTTACTGCATCGGCAAATGGCGTCGATACCTCGCCCGTTGTGCGTGGTGTTTATGTGCAGGAGAAACTTCTCGGCTACACGCCGCCTCCGCCGCCTCCGGATGTGCCCGTTATCGAGCCCGACGCCAGCGGTGCAAAAACGATCCGCGAGCAACTTGCTATGCATCGCGAAAACGCCACGTGCGCCTCGTGTCATCGCAAGATCGATCCCTTTGGATTCGCGTTGGAGAACTTCAACGCCATCGGCGGCTGGCGCCAGGAATACTCGGGCAACCATAAAATCGATGCCAGCGGCGAGTTGCCAACCGGCGAGAAGTTTACGGGCGTCCACGATTTCCGTAGCCTGATCATCGCGCGGCACGAACAGTTCACCCGGGCGCTCACCGAGAAGCTCCTCACCTACGCCCTCGGCCGTGCGCCTGAGTTTGCCGATCGCGCAGTGATCGACGGCATTATGAAAAACCTCTCGGCCAACAATGGCGGATTCAAGGATCTCGTCCGCGCAGTGGTTCTCAGCGAGACCTTCGGTAAGAACTGAGTTGTCCGTACCCTACCTTCACCCCCTATGATCCCATTCAATACACGCTCCCTTCGCCTCGCCTCGGCATTTGCCCTGGCGACGGTTGGACAGGTAATTCCCGGTGCTGCCATCGGAGCCGCCAGCGACTCGGCCGCACCCGATGGCGCTGACCGCGCCCCGAAACTCGTCGAGGCATCGCATTTGAAGGTGCCCGACGATCTCGAAATCACCGTCTGGGCCACCACTCCGATGCTCTTTAATCCCACCAATATGGACACCGATGCGGCCGGGCGCATCTGGGTCGCAGAGGGCGTGAACTATCGTAAACACGAGACGCGTCGTCCGGAGGGGGATCGGATCATGGTGCTCGAGGATACGGACGGGGATGGAAGGGCGGATAAGTCGCACTGTTTTGTGCAGGAAAAGGCGCTCGTCTCTCCGCTCGGTGTGAGCGTGTTTGACAACAAGATCGTCGTCGCGCAGCCGCCGAGCATTATCGTTTATACGGATGTAAATCGTGATCTGAAGTTTGATCCCGCGGTGGACACCCGCGAAGAAATCCTCACGGGCTTTAATGCGCGGAATCATGATCACAGCCTGCATGCCGTCGTCGCTGGGCCGGACGGGAAATGGTATTTTAATCAAGGCAACACTGGAGCCCAGATAACGGACAAGGATGGTAAAACGTTTCGTCTGGGCGGCCCTTATTACAATAGCGGCGGCGGCACGCCCTTCTGGTTTAACAACCCGGAGAAGTATGCCGGCAAGGCCAGCGACGACGGCCGCGTCTGGGTCAGTGGAGCCATGGGGCGCTTTAACCCTGATGGCTCAGGCGTGCAAATTGTCGGTCACGGTTTCCGCAACAGTTTCGAGAGCTGCCTCTCGTCGTTTGGAGACGTGTTTCAGAATGACAACGACGATCCTCCCGCCTGTCGCGTCACGTGGCTAATGGAAGGCGGCTTCCTGGGCTATTTTTCAAAAGACGGACAGCGCAATTGGCAGGCGGACAAACGACCCGGACAAACGGTTCCCACCGCCCATTGGCGGCAGGAGGACCCGGGTTCACTGCCTGCAGGTGATATTTATGGCAATGGATCTCCAACGGGAATTGCTGTTTATGAGAATGGTGCGCTGCCAGCGAAGTATGCGGGATCTTTGCTCAGTTGTGAGGCTCGTCAGCGTGTGGTGTTCAGCTATCACCCGACGCTCGGCACTGGAGCCGCGATGGAGCTCGGCAAGCGTTCCGAAATCCTCGCCTCCCCTGAAGATGATCGTTTCCGTCCTTCCGATATCGTGGTGGGCGCGGATGGCGCGTTGTACGTGGCCGATTGGTTCGACAAAGGTGTTGGAGGGCATAATGACACGGACGAAAGCACTTCAGGCACGATCTACCGCATTGCGCCGAAGGGATTCAAATCCGTCATCGCCAAGCCAACGGGCGACGCCATCGCCGATGCCGTGACTCTGCTGAAAAGCCCCGCCGTACATGTGCGCAATACCGGTTTTAACGCGCTGAAAGCGGCTGGTGCAAAGTCGTTGCCCGCTGTTGAAGCCGTGCTCGCTAATCCGGACCGCTGGATCAGCGCCCGTGCCGTGTGGCTGCTGCCCATGCTTGGGGAAAAAGGCAGTGCGCTCTGTCGCGAGCGTCTGAAGCATGCCGATGCCGAGCAGCGTCTGCTCGCTTTACGCTCCCTGCGGAACGCAGGTGCTGAAGTGCTGCCGATGATCCGGGACCTTATCGCCGATCCAAGTGCCGCTGTGCGCCGCGAGATCGCCATTTTGCTTCGGGACATCAAAGGCGCAGACAAGCGCGACCTTGTGCTCCAACTCTTCGCTGCGTTTCAGAACGCCAACGACCGCATTTATCTCGAAGCCTGCGGGATGGCTGCGGACGGCATTGAATCCGAGGTGTGGGCTGAACTTGCGAAAACACAAGCCACAGCCCTGCAATGGTCGCCGGTCTTTGCCCGAATCACATGGAGGCTTCTCGCTCCTGCTGCTGTGCCCTCATTGGTTGAGCGCGTGAATGCCAGCTCACTTAGTGTTGGAGATCGCCGCCTGGCGTTTGACACGCTCGCCTTCACTGGCAGCAAAGAAGCCGTCATGGCCATTCTGGACACTGCGGCTGGGTCGGATGCCGCGCTCGCTACGCAGGCTAAGTGGTGGTTGTTCAATCGTGGTATGGAGCAGTGGAAAGACCTCGGCACACGGCAGCTTATGAAAGAACGCGGCATTTATGATCCCGAGAAAATCGTTCTCCAATCCATCATCGCGCCCCCTGCGTCGAAGGGATCGAAACTACCCGCACCCGCCGAGATCACCAAGCTTGCCGGCGATATTGCTCGTGGCAAAGCGACCTCCGCCCGCTGCACCATGTGTCATCAGCTCGAAGGCGTCGGCGTTGCGTTCGGCCCCGACCTCACCGGTTGGGTAAAGGATCAGGGAACGGAGGCCTTTGCGACTGCCGTTATTGATCCGGCCCAGGGGGTTGCCCACGGGTACGAGTTTACGCAGGTGCTGCTGAACGACGGCGGTCAGATTGACGGCATCGCCCGCAGTATTGGCGATCCGGTGATGCTCGATTCCATGGGCGGAGTCAGCCAGCTCATCCCCCGCGACCGCATAAAGGCGATGAAAGTCTTTAAAAACAAATCCCTCATGATGTCTGCGGATCAACTTGGCCTTACCGCCCAGGATATCGCCGATCTCGCAGCCTATTTGATGACTCTTTGACATCGTACCCCCCCCAGTAACGATCCATGAAAATCCCTCGTCGCCTGTTCTTAACAATGTCACCGCTGCTGGTGTGGCATGCGCGATCCCTTCTGGCTGCCGAATCCCAAGCAACGTCGATTTGCCTCGGACAAGGAACAATCTCCGGAGAAGTCACCGATTCAACCGCACTGCTGCAAACGCGTCTGACCGTGGCGACGCAACTCGATGCGGATGGGGATCTGCCGGGATGCGTGGGCGTGGCGTGTTTTGAATGGAGCACGAGGGAGGACTTTCGTGAGGCGCAGCGGACTCCGTTTCAACCTGCGGCTGACAAACACGACTTCATTGTGCGCGCTGAAATTACCGGGCTTAAGCCTAACGCCACTTACTATTACCGGGCTGTCTATGGCGCCTCGGCGGTGACGGCCAAGGTCGGCGCGACCTGTTCGTTCAAGACCCTGGCAGGCGGAGCCATTGACACGCCGGCGCGCTTCATCGTGGGCAGTTGTATGAACTACAACAAGTTCTTGCATGGAAAGTTGGGCAAAGCGGGAGGGCCCCTTACCGCTACTGAGACGGACAAACGTCTTGGCTATCCAGCCTTCGAGGCGATGCTGAAACTGCGCCCGGACTTCTTTGTGGGCACGGGCGACCTCGTTTATTACGACAACCCGATGCGCGTGGCTGAGACGGTTCCGCAGTTGCGTAAATGCTGGCACGAGCAGTTTCGATTTCCTCGGATGATCGACTTCTTGAGCAGCGTCCCCGCCTATTGGTCGAAAGATGACCACGACTTTCGCTACAACGAGTCGGACAACTCCACCGATCATTTGCCGCTGCCAAAAACCGGCATCGACATGTTCCGTGAGCAATTGCCCCTGGTGGCATCGGACAGAAACGAGCCCACCTATCGCACGCATCGTGTCAGTAAGGATCTGCAAATCTGGCTTACGGAGGGGCGTGACTATCGCTCACCCAATGAGATGGCTGACGGTCCCGGGAAATCGCTTTGGGGAGCAGAGCAACGCGAATGGTTGATGCGGACCCTGAAGGCGAGTGACGCCAAATGGAAGATTCTGATTTCGCCCACTCCAATGGTCGGACCCGACGACCTGGACAAGATCGACAATCACGCTGATATCAGCGGCTTTCGCCACGAAGCGGAGGCCTTCTTCGCCTGGCTGAAGGAAAACAAGATCGGGAATTTCACCATCATTTGCGGAGACCGGCACTGGCAGTACCACAGCATCCATCCCTCGGGTGTAGAGGAGTTCGCCTGTGGTGCGTTGAACGATGAAAACTCCCGTCTCGGCAGAGCGCCGGGCGATAAGAAAGGCTCCGACCCGCAAGCCCTGGTCCGCCAGCTCTACACTTCGCCAACGCCCAACGGCGGCTATCTGCAAGTGACCGCAGGTTCCGAATTGGTCCTCGAGCATTTCAATTCGAGAGGCGAGCGCCTCTACCGCGCGGTCAAGTAGGTGCCTGGCGCAGCAATCGATCAATAATCATGAAACATATACTCGTCGCCACTCTCGCTCTCGCCGTTCTTCCATCTTCTTATGCGGAGGATCGCGGGAAGCTGATTTTTGAAGACCGGTTCGAGCGCAACGAATCGCAGGAAACCACAGAGGAAATTGGGAATGACTGGACCACGAACAGCAAGACCCGCGCAGGAGGCAACAAGCAGGTGGACCTAAAGAATGGGGCCATGCACATCACGATGCACGCCGATGCCGATCACGCGGTAGGAGTCGGACACGCTGCCGAGTTTTGCGATGGAACGCTGGAGCTGCGATTCATGCTGGAGGATGAAAAGGATGTTCTCGGTGTGGATATCGCAGATCCGCAGTGCAAAGAGGTGCACTCTGGTCATCTGTTTAAAATTGATGTCGGCACTGAGCAGGTGACCGTGGATGACAAAAAAAGCGGTACTATGAACATGAAGTTCTATGAGGCGAGGAAGGCCAAAACGCTGACACCCGAGCAGTTGGCGTTCATTGCGTCGAAGAAAAAGACGTTTCCAAATACATTGGAGACGGGCAAATGGCATGACCTGCTCATCAACGTCGCGGGCGACACGGTGAGAGTGTCCATTGACGGAAAGGCTATTGAATCGTTTGCCTCCGAGGGTGTTGCGCATCCGACCAAGCGGATGATTCGACTGTCAGTGTCGCGGCAAGCGTGGGTGGATGACGTGAGGGTCTTTGCTGCGACGCCAGCGGCCGAAAAATAGGGCCAACCATGAAACACGCCCTCGCACTTGTCATCGCCCTCTTGCTCGCACCGTTGGCCGCGCTGCAAGCTGCCGATGTAGCGCCGACTGTTCTTTACGTTTCCGAGAGCGGGGAGAACCGCATAGCGGTGTATTCCCTGGACGAAAAGACAGGCGAACTGACTTGCGCGGGCGCGGTGGAATTGTCGGGAGCACCGGGCAGTATTACGATCAGTGCAGATCGTGCGCATTTGTATGCAGCGGTGCGCCCGGAGATGCAGTTTGCGACGCTCACCATCGATCGCGCCACCGGGTTGCTGTCCGATCCAGTTTTTTGCCCAGCCGGAATGAACGCAGCGTTCGTGCAGGTGGACAAGACGGGGCGGTGGCTGCTCGCGGCATCGTTCAGCGAGGGCCTCGTTACACTCAGCCGTATCACAAACGGCGTGATCAGGGGAGCGCCGATCCAGACCATGGCGACCGGCAGTAAGGCGCACGCCATTAAGATTGATGCCTCCAATCGCTTTGCCTTTGTGCCGCATGTGGCCGAGTTGAACAAGGTTGAGCAACTCCGCTTCGATCCGGTTGCGGGTACGCTCGCGTCAAACACGCCGCCGTCGATGGCGGGCGGTCCGGGTCAGGGGCCGCGACACATGCAATTTCACCCAAACGGGCGCTGGGGGTATCTTGTAAACGAGCAGGGCCAGAGCGTGACGTTGTGCGACTATGATCAAGGCGCGGGCCACTTGAAGATTCGTCAGACGATCTCGACGCCGCCTGAGGATTGGGACAAATCGAAGGGCACGTCCGCGGACATTCACCTCAGTGCCGACGGGCGCTTCGCCTACGCGTCGAATCGCGGCCACGACAGCCTCGCCGTTTTAGTGATAAGAAATCGCTTTTCGCTCCGTTTCCGCAGCTCGCGCGCGCGGTATCGTCGCGGGGCGCGCTAAAGGGAGAATTGCTTTTGAGGGTTCGGAACATGGGGCGGATCTCTTCGCGTTCAACCTCGTTCTGAGCGAAAACTTAGCAGATTGTCACCGTCGATACGTTTTTTCCCGTGACCCATTAAGCATCTGTCTTGGCAGATCTTGGCAAACCTCTTAGCTCACCCGGAAATTTGGGCGCGGTGCTTTCCTCCCTTCTCAGGCCCGAAAATAAACAGAGGCCCCCGCAAGAGATCAGTCGGTGAACACGTTGTCGTAGTCGGGGAACGGATCCCGGGATTGTGGATCGTCTGCCTCCCAGTGCTTGGGAATGGCAGGGGGCGGTCCCCGAGGCGGCATGAACGCTGGCAGTCCGCTCCACAAGTTGAGATGAAGCAGGATCTTTTCGATCACCTTCCTTTGATCAATCACCGCCAGCACTCGCATCCGGTGCTGGCAATGCGGGCAAATCAGCGGGTCGGTGTGCCAGACTTTGAGAATGACATCCCGCCATTTTTTGGAAGGCAGCTTCGCAGGCGGTGGAGGCGTGCAGGGCGGACGCAAAGGATCCGCCGGAACACCCCCGTTTTGGCCGCGATGCCGTTGGCCGCGCATTTTGTTCGAATACCAGCCGTAGTAGCGGATCATCTGAGCGCCCTTGTCGGGAATGTGCTGGGTGATCGTTGCCAGGAAGTCCGGTCCTGTAAAAATCTCGAAGTTGCGGTTGATCTTCGGATTCAATTTGGAGCGGTAGATGACCTTCTCGCCTCCGGAGTGAAGCGTCATTTTGGCCACCGAAAACGGGTTACGCAGGATGTACTGGGCGAGTTGTTCGAGGACAGCCTTGTTCTCGGGCGGAATGCTTTCTCCGTGATGCACGTTGAAACCGCTGTGTTTCCACGAATGCAGAAGGCGGACACGGTCATGGGGGAGCAGGTCAAGGTCGACCAGAAGCTGGATGATATGAGCGCGGAAGATTTCCTCCAGGGGCTTGATGGGAAGTTCGGAGAGGGGGTGGAATTCGCCGTCCCGGGTGAATAGGCCGTCGGCAACGAGCGCGTGGATGTGGGGATGAAAATCGAGGTATTCGCCAAAGGTGTGGAGGGTGAGAATGATGGCTGGATGCGCCTTGGATTTACCGAGTGCAGAACGGAGATAAAGGGTGAGGCTATGATGGGCTGCGGTGCAGAGATGTTTGAGGAGAGGACGGTGCCTTTGGAAATAAGCGCGGAGCATCTTCGGCAGGGCGAGGACGTAGTGCCTGTGGGGGACTGGAGCGAGAACGCGGGCGACGAGGAATTCGGCGCAGGTCTGGACATTTTTCTGGTGGCAGGACGGGCAGAACCAGCGGGATTTGCAGGAGAAGGCAAGGAGTGCGTTGAGGCCGCAGTTGTCACAGCGGATGCGTGCGAAGCCGCGTTCGAGGGTGCCGCAGTTGAGGAATTTGTCGACGACCTGCGGGATGGTGGGACGCAGCGGCCCTTGGCGAGGTTGATAGTCGTCCGAGTAACGGGTGAGGAAGGTAGAAAAGTGGCGATGGGTGCACTGCCAGAGGGGGGATTTGCGCGGATTGCGTGCCCGGTAGATTTGCATGTGCCCCCGAGACAAAATCGGAACTGAGGGAGGTAATGTTGCGCTGGGAGTACCGCACGGTTGCCACCTCTGGGCAACTCTTGACCCAAACCGGTCGCTTTCCTCGGACGTTTCGGACGTGATTTCAGAAGTCTGGTTTACGCCCTAGCGCTGCTGGCCCGTAACGGTTGTGCATCCATTCGGGATGTCTATATCCCCTTCAGAGTACTGATGAATTCTTTTGTTGGAATAAACTGAAAAACAAGCGTCCGAAACGTCCGAGAGTTAATTCACCTGCTCTTCAATGAAGGCGCCTGAACTGATTCGCTGGATTTTGCGGCTGCATCATGACGCGAGTTTTGCTAAACGCAAGGGATGCAGACATGGTCAATCACCCTCTATGGACCGGCAGGCGTTATCAGCGCAGTTGATACCGGTGAATCACAGTTCGTGATTGGCACCGAGACTGCCAGCGATGTATTCACGGTCCATGGCGATGGCGTTACTGAGCGCCATGCGTGGGTCTGGATCAGCGAAGCTGGCCTGCAGGTGGAGGACCTAGCCGGTGGGACTCTGGTCAACGGCTACACGATCACCGAGCGGGTTCAGGTGGAGTATCCAACCAGTGTGCAGGTGGGTGAAGTTACCCTGGTCGTTGAAGTGAAGGTAGTGCAGCCAGTGGCTGTATCGTCTAAATCGAGTTCCTTGGACATCACCATCCCGCAGCGGGCAGTGACGAAGAGTAAGGCAAGCTTGGAGGTGACCATTCCGCAAAGGACACCAGCAAGAACCACTTCAGGAACTGTTAACCATCCGAAGACTCAAATCAGTGACTCGCGGAAGCCTGATGCTCCGCTTACCGGCGGATACTCGCTAGTGCGTGAAATCGCCAGAGGCGGCATGGGGCAGATCTACTTCGGCGAGGATCCCCAGCTTAAACGCAACGTAGCCGTGAAGGTTAGCAGCGTGAGCGAAGCAGGTGAAGATCCCAGGTTTTCAAAAGAAGCAGA
>CAMDSZ010000098.1 GCA_945906945.1 Akkermansia muciniphila
ACTGAGGAGTTGAGGCTAACTTTCCCTTCGCTAGCCACCATCGCCGCTTTTATTGCTCAATTTCGGCCCCTAAGCACTGAGAATTAGAGATTTGATATCCACTCCTGCGCTAAAGAACATGGTAGGTTTCGCAAAACTGGCTGGCGCTGGAAAGCTTTCCTATTCACATTATAAGTTGGACCTTTAAGTTTACACAACTTTCCAAAATTGCCCTGACCATCCCAATCATGAACGTGGACCGCACAGAAGATCAGCCTGCAGGCGAGCTAGATGGCCAGAAAACGACCGACACTGTCGCCGCCGGGGTGATTTCGCTAGAACTCGGTGATTTCCTTCACAGAATCCCAGCAAACACTCTGAAAGCCGGCCCGCATAACACTCTGCTGCCACTTACGTTTGAAAGAGGTGCGCTGGAATCGAGTATCAACTCGGGGGAAACAACCATCCCGCTCTCCGAGATTTACGCCCAACTACCAGACATTTTCAAAAGTGATGAGTTTGTTGGCAGCTCGGTCCCGATCCGACTGCCGTACCAAAAGCTTATCAAACTTCTCTCAAAAAAGAAATCCATGCTCCCGCCTCCGCCGCCAACCGAGGCGATGGAGACTCGTAGATTTGCGCCTTCAGAGGAAACCGCCATTCAACCAATGGAGGAACCGCAGAAAGATGTCCATTCAAGTGCCGCTGAGGACGCCGAGAACTCCTTGCAAGCTTCCAGCGCGGCAGCTCCATCCTCCGAAACTGCGATCCCAACCTCGGCACCCGAACCCCCGAAGGAGATTCCCGCCGAGGAAAACGAGCATTCGCTAGTTGAGAAACTTCAAAAGCGCTTGAGTGCTCTAGAAGGAATGCAGCGCGCCAGTGCACAGGAACTCGGACGCGAACGCGAAGCACGCCTCAAAGCTGAAAGACACTTAATTGCCGCTGAAAAGGCCTCTAAGCAAGAACCGGCAAGCATTAGCGCGGCGACCGATCCGGCAGCGGCTTCTCAACCGACTGCTGAAAGCAGTGACTGGGAAAGCCGAGCGGTTGCGCAACTCGAAGCAGACGTCGAATCCTACCGCAAAAGAATCCGGACGTTACTCGGGGAGAGGGACTCGCTTAAGGAAAAGAACGCTCAACTCGAGGCTAAGGTTGGCGCGCCCGTCGAGCCAGAACAGGTGACTGTAACCGCACCGAACGCGGCAGCATCAACGCCGGCAAATCCGACGGAACTTCAGAGCCGCATCTCACAGCTCAAACAGGAACGTGTCGTGCTTGAAAAAGCTCGAGAAGAGGCGCTCACGCAACTCGAGGAAATCCGCTCGGGGCGGGCGTCTCTGATACCCGCAGAGCCTGCAGAAATTTCATCTAAGGCAAAGGATCTAACCGACAAGATCGAGGAGCTTGAAAAGCAGCTCGCCAACCTTCGCCAGAAACATGCGCAATCAACCGCTGAACTGGAGAAACTTCAAAAGGAATACGATCTTTCGCGGAAAACGATTGCTGACCTTGAGTCCGAACGGGAGAAGATTATTGAGGGACAGAGAAAAGGCGAATCCACCGAGCAGCAAGCGATTGATCTCCAGAAAACGCAGCTGGAGGCTACCCGGAAAGAGATCGATTCAGCCAACCAACAGCTAGACGCCGCGAAGACTGAGGTTGAATCAAAGCAGCGTGAGCTCGATTCGAAGGAAAGAGAACTCGAAGCAAAGGTGCGCGAGTTATCTTCTCAAAAGCGTGATCTGGATTCACAAAAGCTGGATTTAGAGACACGCAAGTCCGAGATGGATTCGGGCGAGCGCTCTGCGGGGGGCGCTGCGGAAAGAACTATACAAGGGTTGCGTCGTTCCATCGACGCACAATCAAAGGCGGTCAGTGCGCTCACCAAGGAACGGGACGAGATAGCGCAGCAGAAAGACGTCCTCGCCAAAGAGCTTGAAAACACAAAATCCTCTTTGGAGTCCCAGCTCAGAGATCTTCAAAAACGAACAGAGGAAGCTGAACGGTTTGCCGCCCAGTTCAAGGAAATCAAGGCGGCTGACTCAGCCAGAATCGGCGAGCTCACCGGTGAGAGGGATCAGCTCCGAAAACAAGTATCCTCGCTTGAAGCAGATGCTTCCAACATCCAATCAAGCATCGAGACGCTCCGAAAGGAACTCGAGGAAACCAATCTGCAGCATGACGCAGAAAGCCGCCGCAACGATGCGGAACTAACCTCTGCACGCGCGGCCACCGAAAGCGCAGTTGCTGCCGCAAGACTGGAAACCCAGGAGCAGATCAACTCTCTCGAGAACCAGCGTGTCGCAGCAATCGAAGCCCGCGCAGCGGTGGAGGCTCGCTTGCAAGAAGTCGAGCGCTCTCGTGCAACGGCGGAGAGCCGTGCCAAAGCGCTTGAGACCGACATTGAAAATTTACGTCGTGAGAACGCTGATCTTGACGCTCAAATTGCGAGTGCCACGCGCGAGCATGAGAGCACGTTAGCCAGACTCTCAAGCGAACATGAGACTGCAATCGCGGTTGCGACGGATGAGCTACGCAGGCGCTTAGACGAAAATGCGGCCCTTCATGAAAAGGCTGTTTCCGCACTGAAAGAGTCTCACCAGATGGCGCTGGATCAAGCCAGCCGCGAAGCGGAGTCGAAAGCTTCCGCACTACAAAGCGCTCTGG
The DNA here is from genome assembly GCA_945906945.1 of Akkermansia muciniphila. Taxonomy (GTDB): domain Bacteria; phylum Verrucomicrobiota; class Verrucomicrobiia; order Chthoniobacterales; family Chthoniobacteraceae; genus Chth-196. The sequence goes on from CAMDSZ010000098.1 coordinate 2,650, forward strand.
ACTCCGCGCGGGCGGATTTGGAGCACACCTCGGAATTAGGCAAATCGCAGCTCGAAAGTCGAATTGCCGAAAACAAGCGGGCAATGGAAACCCTTCAGGCTACCCACGCCGCAGGGATGGAGTTGCTAAAAGCCCAGCAGCAACAGGCTCTGGACGCGGCAAAAATGCAGCATGACGCGGCGCTTTCCGAGATCCGTATCGCTAAGGACGAGGAGATCGCTGACATCGATGCGGCAGCGAAACAGTCCATCTCCAAACTCGAATCCGAGCGAGCACAACTGCTGACAGATAAAGCACGTCAACTCGCGGATGCGAAAGCGACCTACGAGCAGCAACTCTCATTGTACCGAGCAGAGAACGAAAAAGCGCTATCGGATGTCCTCGGAGAGCGAAACGCTGCTGTGGCGGAGCGGGACCAACGCGTAGCCAACATTGCTGCTGACCGGGACCGCCGTTTGGCTGAATGGACAGCGAGAGTTGAAACCATTCAAGCCGAACAAGCCCGTGCCCTCGCGACCGTCTCGGCCGAACGCGACGCCATTCTGCTCCAGAAGGATCAACACATTGCCGAAGTCAGTACAGAGCGAGACCGTCGCATCGCTAAATTGACGACAGACCAGCGTCAAGCGATCTCTAGCCTCACGCAGGCCAAGGATACAGAGATTTCAAGGCTGCGAGAAGAACTCAACACTCATCGCTTGGATGCGGATAGATTACGAGCTGCGTTGGGCGATGCGGAGCGCCGCTATCCAGCCGAAATTAACCGACTCCGTGAAGAGCTTGATGCCTCACGCTCTGAGGGCTCGGAACTTACCGGGAGACTAGTCGCCGCTGAGAGCGATTCACGCCGCCGCTTTGACCAGCTCACGCGCGAGCGGGAAGCGCTGTTGAACGAGAAAGTCACCCTGTTATCGCTTCTGGAAGAAACTCGTGAAACACTTCGCAACCGAACCGAGGAATTCTCAAATCAGCTCGACTCGCTCATCAGACAGCGGGACGAGGCTCGCTCGGCGGTAGACGCCGCACGAGCGGCATCCCGAGAGCAATCGTTTGCTCTCGAGCGCGAGCGAAACGAACTTCTGCGCGGTGATGTCGAACAAAGAGAGCGGATCGAGCGCGAAACAGCCCGTCTGCGCAGAGAACGTGACACGGCGATCCGGCAGCGAGATGCACTGCGCGAGCGTGCAGATGTGCTTCTTGAGCGCCAACAACAGCTGCTTGGAGACCTTTCCCGCACTGGACAAGATCCGCGGCCCACTCCGGCATCAAGCTGGAATCCCGAATTCACGCGCCTCAACGAACCGCGGGACTCCGCTTCTCGGAGCGATTATCCTTAGAGCGAATCACCAAGACTGCGGACCAAGGTAGTCGGCTCGGGTAGAATAGAGCATCTGGCAAGATCCTGTGCCGGGTAATGCGGCACAGCCTAGAAACCCCAGTCTTTTCTAGCGGGTGTTCACCTGACTTACATTCGCTCCGGGACTTCAATACCGAGCAGACCAAGGCCGGTCTTAATAGTTCGCGCGGCGATCTCGCATAGCTCAAGACGGCTTGCCCGTTGATTTCCTTCAGCCTTCAAAACCGGACACGCTTCGTAGAAGGAATGAAACACATTCGCCAACTCGTAAAGGTAGTTTGCGAGCGTGCTGGGTCGATGGTCTTCCAAAACTTGAGGCACCACCTCCCCGAATTGAAGCAGCTTCTTGCCGAGTGCGATTTCCTGCGGAGAGTCCAGTTCTATAGCCCCCCCAGACGCCCACTGCTCCCCACCCTCGGAAAGCTTTCGAAAAATTGACCGGATACGAACGTACGCATTCTGCAGGTAAGGCGCAGTGTTCCCCTGAAAGCTCAGCATTTTGTCCCACGAAAAAAGATAGTCGCCCTGCCGGTTTGGCAAAAGGTCGGAATACTTCACCGCTCCGATTCCAATGATGCGCGCGATCTCACGGCGCTGGTCCTCCGCAAGCTCAGGATTCTTCGCATTCACCAACACCAACGCTCGCTCCTGAGCTTCGTCCAACAACTCGGCAAGTCGTATTGTTTCGCCCGACCGCGTTTTAAACGGCCGCCCATCCTCTCCCAAAATTGACCCGAACCAAACGTGGGATAACTTCACTCCCCTCGCCTCATCAGGCTTCCATCGGCCAAAGATTGCAAAAACCTGCCGAAAGTGAAGCTGCTGCCTGCCGTCTGTCACATAAACAATTTCCTGAGGCTGCCAAGTTTCATTTCGGTACTGGAGCGTAGCCAAATCTGTTGTGGTGTAGTTGGCCGCACCATCGCTTTTCAGAACTAATGCTGGATTATCCCGCCAGCCCTCCTTGTCTTTAATCAAAAAAGGATCTGCTTCTTGAGGTCCTTTGTGATCGGAAAAAACGCATATCGCCCCATCGCTCTCGCGTGCGATTCCCAAAGCACGAAGCTCTTCAACCACTGGCTTCAAACGGTCATTGTAAAAACTTTCACCGAGAGTCACATCGAAACGTATCCCCAGTCGCCCGTAAATTGAATCAAACTGGCTCTGCGAAAGACGAATCATCTCACGCCAAAGAGCCAAGTTTTCGTCATCACCAGCCTGCAGGCGCACTAACTCCTGCCTCGCCGCATCCATGGTTGCCGGATCGTCCTTACAACGCGCACTAATAATCTTGTAGATCCGCTCCATTTCCCCAAGGGGATCAGCTCGCAGTGCCTCGAGACTCAAAATCGTCTTCCATCCAACAAGCAGCATTCCGAACTGGGTCCCCCAATCGCCAATGTGATTGTCGCGCACCACCGAGTGACCATAGAACTCGGCAATTCTAGCGATAGAATCGCCCAAGATGGTTGAACGTATGTGACCCACGTGCATCGGCTTGGCGACGTTCGGGGAAGAAAAATCCACAATAATTTTCTTTTTCACCGTCGGCTCAGGCACGGCCAAACGGGGGTCATCACGCATTGCCTCAACGCGCGCACGAACCCATTGCGAATCGAGCCTGAAGTTTAAAAATCCAGCGCCCGCAATCTCCAGCGCCGCACAGATACCTTTCCCCTCGAATCGCTCACGAATACTTTCTGCCAGTGCTCTGGGATTCATCTTCGCCCGTTTCGCTAAAACCATCGCCACGTTGCTTTGGTAATCGCCAAAACGCGGATCCGAAGCCTGTGTCACATCAACAACGACATCTTTAATGTCGAATTCTCCAAAACTTAAACCCTCAAGCGCGGATCTAAGACGTTCTTGAAGTAATGCTGGTATGGTTTTCATAAAGACAGGGATTCACAATGGAGATAACCCGTTGAAAAGCGAAGCACTTTGAGCGAGGCAAACGCCTTTTCCGCATTCTATCCGCACCCTCAATTGACACGCCTTCGGATTGACCGCGCTGAGCAAAGCGCTAGCGGCCGGGCGCCTGAAAAATCCTCAGAATCTCGTCGGGCGATTCCGCCATTGAGAGCCGTTCCCTGACTCCCCTGTCATTCAAAAACTTTGCGATAGCAGCCAACGTACGGAGGTGGATCTGAAACTGATCCTTCGGCACAACAAACATTACGATGAACTGCACAGGCACGTTGTCCAGCGATCCAAACTCGATTCCCTGCTTGGAGCGGCCGAATGCTGCTACCACCTCCGTCACGCGATCTGAGGAAGCATGCGGAATCGCAATGCCAAATCCGATCCCCGTGCTCATGGTCTGTTCGCGCAACTCAAGAGCGCGGAGAATCCCGTCCTTATCAAGAGGATTCACTAAACCGCCCGAAACAAGCCTCTCCACGAGTTCAAGGATAGCCGGCCATCTGTCCCGAGCCTTGAGGTCGGGAATAATCTGGTTAACCGAAAGTAAATTTGCCAAGGTCATTACAAGACGGTTTTTAGCGCTTGGTTGACATTCTCATTGCAAATCCAGTGGGAGAAAACGAGTTCAGAGGAGCGGGACATTAGCAACCGTCACTCCCTACACAAGCCTGTTGTGAAATTTAACTGTCTTGCTTCGCCGAATCTAGGGGATGCTCCACGGAATAAAGCCTGCCTTTCCACCGCACGCCTGGGCCAACTGAGCAACGCCAACTGTTAAGGGCAATGAGCATTCCCAACATGTAGGCGATTGGATGGAGCACCACACTCCACCAAGCGCCGCCAATCCCGATGGTTGCAACGACACGCAGCAAGAGAATTAACGCTACTTGCATCCACGCCAACTCAGGCCTCGGCCAGGACAACCCAGCCCACACAAACGGCAAGATAAACACGCAGAACTGCCCGATGCCTGCAGCCCAGAAAGCGGCTTCAGACTCCTCAAAAGCGGCACGGGCATTCTTAGAAAAACCCTCCCAAACCTCTGCAAAAGAACGGTACATCCGGCACCTCACCAGATTCGAAGCGTCACAGTTAACCCACCACAGCCCCTCCTTCATTTGCGAAGCCACAGCTCGGCCAAGCGCAATATCCTCCACCAGATGGTTGCGTACCGACTCATGCCCGCCGATCGCGTCATAACCCGACCTGGAGAAGAACATCACCTGGCCATTTGCGGCTCCAAGACGACGGCGCAGCCAAGCGGGCACTAATTGCCTCAACTCCGGATATCGACCTAGAATGCCGAGCAATAGGTGAGGATAAAAAACAATCCCCGCAAACGGCAGCAGTGATACCACTAACTTCTCACCAAAACTCACCACCTCCTGCCTTGGCCAAGCCGAAACCAAAACCGCGTGATGCTCTCGCAAGGTCGCAACCAACGCACCCAAAACATTCGGGGAGTGAACGGTATCCGCGTCAGTGAATAACAAATATTCTCCCTTGGCCACGCGAGAAAGCTGGTGGCATGCCCAGTTTTTTCCCACCCATCCGTACGGAAGCTCCCGACCAACCAGCAGTCCTCCGTTTTCTTCCGTCAACCCAAGCTTTTCGACAATACGGGCCGTTCCATCAGTCGAATGATCATCCAAAACGCATATTTGGAAATGTGGGTAGTCCTGAGCAAGAAGAGACCGCACGCATGCCTCAATGTTAAGGGCCTCATTACGGGCCGGTACCAAAATCGAAACCAAAGGCGCGTCAGCCTCAGACCAACGCACCGAGCGTAACTTTGGGATGCAAAACAGATGCAAGAAAATCGCAATGCATGCGCAAAACAATAAAAACAAGACAACTAAGTGAAATGCTAGAATCATAGACACGAGTCCTGGGAGTAAAAACAGGCCGCGAAAAAGTCACGGACCCAGAGACCAATACCTGGTAATCTATCCGCGATAGATCACCGAGTGATATCAAGCTACTCATTCGCCATCGAAAACTTACATCGACCCCCTGTTTCCAGGGCTTTGTAAACGGGATAGGCAGCGGGAAACAGGCAAAACAACTTCAGCAGATCCGTCCAGCAGTCGAACTCTAGCCGCGTGCCTGCGAGTCAAACACCTGCCGGATGATTTCTTCAACCGTAGGCTCCTGAACCGCCAGGTCACTCACAGGCAATACTGCAAGCGCTTCCCTGCAAACCTCAGCCACCCGGGTCCGCGGAACATTCACTCGGACACTGAGCGGCGTCTGATCCAAGACCTCGCCCATCTGCTTGAAATCACCGGGGGTTTCGCTCGAAAAAGTCAATGAAAGCACCTTGTGCGCTGCGAACTTGTCAACGATTGAGGAAAGGGGCCCGTCAAAGAAAATCCGCCCATGATCGATAATAATGACTCTCTCACAGAGCTCCTCGATATCACCCATGTAATGACTAGTGAGCATCATCGTCACCGACCGCTCCGCATTGTATCGCTTCAGAAACTGACGCACCCGCCTCTGTGAAGTTACGTCCAAGCCGATGGTTGGCTCATCCAAAAGCAAAACTCGCGGAGAGTGCAGTAGCGCGGCAATCAACTCCATTTTCATGCGCTCGCCGAGTGAAAGCTCTCTCACCATCACATCAAGCTTATCCTCAACATTTAACAATTTCGTTAATTCATCCACAACCGCGTTAAACCGCGGACGGTCGACGCCATAAATCACCCGGTTCAACTCCAGGGATTCCCGCGCAGGCAAGTCCCACCACAACGCATTTTTCTGCCCCATCAATAAGGCAATCTGACGCTTCATCGCATCATCCCGAGCCCATGGCCGATAACCCAACACGCGCGCCTCTCCACTGGTAGGCTGCATAAGCCCCGAGAGCATTTTAAGCACCGTCGTCTTGCCTGCCCCATTGGGGCCTAAAAATCCGACGCTCTCCCCCTCACGGATTGAAAATGAGACGCCTTCAACTGCCGCCACCTCTGAATAATCACGCCTCGCGAGCCCGCGCAACGCTCCGAGGAAGCCGGGTTGCTTGCGAAAGGTGCGAAATACTTTTCTGAGTCCATCAACCTCGACGGCGACAGGCGGAGCACCACTCGTGACTGCATCGCTGGCAACCGTCATGCGCCTCAAGCCCGCACCACAGGAACCTCAACGGTTTTTTCCGGCAGCAAAGCGAGGATCCTTTCCACGGCGGACTCCGCAGTCAGACCGTGCTTGCTCCGCAACACTTCAACCGATCCATGCTCAACGAACTGGTCTGGCCAACCAACTCGAACGATAGGAACAGCAATCCCCTCCTCTGAAAAGTGCTCCATCACCGAGCACCCATATCCGTTGTGAAGCACGTGATCTTCAAAAGTGCATATCACTTCAACGGACCGACCGTAGAACTCGAGCGTACCGGTATCCAGGGGCTTGATCCACCTCGGATTAATTACCGCAGCGGAAATACCGCGCGCCTCGAGCATCACCGCAGCTGCCTCCGCCATTGAACACATCGCACCGAGTCCGAACAAAGCAACGCGCGCAGGCTGAGTTGTACCGTGGCGCACGACTTCAGATTTTCCAATCTCGAGGAGTCTTGGCTGATCCGCAGGTTTCGCACCGGTTCCCACACCCCGCGGATAACGGATCGCAATTGGCCCTCCGACGTAGTGATTCATCGTCCAGAGCATATCCACGAACTCCGCCTCATCCTTTGGAGTACAAAAAACAAGGTTTGGAATATGACGCAAATAACCGATGTCGAACAAACCGTGATGTGTCGGACCATCATCACCTGACAGGCCGCCGCGATCCATGCACAGGGCGATGTTCAAATTCTGCAGAGCCATGTCGTGCACAATCATGTCATAGGCGCGCTGCATGAAGGTGGAATAGATCGCAAGAAAGGGCTTGAAGCCCTGCACCGCAAGACCGCAAGCGAATAGAGCCGCGTGCTCCTCTGCGATTCCAACGTCAAAATAGCGGGTGGGATGAGCCTCGGCAAAACTCACCAGCCCGGTGCCGGTGGGCATTGCAGCCGTGATTGCAACAAGCCGGTTGTTCTGCTCCGCAAATTTGGACAACGCCCGGCCGAAAATCTCCGAGAAGGTGGGAGAAGCGGTTGGCTTTGTCGCACCTGTTTTTGGCTCGAATTTCCCCAGCCCATGAAATTTGTCGGGCTTTTCGATCGCCGGCGCATAGCCCCTGCCCTTCTGCGTAAGAATGTGCAGGATTACAGGCTCATTCTGCGTCTTTAGAAACTGGAATGTCTTAATTAGCAGCGGAATGTCATGCCCGTCAATCGGCCCGTAGTAGCGCAGCCCGAGTTCCTCAAAAATCACACTTGGAAGCAGCAAATTCTTCACTCCCGCCTCCATTTTATGAGCCAAATCGAGCGCAAACTGGCCACCGATCATCTTCACAAAATGAGATGCTTTCTCATGCAGATGCGAATAGGTCGGATGCGTTGCGATTCGATTGAGGTATGTCGCAATTGCCCCCACGTTTTTCGCGATCGACCACTCGTTGTCATTCAGCACAACGATGAAGCGGCGGGTTTGTTCAGCTGCGTTGTTAAGTGCCTCATAACTCACTCCACAGGTTAAGGCCGCATCGCCTGCAACGCATACCACATGTTCGTCTCCACCGCGAAGATCGCGGCCCACAGCCATTCCCAAGGCAGCGGACAGAGCGGTCCCGGCATGCCCCGCACCATAACAATCATGCTCACTCTCACTTCTGAGCAGAAATCCATTCAACCCTTCGTACTGGCGAATCGTATCAAAACGTTCACGCCGACCTGTAAGCATTTTATGAACGTAGCCCTGATGTGAAACGTCGAAAACAAACTTGTCGCTGGGAGTTGAGAACACCCGATGCATCGCAATGGTAAGTTCAACGACGCCGAGATTTGGTCCGAGGTGCCCACCCACTGACTTCGGATTATCCGCTGAAAGCACACGCACTAATTCATTCCTCACCTCCTGCGCGAGTTGCGGCAAATCTCGCTCCGCCAGCTTCTTTACATCCGCCGGAGAATTGATTGTTTCGAGTAGGTTTTTAGCCATGGATCAATTGGTTGTAGGGCTTGTGTGCTAAAAAACCCAGATTTTCTGAGCCTCACCGAGCAGAATTGGCAGAATCCGCCTGCCTTAAAAGAGGCTGACATCCTCGGGCGATGAGGGCGCCGTAGACCGGCGAGGGGTTGCCGCAGGGGTTGGTCTTGCCGCAGTCGCAGCAACCGCCGTCGGATCGAATTCACTCAACTCTGCCTCACCCCCAGCGCCCCGAGCGATCAGCTCAATCCTGCGCTCTGCGGAATCCAAACGCTGCTGACATACTTTCACCAACCTCGTTCCTTCCTCGTAGCGCGCAAGCAAGTCTTCCAACACGAGTTTATCTCCCTCCATTTCGCCAACAATCTGTTCGAGTCGCTCAAGAGCGCTTTCGAAGGTTGACTCGGAAGTTTTGGAAACGGGCTTGGCCATGGTCATTAAAATAATGGTCGCTAAAAAACTTGAATCCTGATGATTGGATCTCTTCAAAAACGATGCAGACTACTTGGAGGCGAGCATCGGGTGAAATAGTTCAAATTGGGCGAAATGAAACTAAATGAAGAATCGGACCTTCTAAAGCAACATCAGCGCGCTTCCGTTCGTTGAGGAAGCCTTTGAGCCGAAATTGCAGGCGAGCTTCCGGGCAATGCCTGTCCGGTCCAGTAATCCATCACTCCCAGAGTGGTGAACCTAAACACGACTGCTTTGGCTTCCTCCATATCGATGCCGGTTCGCTTTGCGATGGAAAGTAGAGACTCCGCGCCATTAACCCGCGCGGCGAAGCGGGACTCCAAGTCCGATAGCCTTAGTCGCTCGATCAGAGACGCTCCCTTTCGAGTGTAAACAGGAGAACCGTTTGGGTCGATCCGCATTCCAACAGGAAGCTCGTTTGTCTGGAGTTGCCGCAAGCTGACTAACACCCAGTTGTCGGCGTCCTCGCCCGATGCAGGAAACTTCTCCGCAAATTCAGGAAGGACATCCATGCGCTCAAACTCGAAAGGAACGCGTCCCGCCGTCCACAGTGAGGAAAAAAGGCGGTGTCCGTGCTCGCGAACAACTGGCACTACATCCTCCTGAGGTATGACACCTCGCATTCCCAGGTATAAAAACAGAGGGCACCCCGAAACCTCTTGGGCTTCGCTTGCTTCAACGATTTGCCCCAGCGTCGCCTGCTCTAGCACTGCAGGCGATTGCTGGCAGTAGAGGGCGCAGTTGCGAGTTGAAGCAAAGACAAATCGCCCTCTGTTAACGTAGAGTTCAATCGGAGAACGATTCACAAAGAACCGCAGCACGCCAGTTAACCTGTCGCCAAAGGCCATTTGAAGTGCAGCCTGGGTTTGAAAAAATCCAGTGTGCCCGCTGAAAGCGGCGCGGGCTTGGTCGTAGAACAACGGGTTGCGTGAAGGCGGTGACAACGGACGGGGCAACGCGACTACCTTGCCCA
>CAMDSZ010000099.1 GCA_945906945.1 Akkermansia muciniphila
AAGAGGGCTTCAAGATTCAGGGGTGCGATCTGGGCAGAGGCCGGATCAGCGTCCTCGGGCCAAGGGATGCGGTTTGGTAGGCCGTAGAATGCTAATTCCCAGCAGGTGGATTCAATCCATCGAACGGAGGCGGTCATAAGTGATAGGCAAGAAAGTCGTTGTTCTATGAATGAAACGGTTTGCCAGGCTAGCCCAGCGATCCGTTTTTGGGAGGGTGAACAATAGCTTGAAGTGCGGGTTCCGCACCTCAAAAACACAAGGTAGCCGGCTGGAGCAGGTTGGCGTCAGCAAATGGTTGGTCAACTGGCTTTTAGTGCCATTCAAACTGAGTCACGAGGCGGAGGCAATGCAAGGAGCCGGCTCGTTCCGAGAAACGAGAAAAGATGCCCGTTGGAATCGTGCTCGGCTAACTCCTGCGCGCGAGATATACAGTGCTCGCTGATTCCCTTTCTAAAAGCGGATTGTGGAAACGCACGACGTGCGCTTCGCAACCGGTGAATGCCTTCTTGAGCACTGTGAGGAATTCTGCATCCGGCGCGTCATCAGACCAGAGAGCAAACACTCCTCCCGGGTAAATGTGGGATGCCAACCGGCGCAGTCCCTCCTCCGAATAAAAGCCCGCATGCCTTTCGTGAAGCAGGTTTTTTGGCGAATGGTCGATATCGAGCAGCACCGCGTGAAAACGGCGGCCTGGACTCGCGAGGTCGAATCCGGACTCGGGTTCAGCGGCCAGTGCAAAAAAGTCTCCGTGAACGAGCCGACAGCGTGGATCGGCGGTAATCTCATTCCCGAGCGGCACCAACCCCTGTTTGTGCCATTCGATGACAGGTAACAGAAAGTCGACCACGACCAGCGAGCGTACGCTGGCGTGCTTCAAGGCAGCGCGGGCGGTGTACCCAAGACCCAATCCTCCGACCACAACATCAAAATCCCCGCCTTCCAACCGCGAGATTCCAAGGTCCGCAAGCGCGACCTCCACCTCGTGGAAGAGGCTCGACATGAGAAAAGCCTCGCCAAGTTTGACTTCAAAAACTTCTAGCCCGTCGAGCTCGCGCACCTTGCGCCTCCGCAGAACCAAGTCTCCAAGCGGGGTTTTACGATAATCTAATTCAGCAAAGTCTGTGCTCATAACCCTAGACAAGTCCATGCTTCCGGCCGCGCAAAGCCCAATCGTCTAAAGAGGCCCTCTGCGCGCAACCTAAAGACCACATGCTTTCAAGCTAAAGGCGGACAGCAGAAGGGTGCGCCGAGACTGCTGGTCGGAAGAGAATTCGTTTGCCTTGGACCGGGAGGCGATGGCTCACATTCGGCTCCAGACAACACTTATGGGAGGGGTGGCGTGATCAAAGAAAGAGGACAAAGTCTTGTGAAAAGTTTCGGCGCATACGGCGTCTTTGATACGGGCGATGCGCAGGAGGTAGTGAATGTTTTTACACCGCTTGGATTAAAGCGGTTTGGCGCGCCCAGGTACGAAGCCAGTCTAAAGCAGGCTGCTTTGGATTTGCGGACTCTTCTTGATGAGCTTGTGAAGCAAGACGGAGCCCTCTGATCGGGCAACAAATTTGGAAAAACGACTGAGAAGAATACGAAACACGCGCCTTGAGTCGCGTTTCGGCAGAAAACTACTGAGGCCAGAGAGGCGGTTGAACCACGCTGGTAATGGAGCTTGTGGTTACGTATTTTCGACAGCGATCAGGGTTCCCTCTCTGAGACGGACTTCCTGCATGTGTAGTCCAAGATCTTCGTGATAACGACGCGCTAGACGCGTTTCTTCCTTAGTGAAGAGAGAAATCGCGACCCCCTTTGCGCCCGCTCTCGCACTGCGTCCGACGCGGTGAATGTACGCGAGGCTTTGGGAGGGGGCGTCGAGGTTGAAAATGTGACTGACCCCTGCAATGTCTAGACCGCGTGCGGCAATATCTGAGGCAATAAGAACTCGTATTTTACCGCTCCTGAAATCGTCCATCGCTTTTTTGCGATCGGCTTTGACAAAGGCACCGTGGAGGTCGCTTACAGAAATTTTATGATGAGACAGCTTCGACGCGACCATTTCGGCTGTGGCGTTGCGGTGAACGAAAACCAGAGCGCGCTCCGCTGCGGTGGCATGGATCATTTTTCGCAGCACGTCGGGCTTATCCCGTTCCTCGCAAACCGCGAATAGGTGTTCAATATTCGGGTTGAGCGGAGCGTCTTCGGTTTGGAGTAAGACGTGATTTGGGGAGAGGGAAGTCACCTCATGTGCGCTGCGTGCTTGGGCTGTGGCCGAAACAAAAACAAGCTGCCGATTACCGGGTGCTGAAGTGACGATTTTTCGAACAGACACGAGGCTCTTGTCCTCGAGAAGGTTGTCTGCCTCGTCGAGCACGATGGTCTTAAAGGTATGCGCCTTCAGTTTCCCCATCTCGATGAGTTCGCAAATCCGCCCTGGGGAACCGACCGCCACGTGAGGCTTCTTTTTTAACTTTTCAATCTGCCGGTCTAAAGAGGTGCCTCCAATGAGCAGCAAAGTGCGAAAGGAGAGGGCTGCGTGTTGCGCTAGGTCGCAGGACTGCCGTTGAATTTGGATCGCGAGTTCGTGCGTGGGAGCGACGATGACAAGTTGCGTGGTCTCTGACTTGAGATCCAAACGGCAGAGTAGTGGAAGCAAATAGGCGAGGGTTTTGCCAGAGCCAGTCTCCGAATGTACGTATGCATCCTTGCCCTCCGCAATCACAGGAATAGCTAAGCGCTGGATCGGGGTGGGTTCGCTGATGGTTTGTTTGGCCAGAGCGGCCACAAGTGCAGGGGTGATTCCTAGTTCGCTGAATGTCATTTGGTGTTCTTTGCCCACCATAACTCAGAAGGACGCTGCGAACAGAAGTGATTCGTCTTGATTCGTGTGCCGTCGTTTCCGGACCCATCGATGAGTGTTCCATCGGCGGTCAGCACAGAGTAGCACTCCATCAATAAACAAAAAACCGAGACCGGAATCGCGAGCGGCAATCGCAGCAACACGTCCCTCCAACGAAGAGGCTGAATTTCCGCCGTCACCTGAATGTGGGGTTAGAGGTCAGTTTTTCGGTCTGTGCGCCTTTCTATGTGTGTTTGCTTTTACATTGTCTGGCTTGGACAGCTCTCGTTTCAAAGCTCGGATTCCGTGGTTTAAGGTGCCAGGGCGAGCCGCGATCTGCTGTATGGCGATAACAAAGGTAGGCAGGGCTGGGCCCGGAAAACATGAGGTGAGTCTATTGGGCTCCGGATTGCTTCTGCGTAGACTCGAGGAGACGACGGAGTCGCAACACAATCTCGGGCTGGTCCTCCCACCGGTTCTGGGTTTCGGCTGGATCGCTGCTCAAATCGTAAAGCTGATTGTTGTTCTCGGGCTCTCGCTTTTGGCCCGGGGCGATTTCGCGTTGTTCGATCAATTTCCAGGATCCCTCCCGCACTGCGAAGATCCCGTTGGCGGATTTCAACACCAGATGCTCTCGTCCCTTGGCAGCAGCCTCGCCACGCCACAGGGGCAGGAGGTTGACGCTATCTTCGGCGGCCGTGTCCGGAAGAGAAACGCCAATGAGCGCGGCACAGGTAGCCATCACATCTGTAAGGCCGATGACTTCATCGGTGGTGCGAGCGGCTGGAATTTGACCAGGCCAGCGCGCCAGAAAAGGTACCCGGAAGCCGCCCTCGTAAATGCTATGTTTGCGCCCGCGTAGGGCTCCGCAGATTCGATGGCCGGATTGCAATGCTTGCCAGTAAGGTTCCAGGCGATGACTGGCGTCGGTGACAACTCCGCCGTTGTCGCTGGTGAAAATCACGAGCGTCTGATCGAGCACGCCTTTTTTTTCCAGAGCCGCTAAAATCTGGCCCACGTGCCCGTCCAGTTCCTGAACAAAATCGCCGTAGGGACCGCACTGACTTTTACCCGTATTCTCAGGAGCGGGTGTGACATCGTGGTGGGGAATATTGGTTGCTACGTATAGGAAAAAAGGCGAGTTGCCGCTCTGCTCGATGAATGAAACGGCCTTGCGTGCAATCTCGCCGCCCACTTCTTCCGGACGGTAGCGCACTTCTGGAGTCCATGGCTCAACCTTTTCGCGCCGCCCCATCGTTACAACGTCCCCCTTCATTCGCCCAACAAAACGCCGGTTTTCGAAATAGAAGGCGGGTTCGTTACCGACGTTGGCGGCCATCCCGTAAAAGTAATCAAAGCCGATTTCAAGCGGTCCAGGCCGGATTTCATCTTGATTCCAATCGTAGCGAGCAAGGTAATCGGGGCCGCGGCCAACGCCCAGATGCCATTTACCGATCGCGGCTGTGGAATAGCCCTGGTTTTTGAAAAGCTGCGGCAAAGTCATGCGATTTTCTTCAAAGAGTAAAGGTGCGCCCGGGGCCAGTACTCCAGTGGGGGGATGCATGGGGTTGCGCCAGAAATAACGACCTGAGAGCAAGCTGTAGCGGGTTGGCGAGCAAACCGAGCCGGGCGTGTACGCATTGGTGAAACGGGTGCCCTCTCGCGCCAGGCGGTCAATGTTGGGAGTGCTGACCTTGGTGGCTCCGTACGAGCCCAAATCGCCGTAGCCCAAATCATCGGCGAGGATCAATACAACGTTTGGCTTGGAAGGAGTGGCTGCCGAAGCGAGGGAAGCCGCCAAACAGCAAAAAATGGACATCGAGATTCGGAACGAGAGCATGAGCAGAATTTAATTCACACGAGGATGTTTGAGGGAGCAGCGCGGTCCGCGCTGCCCGGGCTAGCGAAGAGCCTCTAAAATGGCCTTTGTGACCTGGTCGGCCTGCCTCTGGCTGCCTGCGTCTGTGTAATGCACGTTGTCCTCGGCAATCAGGTATTCTTTAAGGTGAGGAAGCATGAGCGCGTGCAAATCATTGATGGCGACGGAGTGCCTTTTCATGACCCGCAGGGCGGCTTCTGCGTATTCGTTTTGAATTTCAGGTGTGATCCGTACTGATTGTTGGAAGCGGTCCAGCATCGTTTTTTCGGGACCGGGGCAGGCCAGTGTGGTGGTTGCCCAGATGAGTTTCGCACCGGTTTGTTTCAATCGGGTCACGAGGGTTTCCAGTCGTTTTTCGTAAGATGCCGGCGAACGCTCTACGTTGTGATAGCGCCAACCATACATGTCCCACAAGCCCCAGTTGAAGTGGATCACGTCCCAACGGACATCTCCCAGCCACTCGTCCAAGTGCTTTATTCCATTGCCAGTGTATTCGGCGTTTCCGGGGTTTTTTACGAGCTCGACTCTGCCCTCGAGTTGTTTGCGAACATGTTTTTCATAGCCGTAACAGATCGAGTCTCCAATGAGCAGGACGCGAGGGAGGCTGACATCGGCGCCGGGGGCTGGTGTTCGCGATGTCGGGGGCGCTTCTTTCGGGGCTGCCTTGGCGAAAAGCACTTTTGATGTCCGACTAGCAAAGCCAGCATCGGCGTCCGACGTAGTGCTGGCTGCTCCGTTCAATCGCCCATCCTCCGGCCGAGGCGGCTGAGTCGTGGCATTGGACGAGGCTAGGGGAGTAGAGTGGAGGCGTCCTGGGAAGAGGCACATTAAGGCGACCCAGAGGTTGCAAATTTGGGATGCGAATCGGAATGGATGGAGGGGTTTCATTTCAAAGCCAGTAAGGATTGGGCATCGCCTTTAGACTGTGAGCTGGGGGGGCGACAGGCAGACCGGATGTGGCAAGTATGAAGGTCAAGTTGCTGTCGTTCTCAACTCCAGGAGCGCCGGGATACGATAGCTAGCAGGGGACATTGAGTCCGTCGCAACTTTCCTTCAGGAGGGTGCTGAAGTTAGCGCTGTGAGTAGGGTTTTTCTGCTCTTCCCTCGGAGCGGGTACCTCGCGGTAGCTCAGGTGAACCGGCGGGTCTACGGCGCTCACATGGAGGTAGGGTGAGTACTCCTCGATCATGGGTAGTAATTTCTCGCGCTGACTTAGGAAGGCAGAAAAATTTTGTTAGCAGGCAATTCTACTTCGATTGGGGAAAAGGGGATCGCCGAACCCAGAGATGCCTGCGGGAAAGAAGACCATTGGAGACACAAACGAGGCGGCATTTGAATCTTTGCCCAGAATGTCTACCACAAGAACGCCAACGCTGGCGCCGCACTGCCTGCGGTTTGGCTTAGCTGTAGGCTTCTTATTTCGAGGGCGGAGTGTTGTCTTTGAAGTCTTTCATCATTTGATCGAGTTTAGACTTCATAGCCTTGGCTTCCTCGCTCTTTGGGGCGGTTTGATTGAGCTTTTGAGCAAGCGCACGCATTTCATTGACTTGCGCCGCTCTTGCGGCGGCGGCGCTGGGCGGTGGGATGACATCGTCCCAGTCATCCGTTCGGAACACGGAGGCGGGCAGGTCTTCGCTATTGACGAGGTTGGCTCCCTCGGGATTCGCGGCCCAAGCGTATCGGACGGCGACGGGCTTGGGCACATCGGGGCTGCTTACGCGGACGGTGTCCTTGTTTGCGACCTCCGCCTTGGCCCATACCCACTTGCGGTCCTCTCCGGCGATCTCAAAGCGTTTTAGAGGACCGCCATCCTTTGCTTTGAGACCAGCACCCGTGTGCTCAAAGGTAATGGTTATTTCGCTGCCTTGGGTTGAGCTAGACTTGAACAGGGGGCTGCTGAAGAGGATCTCCCGTCCGTAGTCTTTCGCGAGGGCCCATCGGGCCAGCCGCTCTCCCGGGGTGCGTTTGTCTTTCGGATGGATGTCGGTTGCATCTCCGACGTCATTGATCACTGCCATGCCCGTCTTTGGGATTTTGGAGAGCACGCGTCGCATCCCGTCCTGAACCAGGGGCCATCCATGGGCGGCGCCAGGCTGTGTGGTAGGTTCATAATAGTTGGCCAGCTGCACGTAATAAAAGCTGAAGGGATCCTGCCAGCGCTTGCGCCAGTCCTGGATCAAGAGTGGCAAGGTCTGGTCGTAAGGGACAGACCCCGGGTGCGAATTGCCCTCGCCTTGATACCAAATGGCGCCGCGCATTGTGTAGCCGCTGAAAGGGTGGATCATCGCGTCAAAGATGACTCCCGGATTGCGCTCGGTTAGCAGGGGACGTTTGGGGGCATCGGGCTTCCTGAGCTTGCGAAGAGAGCTCTCATCGTTAGCGGATTTGGCCTCAGCTACCGCAGTTTTCCAAACTTCCATGGATTTTTCATAGGCCGCTTCGGCCTTTTCTGAATCATAGTTCTTTTCGGCTTCGTACAGCGAGTCGACGAGGGATTTGGAGGCGGGCAACGTGTTCAGGACATCTCGGCTGATGAAGGCCTCGATGGGTTTTCCGCCCCAGCTCGATTCAATGATCCCGATGGGTACGCCCAGTTCCTGATGGAGGCGCGTTGCGAAGAAAGTGGCAACAGCTGACCAGTTCATCACGGTCTCGGGCGTGCATGCGGCCCAGTGGCCTTCAATATCCTTTTGCGCCTCTGATGCAGTTACGGTGGGACCATCGAACAACCGGAAGGCTGGGAAGTTAGCTTTCGCGGCGAATTCTGGGCCGCCCAGCGCGAGTTTGATTCGGAAGACCATGTTGGACTGGCCGGAGGCGAACCACACTTCGCCCACGAGTACGTCCTTGAGTTCAACCCTGTCTTTCCCGCTGGAGATTGTGAGGACCGCGCCGGTGGCGTCGGCCGGGCCGGACTGGATTCTGGCTTTCCAAAAACCTTTTTCGTCCGCGGTCGTCTGGGCCTGCCGTCCCTTGAAGTCTAACTGGATGGATGCGCTGGGATCAGCTTCTCCCCAGACGGCAACCTCGCGCTCCCTTTGGAGGACCATGTGATCCGAGAAGAAGTGGGGCAGCCGGATTTCAGCAAATAGCGGGGAGCTTGCGCAGAGCAAGAATATCGCGCCAAGCAGGGACTGGAGCGGGCGAAGGGCAGAGTATGCGTTTTTCATGCGAGAAGTTTTTTCGGTGCAGGGATAGCATCGGCAGGGGTGCTCGCTGCCTTAGCGGGGGCCTGAAGCGTCGATTTTATGCGCTTCGCGGGGTTGCCCCGGCCAAGTGCCCCTTTGCAGAGGGCCCTTGATTAGCGCTTTTCCAGTTTCGCGATCATATCCGTCCGGCGATAGGTTTTGGGGGATCGAATCGCCGGTCTCTTGCATCCAAGCATCGAGCAATTCAGACAATCGTTTGTTTACAGCAGCGTGATCGGGTTTGTCCGAGAGATTGTCCAATTGGAGGGGATCGGTTTCCGTCCGGTACAACTCCTCCCGAGGTCGAGGCGAAAGAAACACGTCCCGTTGAGCGGGGGTGAGTTCTCCTGTTTTGCGTGCCGCTAGCAGAGCCTGATGGGAGGGCGATGCGACCGAGTCGGCAGGTCCCTGCCACGGTTCGTTGGGGCGCTCGTTGCGGATATAAAGGTAACCCTCGGAACGCACCGCGCGTCCATGGGCTTCGTAGTCGTGCCAGTTGTGCTCGGAGAACGCGTGTTTTCGAACAATGGCTTTTGGATCGGTGAACGTGGTCAGGAAACTGATTCCTTGAGCGGTCGGCATTGGCAGAGCGCCTGCAGCCTCCATGAGGGTTGGAGCGATGTCGATGCTGCTTATTAGGGAGTCGCATGTGGTCCCCGGCGATTGTATGCGAGCAGGCCAATGCGCAATGAGCCCTGTTTTCATGCCCGAGTCGTGTAGACGGGTCTTGGCTCGGGGAAATGGCCGGCCGTTGTCGGCAAGCAGCAGGATTAAGGTGTTTTCCAACAGTTCTTCCTTGGCCAAGGCTTCGACCATCACCCCGACGTAGTAATCGAACCTCGTGATTTCGTTGTAGTACGAGGCGAGATCCTTGCGGGTTGCTGCATCATCGATCAGGTAGGCTGGGACGCGGACCTCCTCGGGTTGATGCTTTGGACCGTAGAGGGACTGGTTCCATTCGAGATCCCCATCCCAGCCGCGATGAGCGTCTGAGGAAGCGAGCCAGAAAAAGAACGGCTTGTCCTTGGGACGACTTTGAAGGGTGTCCACCCACTCCGATTCAAGGCCACTGTTCCCGGGAACCTTACCTTTCACCACCGAATCCCAGCGAGGCTCGAATGGGGCCTTGCCGCTCGCGAAATCAACGGACATGTGGTTCTTCCCGACCAGTACGGTGTGGTAGCCTGAGCGGTGGAGCAGGGCTGGCACCCACGGAAGATTGGGGGAGATTGGCAAATGGAGCTCTGCGGCGGGCCCGAGGTTGTGGGGGTAGCGTCCTGTGATGATGCTGGAGCGGCTCGGGCTACAGCTGCTGGCGGTGAGGAAGGCCTGGGAGTAACGACGGCCGCGGCGGGCCAGCGAATCAATATTCGGCGTGCGGGCGGCTGGATTGCCATAACATCCGTAGTCGTCCCATCCGATATCATCGGCAATAAAGACGATAATATTTGGTTTGGTTGCTGCCGTGTGAGCTTGGTTCTCAAGGAGAGCGAGGACGCTGAAGCCGAACAGAATCCGAAAGACAAAGGCTTTTGAAGAGGGAAAAGAAGCGTGTGGGGTGGGCATTTTAATTGTTATCCAAAAAGCTGTGGGAGTTTATGAAAATCGCATTCTTATGACGTCCTCGGGAAAGACCCTTTTGCACTGACTTTATTTGCCCAAAAGATTTGAAGTGCCATGGCACGATTGGGAGCCTTTGTCAGTGGTGATGCTGACTTTGCAGGGACAGGTCCAGTGAGGGAGGTCTACTTCCAGACCTCTCGGTCAAGGGCGCGATAGCCGATCGCTTCTTGTAGGTGATGCGCGGCTATGTGTTCGCTCTCCTCCAAGTCGGCTCTTGTGCGCGCGACTTTGAGAATCCGGTCGTAGGCCCGCGCGCTCAGATGCAGCGCGGCCACCGCGTTTTGGAGCACTACGGCCTCCGCCGACCCAAGCCCGCATGTCTCCCGGATTTGACGCGAAGTCATCCGTGCATTGCATCGTGTTCTTGCACCGAGGCGCTCCGATTGACGCTGTCGCGCACGCAAGACCCTGGTGCGGATGCTTGAGGAGCTTTCGCCTTCGTGCCCTCGAGATAGCTCGTGGTAACTCAACGCGGGTACTTCGAGGTGAAGATCAATTCGGTCCAGCAACGGGCCGGAAATTCGCTGCCGATACCTGTGGACTTGCTGTTCGGAGCAGCGGCACGCCTTCTTGCGGTCTCCATAGTACCCGCAGGGACACGGGTTCAACGCTGCCACAAAGACGAAGTCCGCTGGAAAGGTCATACTCCCCGCCGCGCGCGCAATCGTGACCGTTCGATCCTCCAGCGGTTGCCGAAGTACCTCCAGCGTGGTGCGTTTAAATTCGGGCAGTTCGTCCAAAAACAGGACGCCATTGTGTGCGAGGCTGACTTCACCCGGACTGGGGTTTGCGGATCCACCGAGCAGGCCCGCATCCGAAATGGTGTGGTGCGGCGCGCGGAATGGGCGCTGGGCCACGAAGGCGGGATGTTTTCCAATTAGCAACCCGCAGGCGCTGTGGATTTTTGTGGTTTCAATGGCCTCCTCGAGCGACATCGGTGGCATCAGCGACGGGATCCGTTTGGCGAGCATCGATTTACCGGAACCCGGAACGCCGAGCATCAGCAGGTTGTGTCCGCCGCTCACAGCGACCTCAATGGCACGCTTGGCGAGGTGCTGGCCGCGGACATCGGAAAAGTCATCAGTGCCGCTCGTTGTGTTTTGCGAGAGCAAAGCTCCGCTTTGGTGTGGAGTCGGGGAAATGGTGATTTCGCCGCGCAGGAACTGGACGGTTTGGTGAAGATTTTTGACCCCGAAAATTTCGACTCCCTCGATGAGAGACGCCTCCTCCGCGTTGGCTTCAGGCAGGATCAATCCGCATCTTCCATTTTTGCGTGCAGCAAGTGCGATTGCCAGGGCACCACGAATCGGGCGCACCACGCCGTTGAGCGCGAGTTCTCCCACGACGCAAAAGCGCTCCAGGCCTGGAAGCGGAGTCTCCTCGCAGGCCCCCACGAGTCCTAGCGCAATGGGCAGGTCAAATGAGGGGCCTTCTTTCCTTACATCCGCCGGAGCGAGGTTGATGGTGGTGCGTCCCCGTGGCCAGTGTAGCAAGCTATTTGAGACGGCCGTGGTCACGCGATCGCGACTTTCCCTCACGGCGGTATCGGGCAGACCCACAATGACTATCCCCGTCGCCCCTCCCGAAGAGTTCACCTCAATCTCGACTTCCAACCCCTCCACGCCCTGCACCGCCGCAGAGAAAACCTTTGCCAGCATACCCCAGAATCGAAGCGCAGCCCAGAGAACGCGCTACGCTTTGTTTCGAGACCTGCGCCCGGAGGGTTTGATGGCCGGAGTGAAGACTTGGCGCTCTAGCTTAAAGCCGGAACCTCCCAGCCCTTTCGGTACGGGCGCCTCACAAGCTTATCCGCCTCGGGATGTTTCGGAAACCGCATCGCCGCGCTGTCCCACTCAAGGGTCGTCTTCGGGTGGAAGCTCGCAACGCCGCCGAGTAGGATCGCTTCGGTTAATGGACCAGAATAGTCAAAGGAAGCCGATGGCGAGGGACCTCCGAGCACGGCATCGATGAACTGCGCGCGATGGTCTTCGGCTGCGGCTTTCTCGATCTGGTAATCCTTGAACTCTGCCAGAGGGAAGAGCTTCGGCCAGTCGACATGAGGCAGAAGCATCCGGCCCTTGGTGCCGATGAAAATCGAGCCTTGAGCGGGGATCGCCTGGCCTTCGATCAGGCTTTGAATGTCGGCGGGTGGTTTTTCGTCTCCGTCATACCACACGACTTTGACAGTGTTTCCATCGGTGAACTTGGAGCCCGGGAACACGTAGTGCACCACCGCGTTGATGGCCCAACTCCAGTTGCTTGGCGCCGGTCCTTCGCTGCGCACGCTGATCGGGGACCCCACCCCCAACGCCTTGAACACCGGGTCGTAAATATGGCAGCCCATGTCGCCAAAAGTGCCGGTGCCGAAAGCGAGCCGTTTGCGCCAGTTGCCCGGATGATAGATGCCGTTCACGAACGGTCTTTCCGGGGCCACTCCAAGCCAAAGGTCCCAGTTAAGCTCCTGCGGAACAGGGTCGGAGTGCGCTGGTTCGGGTTCGGAGTCGCCCCATTTCTTGTTGCTCCAGGTGTGCACCTCGCGGATTTTTCCAATCACACCGGAGTGGATCAGGTTCACAGCCGTCCGATACTGGGCGCTGGAATGCACTTGGATACCCATCTGCGTCTGCAGCTTGCGCTCACGGGCGATTTCGGTAAGCCGGCGCACTTCGTGCAGATCATGCGCCAGCGGCTTTTGGATGTAGGCGTGGAGCCCTAGCTGCATCGATGCGACCCCTATCGGCGCATGCATGTGATCCGGCGTGGCGATGGTCACGGCATCGAGATTTTTCGCCTCCTTTTCAAGCAGTTGCCTCCAATCCTGATAAACGCGCACCTTGCCCTCTGGATCCTTGGAAGCGAGCTTGTCGAGGCGCCGCGAATCCA
>CAMDSZ010000100.1 GCA_945906945.1 Akkermansia muciniphila
AAGAGGGCATTCTCTTCCAAGACGATCCGTGTTTCCCAAATGGAGCAGGCCGCGAACTGGTCGCGGGGGATGTTCAGTTCGCATTTCATCGCATCGCCGATCCGAAGGTTGAATGCCCAGCGCTCTCCAATCTTCAAGACTACGTGCTTGGAATGGAACAGGCTTTTGAAGCGGCGAAGAAAACCGGGGCTTACGACTACGGCAAGGCTCTTGAGGGATTAGTCGTCACCGGAAGACACACCTTTGAGATTCACTTGAAAGCGCCTTACCCTCAGCTGCTTTACTGGCTCGCAATGCACTTCACTTCGCCCGTCGCGAAAGAAGCGGTCGAGTATTATGATGGGAAAATACATGATGGAAAACCACGCGACCTTTTCCGCTTTCACCCAGTGGCTACCGGCCCATTCAAGCTGCAGGAATGGAAACGCAATTCGAGCATCAGGCTGGTTAGAAATTCCGGGTACCGGACGACGGTGTTTCCCTCAGAGGGCTGGAGTCCCGAACAAACTGCGTTGGTCGCGCCTCTCGCCGGGCACCCACTGCCGCTGGTTGACGAGATTCACATGACGATTTTCCGCGAAGCCGTACCAATCTTCCTGCTGTTTCGGCAGGGCTACCTGGACGGTATGGGAGTGGGAAAAGACGCGTTCTCCTCACTGATGACACCCTCGCGGGATCTGTCGGACAAATACAAAAGCCGAGGCATCACCCTGCACCGCGATACGGAACCGAGCACGTATTACATGTCCCTGAACATGGAGGACCCAGTGCTTGGCCCGAACCGGAAGCTGCGCCAGGCGCTGTCAGCGGCATTCAACTCACAAGCGTATCTCGACACCTTCTACAACAGCGTCCCCATCGTCGCGCAACAGTTACTGCCGCCCGGCATCGCAGGTCACCAGAAGGATTTCAAGAACCCCTACGGATACAACCTTGAGCGGGCGAAAGCGCTGCTTGCAGAGGCAGGTTATCCCAACGGACGCGACGCATCCGGCAAACAACTTGAAATCACCCTGGACACCACCGCAAACGGCGCCGACGAGCGCTTGATGGCGGAGTTCGAGCAACGGCAATTTGAACAGATTGGGATCCACCTCAAAATCGTGGAAAACACCTTTTCTCGTTTGCTTGAGAAACTCGACAACGGCGGATTTCAAATCGCGGCTGGTAGTGGCTGGGGAGCGGATTATCCGGACCCGGAGAACTTCTTTTTCCTCTACTACAGCAAAAACCTCCCGCCCGCTGGGAAGAACGCTTCCAGATACAAGAACGGGGACTTTGACCGATTGTTTGAAAAAATGGCGACGATGGAAAACGGTCCGGAACGGGAGGAAATAGCGTTAAAGCTGAATTCGATCCTGAGCGAGGACGCACCGGCAATCCTACTGATGCACAAGTCTCTGTTCGCACTCACGCACGAGTGGGCACCGCGAATCCAAAGCAACCCGATTCTCGAAGGCGGATTAAAATACGGCGTTCTTAAGGACGATCTCCGCCGCAAAAATCGCGCGGCTTGGAATGCGAAGCCTTTGTGGCCGGTCGGCGTTCTGGTCGGGCTAATGCTCGCGGCAGCCGCAGGATTGCGCCTCAACAGGAAGCCCTGACTATGTTCGCTTACATCATCCGCCGTGTTTTGTTTTCCGTGCCGATTGTCTTCGGCGTGATGCTGCTCACGTTCTTTTTGTTCTTTGTAATTCAGAGCCCTGATGCAATGGCCCGCCGGGTGCTCGGCCCGAAAGCAACGCCACAAACGGTGAACACGTGGCTTCACAACCGCGGCTACGACAAACCGATCATTGTACCGCGGGCGGCGAAGCAGTCTTTCGCGGATTACCTTTTAATCAGCCGCTCCTGGAAGGACTCGCTTTTCATACATCAAATGACGCGGCTGGCGACTTTTGACTTGGGATCCTCGGACGTTACAGGGCGACCGCTCATCGATATCTTCAAATCAGGCGCGCTGCCCTCCCTTTTAATCACGCTCCCCGCGTTCTTGTTGGGATTGATGGTTTCGATCGGTTTTGCGCTCTACTTTGTGTTTATCAGAAACTCGGCTCTGGACCTGCTTGGAACCTTTCTCTGCATCGCGCTGATGAGCGTTCCGCTGATGGTGTACATCATCTTCGGGCAATGGTTTGCTGCGCTGGTGCTAAAGTATTTTCCGGCATTCGGATTTCACATGCAGGGGATGAGCACGCTCAAGTTCTTGCTTTTGCCGGTGGCGCTGATTGTCGTGAGCGGACTCGGTGCCGACGTGCGTCTCTTTCGCGCGCTGTTTTTAGAGGAAATGGGCCAGGACTATATTCGGACGGCGCGGGCGAAGGGTGTTTCAAGCGCTCGGGTTTTACTGCAGCATGTGCTCAAGAACGGTTTGATTAATCTGATCACGATGATGGTCGCCTCGCTTCCGTTCCTGATCATGGGTTCGCTGGTGATTGAAAACTTTTTCGGCATCCCAGGGCTCGGAAACGTTCTTTTCTCGGCGATTCAAGCACCCGACTTTGCGGTGGTGCAGGCGTCCGTATTTCTAGGTTCAATTCTCTATCTGTTCGGCCTGATTCTAACGGACTTATGCTACGCATGGGCCGACCCGAGGATCCGACTCCATTAACCATTGCTGACAACCGCTCCAAATGGCCCTCCTTGATCAACTCTGGTTTCAAAACACTCTCGTGCTTATCGGCTATGCGCTTGTCGCCTCGCTCCTGAGTTCGGCTACAAAAGGCGAACGCTGGCAGGCCGCGAGTAGCCGATTGAAGCGCGATTACGTCGGTATCGCAGCGTTCGTGGTGATCGTTCTCTTTGTCTTCATTGGGAGCATGGAGATGATCCGCCTCCCGTCCAACGAAGGTCGCCGGACGCTTCTGGATCTTGTAACGACGGGCATTCCACAGGAGAAAGAGTATGCGGCCCCAATGGCCACCCATGCATTCTCCGTCGCGAATCCAAGGCCGCTCAATGGGCGCCATCTTCTCGGCACAGACACCCTTGGCCGCGATACCTTGGTCCAGACTCTCCGCGCTACCCGCACCGCCCTGATCATTGGCGGGCTCACCAGCATTATTTACATACCCATCGGTGTGCTGCTTGGAATCATGGCTGGCTACTACAAGCGCTGGGTAGATGATTTGATTCAGTATCTCTACAGCACAATCGCATCGGTGCCGGAGATTCTCATGCTGGTTGCCATTTTAATGGTGCTTGGAAAGGGCCTCGGCACCATGTCGATCGCGCTGGGAATCACCGGCTGGGTTGGGCTTGCGCGCCTCATCCGCGGTGAAACACTACGGCAGACTGAAAAGCCCTACATCACTGCAGCAAAAGCGATGGGTCAATCGGACTGGAAAATCATCACTCGCCATCTCCTGCCGAACGTGATGCACCTTGTGGTCATCAAATTTGTGTTGGGATTTTCGGGACTAGTTCTTACCGAGGCGGTGCTGAGCTACCTTGGGGTTGGAGCCCCGATCGGCACGGCAAGCTGGGGTGGTATGATTGATGCATCCCGCTCGGAATTATCGCGAGATCCTGTGGTGTGGTGGAACCTCACCTCAGCTGCGACGGCGCTTTTTCTGCTCGTGCTTTCACTCAACATTTTTGGCGACTCACTTCGACGGGCCTTTGATCCGCGCCAGACCTAGCACGCACTTGGAAGTCCTTAGCCCTTGAACCGACCAGACGCGCACAGACAGCCATGATCGAAATTAAAAACCTATCCATAGACTTCGGCCGTGGAGCCGACAGGGTGCAAGCCGTGCGCGCGATGAATCTCTCGATCGCCAAGGGCGAGACTGTCGCCATCGTGGGAGAGAGCGGCAGCGGGAAGAGCGTCACGGGGCTGTCGCTCACGCGTTTGCTGCCAGAGCCACCGGCCGTGTACTCAACGGGTGAAATCCTCGTAGACGGAAATGACGTACTGAAGATGGGCACGACCGATTTGCGAAAGCTGCGCGGCGGCAAAATCGCTTATGTTTTTCAGGAGCCATCAACCTCTCTCAATCCTGTTTTCACGATTCACACCCAGATTTCGGAGGCTATTCGGCTGCATCGCACCGATGTCTCAAGTATCGATGCGGAGGTGGAGAGCTGCCTGGACATGGTCGGCATCGTAAATCCAAGAGGCAGGATGCACGATTATCCACATCAACTCTCGGGCGGGATGCAGCAGCGGGTAATGATCGCGATGGCTCTGGCTTGCAGGCCGCAGTTGCTGGTAGCCGACGAACCCACCACGGCGTTGGATGTGACCATTCAGGCCCAGATTCTCGAGCAACTCCGCATGCTGAAGGCGCAGACGGGTATGGCCATGATGCTTATCACTCACAACTTTGGGATCATCGGGGGCATCGCAGATCGAGTCGCAGTCATGTTCCGTGGCAGCGTGGTGGAGGAGGGCCGCACAGAGGACGTGCTGCGTAATCCCCAACACGCGTACACACAGGCGCTCATCTCTTGTATTCCCCAACTCGGCCAGCGCAGGAGGAGACTCACCGCCATCGACCATGCGCTGCTGTAAGAATAGAGAGAATAATCAGGATTCACAGGAACCATCGAAGCGCGTGCATGAGTGAACTAGTCCGACCTCCGATGGAGCCCGCAGAGTGCCAGACCTGCTGGCTTAGGATCACACAGCGCGAACTTTCCCCCCCATCGTCCGATTCGATCGAAGGCGAATGGCGTTATCAGCTTGCGGCATCTGCGGCTTGCGCTGTCTTTGCAGCGACCGCATGGATTGTTCCTCACCAACCGACCGCAAGCGTCCTCTACCTACTCGCGTATGTTGCAGGCAGCTGGTTCGCCGCGGCTGAGACTATTGAGAAATTGCGCGAACGAAGCATCGACGTGCATTTTCTCATGCTCGCCGTCGCCGCCGGGGCGGCAGCCATTGGCCAGTGGACCGAGGGCGCGGTGCTGCTTTTCCTGTTCTCGTTTGCCGGAGCGCTCGAGCACTTCGCACTCGAACGCACCCAGCGTGAAATCCGGGCGCTGATTCATTCCGCACCGAAGAAAGCAACGCTCATTGCGCCGGACGGTTCTGAGTCGGAGGTGCCGGTGGAAGCACTGCAGATTAGCCAGCGCATTCGCATTCTTCCCGGCGCACTTTTCCCAGTCGATGGCGAAATTTTAAGCGGCACAACAGCAGCAGATGAATCGGCGCTTACAGGCGAGTCGATTGCGATCGAGAAACAGTCCGGTGATTCGATTATGGCGGGCACCCTGAATCTTTGGGGTGCGGTTGATGTCAAGGTGACGCGGATTGCAGAACAGAGCGCGCTCCGTAAAATCATCAGGCTTATTCAGGAAGCTCAGAAACAAAAGGCTCCTTCACAGCGCTTCACCGATCGATTCGGGAGCGGCTACACCATCGGGATTCTTTCACTGACAGCGGCGATGTTTTTTTATTGGTGGCAGTTTCGCCACATGTCGGCGTTTGCATCCTCCACCGCGGAGAACAGCGCTTTCTACCATGCGATGACGCTGCTAGTGGTGGCGTCTCCCTGCGCGCTGGTGCTTTCGATTCCATCCGCGATTCTTGCGGCGATCGCCGCCGGCGCTAGGCAGGGGGTTCTGTTCCGGGGCGGTGCCGCCGTGGAACAACTCGCGGCAATCGACATTGTCGCGATGGACAAGACGGGCACGCTCACGACAGGTGAGTTGCGAGTGGAGTCCGTGGAGAGCTTTCCTCCGGGGCGCGAACTGGAGGTTGGCGAATGGGCATTCGCGCTAGAACGCCTCTCCACACACCCGCTCGCACGGGCCGTCACTGAATACGGCAAGCGCAACAAGCTCGCGGACCGACCGCTCACAAGATTTGCCTCGCTCACTGGTCTGGGCCTCGAGGCTGAGTCGCCGGAAACGGGTGCGCGCATCCGTCTAGGACGCAGGGAATGGGCGCTTGAAACATCCGACGAGAAATCCCGCGAGTGCGCCCCGAACGAAGCGACCATCCAAACTTCAGAAGTCTGGCTCTCGTGCAGCGGCGAGTACGCCCAGCCGCTTGTCGGTAAGCTCAGCCTTCGGGACGACATCCGTCCAGCCGCGGCAGCCACCGTGATGGCGCTCCACCGTCGAGGCCTCAAGACCGTGGTGCTCACCGGGGACCGGGCGGCTGCGGCGGCTCATCTACAGTCAATCCTAGGGGTGGGCGAAATTCGGGCCCAGCTTAAGCCCGAGGAAAAGCTGGCCTTTATTTCCGGGCTCTCACGAGAAGGGCACAGGGTGGCAATGATCGGGGACGGGATCAATGACGCCCCCAGCCTCGCGGCGGCGCACGTCGGGGTCGCGATGGGGGCTCGGGGGTCTGACGCAGCGTTGGAACAGGCTGACCTGGTCCTCATGCACGACCGCCTGGAAAACTTCCTAGTCGCCTATGACCTCAGCTCTCGGGCTAGGAAGGTAATCCTCCAGAACCTCTGTATTTCGCTTGGGGTTTTGCTCATCTTACTAGTTCTTGCCCTGACAGGGTCAGTTCCACTCACTCTGGGGATTCTAGGGCACGAGGGGAGCACTTTGATTGTTGTTATCAACAGCTTGCGCTTAATGTCAAAGGGCAGATTATTTGCAAAAGATTAACTAAAAGTTAGTTGACCCAGTGATATTGATGGATAGTCTGCGCGCTCATTCGCTCCCCAGCAGAAAGACGCCCTTTTCGAATGCGAATCATTTTTACCGCCACTCTAGCTTTCATTTTCGCCTGCACTTGCTCGCTCCACGCGAGCTACTCGCTCTTCGGCTCGGATCAGGGTGAAACCGTAAAGCCCGAACTTCGCTCGCTGTTCGGCCCACAGTCTTCCAACTTCCGCTATGACAAGCGGATGCTGGAGGCTGCGCAGATCGCCGCTGACCGTGCTGGGGCGCACTCCCGATCCAGCTGCTGGAGATATGTTAAGACGGCGCTGCTGGAGGCGCATCTGATCGACAGCTACCCAAAAACTCGTTATGCGAAAGAAGCTGGATCCGAACTACAAAGCTCTTTTGGATTCAAGAAGCTCCCCGTCTCAGATCCCTACAAGGCGCCCCCCGGATCGGTTTTGGTATACGGAGGGGACGGGGCGGGTCACGTTGAATTCCGGTCCAAAGATGGTTTCGTCAGCGACTTTATCTCGCCTAAGCCTTCGCATCGCCCGCTGATTGGGGTCTACGTCAAGCCGCGGTCCTAGCTGAAAAGCCTAGGGAATGTCCCGAGGGAAGCGGTGACTGACGGCCAACAGGGGAGGGCAGCCCGGGGCAGAGCCTCAAGCTAACATCCTCGCGGAGAGGCCCGCTACGGCAGCGCCGCAAGCACCGTACATCTTGCGCATGAAGCGGAAGCCCATGCGGCAATCAATTTTCAAAATTTCCTTCGAGAAACGCCCTAGTCATGATACAGTCTTACTCCTATGGCGATCCAGAAAAGGACAGCGTTTTCCCGCCGGTTACCTGACTTGGTCACGGAAGAACTTGCGGCGGTACTCTCTTCACGAAGCAGTTTTGAGTTCAAAGACCTATTTGATAAGGTCTACGAACGCCTCAAGGCTAGGAACGCAGCGAGCGGCGGCGAAGAAATGCTTCGCCTTCGCGCCTACGAAAAGCTCCAAAATCTCGTTTCGCGTGGAATGGTGAAAAAAGATGTCAAAAAATACAAGGGCATCCCCAAACAGCTCGCGACTCTACAAACAACTCCTCCCCCGCTCCCATCCCCGCAGCCAATTGCGGTGTAATTGCGGGATCAAAGGCAAGTTAACATAGCCCTCAGCCTCCATCTAGGGAGAGCCACGGTTAAAACACTTTGAAGAGCGCCAAACAGGACTATGAGGTCCCTAATGGCGCTCTTTGATTTTCAGGCTTTTCAACTGGCTGAAAAAAACCAAGCTATCACTACATTCCCATGCAGTCCGACTACCTACCCATCCTCCTGCAGGTTATCATCGCGATAGGCTTTGCCTGCGGCGCTCTGGTTGTCAGCCTTCTTCTTGGAAAGGCAACCAAAAGAAACGCAACCAAGGACACCGCTTACGAATGCGGAATGGTCGCTCAGGGCGAAGGCCAGCCACGGTTTAGCGTCAAATTCTATCTGGTCGCGATGCTCTTCATCCTCTTCGATCTGGAGATTGTGTTCATGTATCCTTGGGCCGTGGTTTACCAGGACCTGCTAGCAAAACAGGGCTCCACGGTTTTTTGGAGCATGACGGGGTTTGTTTCGATACTGACTCTGGGATATGTGTACGCCGTAAAAAAAGGGGCCCTCGACTGGAAGCGCTAGATTATTTTGCAGCGCACCGTCTCCATCCAGCCCCACTCTCAGAGAAGAGGCATCATCGCATTTTGTGAAAACCCGCCCGCGAGGCGGGTTTTTTGTCGGAGGCGATCTGCGAAGGACACATGGGCCAAAGCACCGCGCCACCGATTCCCCGCGTTTGCCGAATGAAAATCCCACAAGATATCCTCAAACTCCTATCCCGCCCAGGAGTTCAGCCACTGGACGCAGTGGGAATCTGCAAAGAACTCAAGATTATTTCAGACCAACGCAGGGACGTCCGTGACTGGCTTGTCACCCTGGAAAGAGAAGGCAAGATCGTTCGCACAAGGAAGCGCTTCTTCATGCTTCCATCCCCTTCCGAGCTCGTGACGGGCAGGATTCTAGGTTTTGCAAGCGGCGCGGCTAAACTGATTTGCGACCAACCAGGCGCGCCGGAGATCTTTCTATCAGGCGAGAGCCTCGGCACGGCGATGCACGGGGACCGCGTTTCGGTGCGGATTGAAAAATCTGACCCCAGGCCGCGGGACCAAAGACCCACTACCTCGAGCAAACGCCCAGTCTCCAAGCCGTCAGCCCACCGGGCGGTCAGCGAAGAAAAATCTCCAAAGGGAAAGGTTTTGAGGATTCTTGAGCGTGCCAATCCGACCATAGTTGGGACTGTCGTCAGGGATGGCGATGACCATGTGGTTGTTCCTGATGACTCGCGCCTGCCACAGCGGGTCTATTTTCGGCACCCCAGTCCGCAGAGGCACGGCAAGCCGGCTCGGAAGGGAAAAGTCCGCTTCGAATCGGACGAAGAACTCCGTGATAAAACATCCCCCACCGTGCATCCAAAACCCGGTGATAAGGTAGTTGTAAAACTCGATCCTTGGGAATCCCGCCACCATGATCCGGAGGGCGAAATCATCGAACTTCTCGGGCACTACAGCGATGCCGGGGTGGATATGTTGTCGGTGATTCGCCGCTACAATCTCTCCGTAGACTTTCCTCCCGGAGTGATTGAGGAGGCGGAAAAAATCTCGGATGCAATCGGGAAATCGGATCTGGAGGGACGCGAAGATTTTCGCAAACAAGAAGCCGTTACGATTGACCCTGATGACGCGAAGGACTTTGACGACGCGATTCATGTGGAAGAAACCGGCGCTGGTTGGCGGCTTTCCGTGCACATTGCGGATGTCTCCCATTACGTTCGAAGCGGCTCACTGCTGGACAAGGAGGCCCGCAAGCGCGGAAACTCCACCTATCTGGTGGACAGGGTTTTACCGATGCTTCCAGAGCGGCTTTCAAACGGGGTTTGTTCGCTCAAACCGGGCGTCGACCGGCTCGCTTTTTCAGCAATTCTCGAAATCAACGAGCGCGGTATCATCACGGGGGCGCGGTTTGCGCGCACCGTTATCCGGAGCATCGCCCGACTTACCTACCGCCAGGCGCATGCAATTCTTCAGAATAATATTCAGGACAACCCGACACTTCCCAGGGCGCCGAAAAATTCACGCTGCCACTCGGATCCAGAGGTTCAATTACGCGTGCGCACCGCATGGAATCTGGCGAAGCTCCTTCGAAAAAGAAGATTCGAGGCGGGCTCATTAGATCTGGATTTTCCGGAGGTAAAAGTACGGCTTGATGCAGAGGGGAAACCCATTCGAATTGAAAAAATCGAGAACGACGAATCTCATCAACTCATTGAGGAATGCATGCTGGCTGCAAACGAGGCAGTCGCGGCCGCCATCAAGAACAAATCACAACCGACAGTCTACCGGATCCACGAAAGTCCCGAGCAAGAGCGCTTGATGGAGTTCCGATCAAAAGCAATAGAGCACGGGCACCGGATTGGTGATTTAACACAGCGCAGCGAGGTACAAAGACTGCTCAAAAACATCAGAGGCAGGCCCGAAGAGTACGTACTGAAGCTCGATTTCCTCAAGAGCCTGAAACGTGCGACCTACGATGTGCGGCCTCTGGGACATTACGGCCTTTCAAAATCGAACTACACTCATTTCACGAGCCCGATCAGGCGCTACGCAGACCTTCTTGTGCACCGCTCGCTTGCTCGTTCAAAGCTGGAGAGCATGCAGAGTCTTTCAGAAATTGCGGTTCACATTTCGAACACAGAACGCACTTCAGCCGAGGCGGAGAAAGACTCCGTGCAGCGCAAGAAAATGGAGTTTTTCGAGCGTCAACTTCACCTCGAAGATGCCGATATTTTTGATGCGGTTGTGATCGATATAAGGCCGCATGGCCTTGTGATCGAACTTCCCGAGGCCATGCTGACCGGTATGGTCCACGTCAGCTCACTTCCGGACGATCGCTACTGGTACGATGCGGCCAGCACAAGTTTTAGAGGGCGCCGGACGGGGTTGAAGTTTCAACCAGGTTTTGCGTTGAAGGTGAAGGTCGCGAGAGTCGACACGCACAAACGGCAGGTTGATTTCACACCGCTTCTCAACCTCAAAAACAAACCCGAACCCACCCACTCGGAGCATGCGACTACGCGTTCTCGCCATCGGGAAGCCAAAGCTGGCTTTCGCAAAAAGCGGCGTTGAGGAATATCTCAACCGGATCAGTCCATTCAATTCCGTGCAGTTGGATTTTCTTAAATCCGGTACGCGCGAAACTGAAAGCGAAGTCCTGCATTCCAGGAGTCATGGAATGCTTCGGGTCGTGTTGGACGAACACGGCGAAGAAGTTTCCAGCCGCGGACTCGCTGATCGTTTTACCGCATGGGAGCGCACGCCGGGGATCAAAGAAGTCGCGTTTTTGATTGGCGGCGCGGATGGTCATACCGAGGCGCTGATCGCCGGCGCCGCCTGGAAATGGTCGCTTAGCAGGCTGACTCTTCAGCATGAAATGGCGCTGGTTTTGGTGCTCGAACAAATTTACCGCGCCTACACCATCAAGAGCGGGGGCCCGTATCATCGGGACTGACGCTTCGGCTAAAATCAATCGTGCCGGAGCGCCTTTACGGGCTCCAAGCGTGCAGCGATCATGGCGGGCAATAGAGCTGCCAATGAACAAATCACGAAAGCGCTTACGCAAATAATTGCCACCCATGAGGGCACGATCTCTGCGGGGATTTCGCGGAATTGGTAAATCCCGGGCGGAAAAATTTCGATCCCGAGGCGCGCCGAAAGCCATTCCTTGAATTCGTTTCTCCATTGAACAATTGCAAGTCCAAGGGCAACCCCGGTTGTATTCCCCAAAACGCCGACCACCATTCCCTGCATCACAAACACCCATATAATTTGGGCTTTGGTGGCACCAAGGGCCTTCATCACCCCGATCTCGCGAGTCTTGAGCACGGTGACTGTGATAAGCGTGTTCATGATGCTGAAGGCGGCGACTACGACGATGAACATGAGCAGAAAAAACATCGTGTTACGTTCAAGCCGGATCGCGTCGAAAATGTCGTGATTTTCATCGATCCATGTAGTGAGCCGCAGATGATTCGCCATGAAAGGCTGAATTTTCTCCACAGCAGATGGAGCCGTGTACGGATCCCGCAGCCATGCACTGACGCCGTGCACCGAGTCACCCAGTCCGTATAACTCCTGGGCAATGTGAAGCGGCACGAAAAGAATGTCGGAGTCGTACTGATCCCTGCCGGAGCGGAACAGCCCAGTGACCACCAATTCGCAGGGCAGGATCAGCGACCGAAGCTTTTGAAGCGAGGCCTTCGGGTCGCTGGACGACTCCGCCTCATTGAGCGCCTCGAGAACCGGGGCGAAGTCCTTTGCAGGATAGGCGGTGACTTTGTCCCCCACCCTCACTCCAAGCTCGCGCGCCAGCTCCACCCCCATCACTGTGGACTCGCCGGTGAGTTGAAACTCACCATCCAGCACCATTTCCTTGAGTCCTGTCGCCCGCGTTTCTGCCACCGGATCGATTCCCCGCATCTGGGCAGCCCGAACCGCGCCATCCTGAGTCCCAAGCAACACTGGCCCTCGCACAAAGGGGGCAGCCCCAAGAACACCCTTGCGGCCGGCCAAGTCCTGCGCGAGGTCCCTCCATTCGGGAACAGGGAACCCACCCGCGTCTGCCTTCAGATGGGGATCAA
>CAMDSZ010000101.1 GCA_945906945.1 Akkermansia muciniphila
AGATGGGCAACCAGATTCATTCGGCGTCCGAGTACCGGACTGCGGTGCGACTCATTCAGGATGGTGTGATCGGGAAGATCACCGAAGTGCATTCCTGGCAGCGCAACCCCGGTAACGGCTACACCAAACTTGTGGAACCGCCGGCCCCAGGGCCGGTGCCTGAAACTCTCAACTGGGATCTCTGGCTGGGCGTCGCCGAAAAACGGGAGTACGCCCCGGAGGTATATCATCCCTTCAAATGGCGTGACTGGATTGCATTCGGGGCGGGCACCATGGGTGATTTTGGGTGCCATATTATGGACCCGGTTTTCACGGCGCTCGGGTTAGGTGCGCCGCTGAGTATTGCGGCGGATAACGAGGGGCTGAATGCGCACACATGGCCTGCGGCAGAGACGGTACGTTACGTTTTTCCGGGAACAAAGTTCACCTCCGGCTCGACCATGAAGTTGACCTGGTATGACGGCGGCAGGCTTCCGGATTCGGCTCTGGCGCGGTTGCCCGATGGGGTGCAGCTTGCAAAGGCAGGATCGCTTTTCATTGGCGAAGGCGGCGTGTTGATGCTGCCGCACGTGGGGATGCCAGCATTGTTTCCGGTGGAAAAGTTCTCGAGTTTCGTGATCGAAAAGCAGCCCGCCTCGAGTCATTACCATGCATGGGTCGATGCAGTGTTGGGCGGACATGAAACCACTGACAATTTCGCCTATGCGGGGCCGCTGACCGAGGCGGTGCAACTCGGGAACGTGGCGACGCGCTTGCCAGGCGTGACGTTAAAGTGGGATGCAGCCGCGATGCGTTTCGAGGGACATCCGGAGGCCGAGCGATTGCTCACGCGTAGGTACCGCGACGGATGGGAAATAAAGGCTGTGGTCTAAAGCGTAGCCCCATTCGTGGGGTTGCGGCTCAGGGGGACTTCATTCGTTTGACGCACTGGAGCAGGAAGGGCAGCAATTGCTTTTTGCGCGACACAACACCCGCGAGTTCCCATATGAAAGGGGACTTGTCGGGATAGTCGATGGTTGAGAGAAATTGCGTTTCGCCGCGTGCGAGCAAAAGGGAGATCTGTTCGTTGATATCGGTGACGAGCAATGCGGAGAAGAGGAGTTTCTTTTTTAGTCGTTGTTCCTCGAGCGCATCGAGCAGGGCATCCTGTTGTTTTGCAAAATGAGCGAACGAGAGCTCTTCGATTTGCGCGACTGCGAATGAGTGGCCGCCTTCTTCGTAAAGCTTGGAGTCTGCGCCGATCGCTTTTTTTGGCGTCATGGTTAGCAGAGGTGACCCGACCGAAAAAATCTCGGACGCGAGCTGGGATGCGTCGGTTTCGGCGATGCCCGAGAGATGTTCAAGCAGATTGCGGTCGATTGCTGTGGTGGTCGGAGAGGTGAGGTTCAGCGTGTCAGCAATCAATCCAGCCATTAAAAGACCCGCGATAGACTTTGGAATGGAGATGCCGGCATTCTGGAAGCACATCGTGACGATACTGCTCGTGGAGCCCACCGGATTATTCCAAAAAAGGATCGGCGAGTGCGAGCTAAAGCCACCCAATTTGTGGTGGTCGATGATTTCTACGATGGGCACTTCAGCCGCGCCGCGAACCGCCTGCGCTAGTTCATTGTGGTCCACCAGAACGAGCTGTCTGGGGACGGGTTTCAAGAAATCAGATTTAGAAAGAATTCCAATGAGGCTCCCTGTGTCATCTACAACTGGGAACACGAACTGCCCGCTTTGCGCAGCTTTGATTTTGGCTTCCTCCAGCGGCGTGTCTTTATGAAAGGATGCGTACTCGTGTTGAATCATCCGGGCTACGCGAACCGCTCCGCGGGCGAGAAGAACCGTTGTAGCGGTGTCGTGCGGGGAGGAGATAAGCGTGACCTTGGCGGAGCGCGCAGCGCTTCGGATCTCCTCGGGAATGGGCAGGTTTCCTGTCACCACCACGGCGTGTACGCGTTCTTGAATTGCGAGCTCCTGGATGTGCGGCCGATCGCCGACGATTAGGATTACTTTTTGATCCCGGTAAAGCTGAAGACGCGGGATGAATGATTCCTGCGCCATGGCGCAAACCATCAATAGTTGCTCAATCGGCTCGGAGTTGAGCGAACCCGCTACGAGAGCGCCTCCGAATGTGGTCACAATGTCAGCGAGGGATGCAGTGATGACTCGAGCGGAGGCGGCCTCATCACGCGCTGGGAAAAGATGACTGGTGATCTTGAAGGCGCTCAGCAGTCCGAGGCAGTGATTGGAGTCGTCCACCACGGGGAGGCCGCGCAGGCTTTTTTGGTCGATGAGCTGGATGGCGTCATACACCGGGGAATCTGCGTGAACGCTGATCACCTTGGGCTGCATAACATCGCTTACCTTCGCAGAGATGTCGGTGATCAATACCGGCGCCTCAACGTCGAATTTGCGCAGGACATAGTCGATTCTTTCGTTGGTCGCACCGCAGCGTGCTGCAATCACGCCATCATGGCCGCAAAGCTCCTTGAATTTCGCGTAGCCTATTGCCGCGCAAATGGAGTCCATGTCCGGATTTCGATGTCCAATAACGATCGTTTGCATAACTCAAAAAAAATGACTGAGTGAGGGTTGTAGTGCGACTGCGACTCCGGAGGAAGTCCGCGTTGAACTATGTGGCGCGCGCGCCGGGCGGATGGGGAGTTCGGGGCGGGAGAGCCGAGGGGGGCGGGGCGCTTGGGTCCCTCAGTGCAGTGCAGCGAGTTGCTGGGTAGCTTGGGCGCTTTCTCTCGCGGAAAACTCATTCGCAAGGTAGCGGTATGCGGTGGCGCCGAGCCCGCCAGGCTCGTACTCGAAGATGGTTTTTCCGTGGCTGGGAGCCTCACCGAGGCGCACCGTGCGCGGAATAATGGTTTTGAAAACCACGTCCCCGAAGTGTTTTTGGACTTCGCCAATGACCTGTTGCGCGAGGTTGTTGCGCATGTACATGGTCATCAGGATCCCGCTGATGTGCAGGTTCGGATTGGCGCCGCACTCCCGGATCTGATCCACGATGGAATAAATCTTGGAGAGGCCTTCCAGTGCGAAATACTCGCACTGAATCGGCACAAGCAACTCATCGGCTGCCGAAAGCGCGTTGGTCATTAGGATGCCCAGAGAAGGGGGGCAATCTAGGAAGACAAAATCAAAAGGTGCGTCCTCACGGAGCTTTGCAAAGGCGTCACGGAGTCGGGTGAGGTGGTCTTCGAGGCGGGCGATTTCGACCTCTGCTCCTGCGAGATTGATGTCACCGGGTATGAGCCAGAGGTGTTCGCGCCGGGTTGGCACGACTACGTCAGCTAGAGTTCCCTCCCCGAACATCGCGGGATAGACGCTGTGGCCTTCTAGGGTTTCATGCCCGAGCGCGCTTGTGGCGTTACACTGGGGGTCCAAGTCAACAAGAAGGACACGGTAGCCGAGTTCAGCCAGTCCGGCTGCTAGGTTTACCGATGTCGTGGTTTTGCCCACGCCGCCTTTTTGGTTGGCCACCGCAATCACTTTCATGTGTGCCACAGTGTAGTTGAGAATGGCGTTTTGAAAAGGGCCGCTCCTGTCCACTTGCTAAAAAATCCGCGCCTGAGCGCTTTTTCAGAGAAAACTCACTCTGCCAGCCTGCGCCGCGCCGCTTATTTCGTGGGTTCAAAGTGGGAGGGAAACTCTAATAAAGACCATCCCGATAGGTCTTACATTTGTGACAGATTGCCCCAGCGTTGCTCAGCGGACGCTTCTTTTTCAAACCTGCGGTTATTGGTGGGTGTCGGCGCTCTTTTTGCTAACAGGGTTGGCGCTGGCGCAGCAGGTGGACCAAGGGGCGCAAGCTCTGGCCTTGCACCCGGGAGCGGCGATTTACCGCAAAATGTGCGCCGACTGCCATGGTCTGCAGGGAGAAGGCGTGCGCGACAAGCACGAGGACCCCCTCGTGGGGAGCCGCTCTGTGGCCGGCCTGGCCCGACTTATCGCCAAAACCATGCCGGAGGGGAAGGAAGGCACCTGCGTGGGCGCCGATGCCGACGCTGTGGCGGCTTACATCTACGACGCATTCTACTCCCCTGTTGCCCAGGCGCGGATCCGGCCCGTTCAGGAAAGCCTCTCCCGCCTCACCGTTGCGCAGTACCAGAACTCGGTCGCGGATCTCATCGGGCGCTTTACCCCAGGGTTTGACACGCCCCCGAAGGAAGATCGGGGCTTACGCACCGTTTTTACCGGATTCGCGATTCCTACGCCGGAGGAGATCGAGGAAAAGAAGGCGGCCGAAGCCGATCCAATAAAGCGGAAGGAACTGCAAAAGAAGCCGCGCCGGCCGGAAAAGTTGGAGAGGGTGGATCCGGTGGTTGCGGTGCACTTGGGAGCGGAATCGCCCGCTCCTGCAAAAATGATTGCCGAGGAATTCCAGGGGCGCTGGTTTGGTTCAGTGATCGCTCCGGACACAGGCATGTATGAATTTGTGCTCAAATCGGAAAACGGTGTGCGGCTTTTCGTGAACGGGACCAAGGATCCGTTGATTGACGCATGGGTGAGCAAGGGCTCCGAAGTCAGAGAAGAAAGGAAGAGCATTTTCCTACTGAGCGGCCGCTCGTATCGGGTTTTGATCGAAATGCTCAAGTACAAGGACAAGAGTGCGTCTTTGGAGTTCTGGTGGAAGAAGCCGCATGGCGTGCTGGAAATGGTTCCGCAATCCAACCTCGTGCCGCAGGAGGTTCGGCCCAGTGTGGTGGTCGGCACAGTGATTCCAGCCGATGACCGGAGCGACGGCTATGAACGGGGCACATCGCTTTCCAAGGAATGGGATCAGTCCATGACCACCGCTGCACTGGAGGTCGCCTCTGCGGTTGAACTGGATTTGGACAACCTCGCCGGAACAAAAGCGGGCGCACCGGAGCGCCTCGAGAAATTGAAAGCGTTCGCAAAGCGATTTGCCGAAACGGCGTTTCGCAGGCCGCTTTCAGCTGAGGAAGAAGGTTGGGTGATTGAACGAAATTTTCAGAAGGCGCCAACGCCTTCGGTTGCCGTAAAGCGGGTGGTTCTGTTCACGCTCAAGTCGGCGGAGTTTTTGTATCCCGAAGTTTCGCGCGCGGAAATGCGGGATGACTTTTTGGTGGCCTCACGTCTCGCTCTCGCGTTGTG
This sequence comes from Akkermansia muciniphila, assembly GCA_945906945.1. Lineage (GTDB taxonomy): Bacteria > Verrucomicrobiota > Verrucomicrobiia > Chthoniobacterales > Chthoniobacteraceae > Chth-196. Next base: position 5,113 of record CAMDSZ010000101.1, read on the forward strand.
GGACTCGATTCCAGACGCTGCGTTATCGAAGGCTGCAAGCGAAGGAAAACTTCACACCAAGGAGCAGGTGCAAAAGGAGGCGCGGCGTATGCTTTCGGATCCACGCACAAAAGCGAAACTTCGTGGTTTTTTTCAGGTGTGGCTCGACTTGGAGCGGGCGGATCACGCTTCGAAGGACGCGAAGGAATTCCCGGACTTTGATGAGACATTGCGTGCCGATTTGCGCCAGTCCCTTTTTTTGTTCTTGGACGAAGTGGTGTGGAGCGAGGCATCGGATTTCAGGCGTTTGCTGACTGGGGAGCATGTTTGGTTGAACAAAAGGCTTGGAAAAGTATATGGGGAAAAAATTGAGTCCGATGGGTTCGAAAAAGTGGTTCCGGTGCATGGCCAGAGTGCGGGGCTGCTGACTCATCCGTACCTGCTGTCCGCACTCGCGTACAATCGGACGACATCGCCGATTCATCGCGGGGTGTTTTTGAGCCGTAGTATTGTTGGGGTGCAACTCAAGAATCCCTCGGTCGCCGTGGCCTTTGAGGATGCGAAGTTTGATCCTCATCTCACGATGCGTGAGAAGGTGAGTTCTCTCACAAAAAGCGTCTCGTGCGCGGGGTGTCACGGTGTGATTAATCCTCTCGGTTTCACGCTTGAGCACTTTGATGCGATTGGACGGTTTCGGACGCAGGAAAACCAGAAGCTTGTGGATTCGGTGGTTGATTTTGAGAGCGACGAGGGTGCAAGGGTGCATTTTGAAGGACCCCTCGACGTGGCTAGACATGCGGCGGGGAGCAAGCAGGCGCACCGCGAGTTTGTCCGCCATTTTTTCCACTACTGCATCAAGCAGCCGCCCGCTGCCTTCGGAGGGGGGGCGCTTGATGATTTGACCGAGGGTTTTGCGAGCAGCGGCTTTAGTGTGCGGAATTTGCTGGTGGAGATTGCCCTTGAAAAAGCATTGTCCGGCACGGAGGCCGCAGTGCAGAAGGTTGCTCTGCAATCCCCCCAGTCCGTTCCAACTTCCACCCCCCCGCACCCCTAGCTGCCTCTAATTATGAATGTCATGCACCGTCGTCAGTTTATGCGTCAGTTGGGGGTTTCCGCCGCGAGTCTTCCGTTCCTCTCGTGTTTGCCAAGCCTCACGGGTGCCCCGGAGGCGCGCCGGCGGCAGCGCGTCGTTATCATGTTTTCCCCGAATGGAACGTTGCCTGGCGAGTTCTGGCCGGACCAGGAGGGGGAAGATTTTCAGTTCAAGTCGATTCTGGAGCCGCTGGAGCCGTTTAAGAAAAGCACGCTTTTGCTGAAGGGAGTTTACAATCGGATCGTTGGCGATGGCGACCAGCACATGCGCGGGATGAGCTGTTTGTTGACCGCTAGCAAGCTGCTGCCCGGGAATATCATGGGGGGCGGGGGACAACCCGCCGGTTGGGCGGGCAGCATTTCCATCGATCAGGAGTTGAAGCGGTTTTTGCAGAGCCGTCCAGAGACCAGAACGCGTTTTGGCTCCATGGAGTTCGGCGTTGCGGTGCCAAACCGGTCCGATCCTTGGACGAGGATGAGTTACCTTGGCGCGAACCAGCCCGTGGCACCTGTGGATGATCCCTACCAGATGTTTGCCAAAATGTACGGGCAGGTGAAGGATCGCGACAGTTTGCTGAGTATTTTGGATGATGTTAAGGAGGACCTCCGAAAGGTGTCTGGCAAACTCAGCGCGTGGGACAAACAGATGCTGGAACAGCACGTGAGTTTGGTGCGCAAGATGGAGCAGGAATTAAGCGCCCCACTGGATCAGGCAATCGAGCACGTGATGCCACCTCCGGACTCTGGGATTGAACTTATAAACGACAACACACCGAAAATCAGCCGTGTGCAGATCGATTTGTTGGTGAATGCGCTGGCGAACGACATGACGCGTGTTGCCACGCTTCAGTACATGAGGAGTGTCGGCCAGGCACAGTTTCGTTGGCTTGGGATCGAGGAGGGACATCACTCCCTCTCGCATGATCCCGATGACAACAAGGAATCCTTCGCAAAGCTTCAGAAGATCAATCAATGGTTTGCGGGCGAGTTTGCTTACATGGCTCAGCGTCTTTCCCAGTTACCAGAGCCCGGGGGCCAAGGGTCAATGCTCGATAATACGCTGCTGATTTGGACTAACGAGCTTGGGAAGGGGAATTCACACACGCACGAAAACATTCCAATGGTGCTGGTGGGTGGAGGCGCCGGACTGAAGATGGGCCGCTCGTTGCGTTTTGATAAGGCGCCGCACAATCGGCTTTGGCTGAGCTTGGCGCAAGTCATGGGGCATTCAGAACTCACCACCTTCGGACAGCCCGACCTTTGCGTGGACGGACCGCTTCCACTGGGTTAGCCGGAGTCCGATTAAGCAAGCTTGCGCCTGAATCTGACCGCGGTATCGGTTTTGAGAAAGACCCCTAGCCGAATCCGGAAAGCATGCGGTTATCGTGATTTGTCCTCTGGTGAAGGCAGTAAGATTCGGGAGGGATGAGTTTGATTGTGGAGAATTTTGTGTGCCGCACTCTGTGTGGAATGTAGCCATCCAGAGGTCTGTTTTTCGCCTGTTTGCGGGTTTGGCTCGTAAAGCGGCGCCCCAGTACAAGTGAGGGTCACACGCAGACAGTGTCCTTTATTGATGATGATGCTGGTCCATCCGATGTGCCACGAGAGCAGTGCCGGTTCGTTAGGAACAAGCAGTTTCTGGTGATCGAATCCGTCGCGGTATCTGGCTCGCACGGGGTAGTCCATGAGCAGCATGCTGCGCCCGTCGGGATACACATCCGAAACACGCAGGATAAGGTCTGTGTCTTGCACCGGAGTCTGAATCCACACCTCCGCTTTTACTTCACCGGTGACTTCTAGTGGCGCCTTCAAGGGCAAGGTGGTCCAAGTGCGAACATCCTTCTGCGCTTCCACGCTTCGCGCATCCTTTGCCCCCGGAAACGAGCGGCCCGCTATCTCGACTGGGTGCAACGGGTCCGATGGTAAAGCAGTGCTATCGGAAGGGGTGTCTGGTGCGTTCGTTTGCAGAAGGCCGCCAGTTGACAGGTAAAAGCTGGAAGCCTTGTTTCTTGGTGGCCAGTCTTTCGCGCTCCTCCATACGTTTCCCGGCGCACCCTCCTCGCCAGTTGCGCCCATTACGTAATATCGCACAGTTGGTTCGTTTTGCACTCCGTTGTCAGTCCCCTTCAGCCAGTGATCAAACCAGCGGACCATGTGGTCCAATTCAGGCCAGTGAGCATTTTCCGGGTACACCAGTTCGCCAACCTTGTTGGTTTTGTTCAGGCGGCCGTGCAGCCAAGGCCCGAGCAATAATTGCTGCGCGCCCTTTGAACGTGAGTCACCATGCTGCTGCCTGCCGACATAACTTTGTACGCTGCCTTGGACCATAAAATCGTACCAACTCCCGATGGTGAAGCATGGCACATTCATCTTCGAAAAATGCAGCGAACAGTCTTCGCTTCGCCAGTAATCATCGTAGTCGGGGTGCTCCTCCCACTGGCGCAAAAGGGTCGCATTATCATCCGGGTTTCTGCAATTGGCTCCAAACTCTGCAAAACGCCCAGGTCTCGTCACACCGCCGATACGGTATCCCTCATGGAACAAGCTCAGGCCGGTGTCCACCATGTACTGGCAAAACAGATGCGGTGGCCTCGAGACTGCCAGGAAATTCTGCGCGAAGCCTCCCTGTGAACTTCCGAATGAGCCCACTTTTCCAGTGCACCACGGCTGCGCCGCCAGCCACTCGCAGATATCGTATCCGTCCTGGAGTTCACCCCATCCCAGCGCGCGGTAGCCCACATACTGGCCCTCACTCTGCTGCGACCCCCGGAAGTTGACTAGTGCAACGGCAAAGCCGCGCTCGGCAAGCTGCGCACAGTTCTTGCGGGCGGAATTGCCCGTAACATTCGCGTAACGCTGCTCAAACAATAGAGGCCATTTGCTCTTTCCAGTGGGGCGATAGAGATAACCCGAAAGCCTCGTTCCATCGCGCATCGGGATCATCACGTGTTCCTCGTGCACGTCGCCAAGGTCTAATGGTGGGAGTTCCTGCGCTGTGCTTTGCACTGTGGTAAGCCCTGCGATTAAAATCGCAAAGGCGATGAACTGAGATCTGAAGAGGTGTTTGGTTTGCATTGAGAGCGGGGGGGTGGGCGCTGAAGGCGTGACAGAATTTCTGCCGATGAAAAAGCCTAGACTGTCGAGGAATACGTGAAAGTGCGCTCTCTTAGCGTTTAAGATCGCGGTATCTTGTTCCGATCGACAATCTGTTTGTGTCCCTATCAGCGGCCATGTTTGGAAAATTGATCAAAAGCAGAGTTCGCCGGGTATCTTCGCTTCCAAGTTTGATGCGAGAAATACTCGGCCTTTTTCTTTGTCGCCTGCATTTGATTTGTTTTGCGGCTTCAGTATGCGCCGGCGAATCAGTGCCTGCCTCTCTTTGTCGGATAGAGATTGTGGACAAGCAGAGTGGGTGGCCGGTGCCGCTGGTGGAATTGAAGACGACTCATCAAATCCGATTTGTGAGCGACAACGCCGGAGTAATCGCATTCGACCTTCCCGAACTCATGGGCAAGGAGGTGTGGTTTGATCTGCACGGACACGGCTACGGAGTTCCAAAGGACGGATTCGGCTATAGCGGCGTGCGGTTGACTCCTGCTCCGGGCAGAACTCTCCGGGTGGAGGTCGAACGGTACTGTCTCGCAAAGAGAGTAGGGCGCCTCACCGGGGCCGGGTTGTTTGGCGAGAGTCAGCGTTTGGGGGAGCATCTGAGGTGGAAGGAGTCGGGAATCGTTGGAAGCGATAGCGCGCAGTGCGTGCAGTACCACGGCGGCTTGTTTTGGCTTTGGGGCGATACTAATGTCCCGCGATATCCGCTTGGGATTTTTTCGTGTGCGGGTGCTCTATCGGAGTTGTCTAAAGAGGAGTTAAGGCCGCCCCTGCGGCTGCCTCTTCAGTACGCTGTGGACGATTCAGGCCGTCCAAGGGCTGTCGCACCGATCTCGGGGGATGGACCAACGTGGATTTTCGGCCTCACGGTGATGAAAGACCAAGACGGGAGCGAGCGGATCGGGGGACATTATTCGAAGATTCGAGGCTTTCTATCTGCATACGAAACGGGGCTCGCGGTTTGGAGTGATGAGAAGGGTGTTTTTGAAAGGGAGCGTGTTTTATGGCGAGAGACGGAGGGGAGGCCGTTGCCTCAAACAGCCCCCTCCGGACAATCAACTGTGTGGCGTGATGCCAGTGGACAGGAGTGGTTTTTATTTGGAAACCCGTTTCCTTACCTGAGGTGTCACGCAAATTTTGAGGCATGGAAGGATCCTCACAAATGGGAAAAGCTCTCACCCCAGCAACAGGTCACCGGCTTGGATGGCAAGGTTTTGGTTCCGCACACTGGTGCAATCGGGTTCCATTCATGGCGCAACCGGTGGGTCGCGGTATTTGTGCAGAAAGCAGGGGCGCCCTCAGATCTTGGTGAGGTGTGGTACGCGGAGGCAGATCAACCGATGGGACCTTGGGGGCGCGCAGTGAAGATTTTGAGTCACGACGACTACACTTTCTACAATCCAAGACTGCATTTGGAGTTTACTCCGGAAGGAAAACCGTGGCTGTACTTCGAAGGCACTTACACCGTGCTTTTCAGCAAAAACACCGCACCTACTCCAAGGTACGATTACAATCAGATCCTTTATCGACTGGATCTGGACGATCCCGCTTTGGACGCGGTGCGCTCCAAGTAGCGGGTAGGGAGAGAGCAAGAATGGAGGTTCGCTGTGAGCGTTTCGCCGGAGAAATTGAAGGTGTTGGCGTCTTTGGGATTGCGGAGGTGAGCTGGATCAATCAACTGTTAGTTTTGTTAACTGATTTATGAACACCCCCCGCGTTTCCCGAAGAGGCTTTCTTGAACGTTCCCTGCTGGCTGGCGGCGCCGCCGCTTTTGGTTTTCCAGCAGTGACATCTGCCAAGTCACCGAACTCCAAGCTTAATGTGGCCTGCATTGCCGTCGGAGGACGCGGCGGTTCTCATGTCGGCGAGGTTAAGAAAATGGGCGACCTCACTCACATGGTTGCAATGTGTGACGTAAACTCGAAGAACCTCGAGCGTGCTGCATCCCAGTTTCCAGGCGTGCGCACTTATAAAGACTTTCGCGAGCTGCACACAAAGATGGATGACATCGATGCTTTGTTCATCGCGACCACCGAGCACACTCATGCTTTCGCGATGATCCCAGCGCTGCGCGCGGGCAAGCACGTTTACTGTGAGAAACCACTCACGCGCGATGTTTTCGAGTGCCGCATGGTGATGGAAGAAGCGAGGAAAGCAAACGTTGTCACCCAGATGGGAACCCAGATGCATTCAGCTTCCAGCTACCATCGCACGGTCGAGTTGATTCAGAGCGGGGTGATTGGTCAGATCAAAGAGGTGCATACGTGGGTGTCGCGCTCATGGGGCATGCAGTCCCGGGCAGAGGCGGAGGCCAATGGCGACCTGTTCGCGAAAGGCGGCGTTCTCGACTTTATCGATAAAATGCCTGCGGAGGCTATGCCTGTTCCCCCCGAACTGGACTGGGATTTGTGGATTGGTCCGGCGGCGATGCGACCCTACCACGAGATCTATTTCCCGGGTCCTCGCTGGTACCGGTATTGGAATTTTGCGAATGGCACCATGAGCGATCTGGGCAGCCATTCCAACGACCTGCCTTTCTGGGCGCTTAAACTCGACCATCCGCTCACGGTCGAAGGTCATGGTCCAACACCCCACCCGGAGATCGCACCGGCAAACATGAGTGCGACTTGGACATACGGGCAACGCGGCGACCTCGCCCCCGTGACGCACCACTGGTATCAGGGCAATCAAAAACCAAAAATCTGGACCGAAGGCAAAATTCCCCAGTGGAAGGATGGTTCTCTTTTTATCGGGGAACATGGAATGGTTCTCGCGAATTACAGCGGGCACCTGCTGATGCTTGATGACAAAGCTCAGGAATTTAAGCGCCCTGCGAAGACCATTGAAGACGGGCCGAGCCATCAACAGCAGTTTGTCGAATGTGCTCGCGCCGGGAAAAAAGCGCCGTGTGACTTCAGTTACTCGGGGCTTTTGACAGTCGCCAACCACCTTGCTGGCGTCGCTTACCGAACTGGCAGGCCTCTAAGATG
>CAMDSZ010000102.1 GCA_945906945.1 Akkermansia muciniphila
TTATGAAACTTCACACGATGACAACGTTCTTGCTTACGCTGGGTGATGTCACTCGGAGTTTGATTTTGCTCAGCTCATAACCACCGTCTATTCAAAAAATAAGTTAGAATGTAGATGATTCACCGTTTGCGATTTTTCTTAATGGCGCACGGGGGGCCCCTCTTGGGGGCGGTTCTTGTGCTTCCGTGCATCGCATGCTTTTTAATTCCTCCCTCAGGGTGGGTTGATCTCATCCGGCCGTCACGCAAGGACTCTTCGCTTCAAGGCAAGGACGTTGGCGCAAGCAGCGAAGACATACCGAGTCAAATTGTACACGTCGAAAATCGGGCTCAGGAAAGCGTTGAGGGCGTCCACAGAGCGCTAAGGGATTTGCAAGAAAAACTCGGTTCTGGATCTCCTGCGTTGAGTGCGGCACTTATAAATTTTGAAGAGCAAATTAGAAGAGTGAAAACCGATCAGCGTTTTTCTGAGCTCTGCGAGCAAATTCAGAATCGCTTGGACAAGGAGGATAAGTATTGCGACGAGCTGATGGAAAAAAGGGTCGGTGACATCGCTTCCATGGTGCGTGAAGTGAAAGAGATGACTGGTCGTTTACGTCTGCGGTTGGAAAAAGCGAAAAGAGTCTACGACACAGCAGTTCACATATGGGAGGAAACGCGCAAAAAGATAGCCGCGTGGGAACAACTTTTTACCTCTTATGAGTCCGTTATGGGGAGGGACTATGCTGAAAAGAAAATACGAAACCTTGTGCAAGAGGCTGTTCAGCAATTTGAACCTTTCATGCTCCGGCAAACTGTGCAAGGAGCAGAGTCGGGGCGTGTGGAAACGAAAGAGGCGGTGTCGATCGTGGCTCAGTCGGAAATGCTGCTTCCCGAAGTGAAAGACAAAGGTCTGGTTTTGGTGAATGGCGGCATGTTATCCGCTTCATCTAAGTTAGGATTATTGCCTGTGAACACCTTCTACATCAGCAAGACCGAAGTGACGTGGGCTGAATGGCAGACGGTGTGTACGTGGGCTGTGGCGAATGGGTACACGGATCTAGCGAATGTGGGACAAGGTTTGGGAGACGGTTATCCGGTGACGAACGTGAACTGGTACGACGTTGTAAAGTGGTGCAACGCGCGGAGTGAGAAGGAAGGCAAGACGCCTGTGTACAAAATTGGCGCGAATGTTTATCGGACTGGAGACGTGGTTGAGCCTGCGATGGTTGAATCAGCGAACGGATATCGGTTACCGAGCGAGAAAGAGTGGGAGTTTGCAGCGAGAGGAGGAACGCAGACGCAGAGTTACACCTATAGCGGAAGTAATGATCTGAGTGAAGTAGGCTGGTACGGTGCGAACTCAGGTGGTGCTGTGAAGGAAGTGGGTAACAAACGCCCGAATGAGTTGGGGATATTCGATATGTCTGGAAACTTGTGGGAGTGGAGCGGGAGTTGCCATCCAGATTATTCGCGCTCGTACCGCGTAATCCGAGGCGGGGATTGGTACTCCTACGCGGGGAGCTGCGCGCTTACCTACCGCGACTACGGCTACTCTGGGTACCGGTATGACTACGGCGGCTTCCGGGTGGCCCTTAGTTTAGTTCCTTAGAGCCGGCGGAGCTTAGCTGGGCAGCCTGAGTGAGGGAGCGAAGGACGAGCGAGTGGTGTCAGTGAACACCCACACTGCCAATGTTCGAAAGAGGGTAGGTTCAAAGGTGAGGGCCAAATTTCTCTCCGTGCCTGAGACTCAAATATTCAACCTTCATCAAAAGATCCTTTCCCAACGGAGGATTGCCCGAGAACTGGGCATTAAATGCAGGAGGGTGTCACTCTACATCCTGCGGTTTTCAAAATGCACCATTTCGAACATCGGCACTGCAAGCGGCCGGCAGAGTGCATGCCGGGGGGGCGGGGCTGCCATTGGTGCGAAATGTAGTCTGGGTTTGAGCATCCAGAGGGTCTATAAGGATCTTCGAGAACTTGGCATTGAAAGCTCCTACTAGGCAGGTGCGCCGCTTTGTCTCGCGGTTGGCTAAAACAGAGTCCGCTCCGCTTCCGGCCCCGCGCCGGGTGTGGCGCATAGAAACCGAAACCAGTGAGGAAGCTCAGGTGGATTTTTGTTAGGGTCCACCCAAACCCCTCCTTTAGGGAACAGGCCGCGAAGTGGCGACAAGCGCACAAGGACCATTGCCAAAACGAATTAAATCCAGTAAGCAAAAACTTCGCTCAAGTGGTGCACTTTGATTCGAACCTTAGTGGTGCACTTTGAAGTGTTCAGCGACAATCCGGATGATTCACCGCTTGCTACTGTTATGCGTCGCGCATTGGCGGCGCCTTCTGGGAGGAGCTTTTGTGCTTTTGTGCATCGCATGTTTATCAATTCCTTCCTCATGGTTTGTGCATCTCATCGGGCCGTCACTTCAGGGCTTTTCGCTTCAAGGCAAGGACGTTGGTACCAGCAGCGATGACATACCGAGTCAAATTGTACGCGTCGAAAATCAGGCTCAGGAAAGCGTTGACGGCGTTCGCAGAGCGCTTAGGGATTTGGAGGAGAGACTCGGCTCTGGATCACCTGCGCTGAGTGCGGCGCTTTTGAATTTTGAAGAGCAAATTCGAAGAGTTAAAACCGATCAGCGGTTTTCCGAGGTCTGCGAGCAAATTCAGGGTCGCTTGGACAAGGAGGATAAGTATTGCGACGAGCTGATGGAGAAAAGGGTTGGTGACATTGCTGTCATGGTGCGTGAAGCGAAAGAGAAAATTGGCCTTTTACGTCTGCGGTTGGAAAAAGCGAAAAGAGTCCATGCCACAGCGGCTAATATGGTTGAGGAAACGCATAAAAAAGTAGTCACGTGGCAACAATTTTTTACCTCTTATGAGGCCGTTATGGGGAAGGACGATGCTGTTGAGAAAATACGAGGCCTTGCGCAAGAGGCCATTCAGCAATTAGCCCCTTTCATGGTTCGGCAAACCGGGCAAAGGCCAGAATCGGGGCGTGTGGAAAAGAAGGAGGCAGTGTCTAACGTGGCTCAGTTGGAAATCCTTCCCGAAGTGAAAGGGAAAGGTTTAGTTTTGGTGAACGGCGGCATGTTACCAGCTTCATCTAAGTTAGGATTACTGCCTGTGGACACGTTCTATATCGGCAAGACTGAAGTGACGTGGGGTGAATGGCAGACGGTCTGTACGTGGGCCGTGGCGAATGGATACACCGATTTGGCGAATGTGGGAAAAGGTGAGGGAGACAACTATCCGGTGTGTCGCGTTAATTGGTATGACGTCGTGAAGTGGTGCAATGCGCGGAGTGAGAAGGAGGGGAAGACGCCGGTGTACAAAGATGGCACGGAAGTTTATCGGACTGGGGAAGTGTCTGATCCTATGGTAGTTCATTTGGCGAACGGTTACCGCTTACCCAGTGATGCGGAGTGGGAGTTCGCTGCTAGAGGCGGGCTGCAAACAAATGGGTATAAGTATGCCGGGAGCAATGACTTGAATGTGGTAGGTTGGTGGTATGGAAATTCTGGTGGTGCAGTGCATGAAGTCGGCATGAAAAAGGTTAATGAGCTTGGGATATCTGATATGAGCGGGAATTTGTGGGAGTTCAGCGGGAGTTGGCATCCGGACTGGGAGGGCTCGTGCCGGGTGATACGCGGCGGGGGCTGGATCAAAGGCAGGGAGGACTGCGCGGTTACCCACCGCAGCTACAACTACCCAGAGTACCGCTACTACGACTTCGGCTTCCGAGTGGCTCTCAGTTTAATTCCTGAAATGGTGCTAGTGAGCGGCGGCACACTGCCTGTTAGTTCACCCCTAGGCGCATTTCCCGTTGATACGTTCTACATCGGCAAGACGGAAGTGACATGGGTTGAGTGGAAGGCGGTGCGTACGTGGGCGGTCGCGAATGGGTACAGTGACCTTGATGGAGTGGGACAAGGTGTGGGAGACAGCTATCCGGTATCGCATGTCAACTGGTATGACGTCGTGAAATGGTGCAATGCGCGCAGTGAGAAGGAGAGGAAGACGCCCGTGTACAAAAATGGCACGGATGTTTATCGGACTGGAGAAGTGTCTGATCCTATGGTAGTTTCTTCGGCGAACGGTTACCGCTTGCCGAGTGATGTGGAGTGGGAGTTTGCGGCGAGAGGCGGGACGCATGGAAATAGTTATAAGTACAGCGGGAGCAATAACTTAAGTGAGGTCGGTTGGTGCTCTGAGAACTCGGGAGGTGCCGTGAAGGAAGTGGGCAAGAAACTCGGAAATGAGTTGGGGATATGTGATGTGAGCGGGAACTTGTGGGAGTGGATCGGGAGTTGGCATTCGGGCTTTGCGGGCTCAGACCGGGTGATCCGGGGCGGGAACTGGTACGGCGGCGCGGAGCACTGCGCCGTAGCCAACCGTGGCAATGGCAACCCCCGGAACCGCAACGGCTACTACGGTTTCCGGGTGGTCCTCAGTTCAGTTCCGTAGAGCTAGCAGCCTGTGAGGCTTAGGAAACGGGATTCGAGGTTCGAGGAAGGATGGTGAGGCAGATTCGGCGCGGGCAGCGCGGCTGTCGGCGGAGCGTAAGGTGCTTGGTGGACTTTGTCCGAGCGCTCTCGCCAAAAACCGCAGACAATGCTGTTTTCGGGGCCCAGACCACCGGGGCGCGCCAAAAACTCTTTCCGATCTTTCTATGCTGACACGCTGAGTTACAGCAGAAGTAAGGTGACCTAGCACCCAAAGCACCACTTCGTTAGGGCTGTCAAAGGTGGAGATCCCACCGTCCCTTTGTGATTCCAAGTGATTGTTGACGAATCCAATGCTTTTTTACTTCCAGTAAAAGTAAGTTGTATGGGGCGAACCAATCACGCAAACGCAGATGACGTAATTCAGCGTCAAGGATAAACGCTCCAAAATGTCTATGTTTGAAGTCGGCCATATAGTCATTCCAGCCTTCCAATTTGCATCTGCCAAGTCCGAGCGTGCTCTTCAAGAAAACGTCGTAGATCCAGTGCAACGCTTTTTCAGGTGTTATTGTATTGCCATCAAACAGTAGTGCAAAGAGCCATAGGTGGCTGTCATTCGATTCAGCGACAGGAGGGCGTATCGGCGGTTGCACAAACTCCACCATTGGGCTGTCTGAGCTTTCCGATAAGACCGAATTAAATTCCTTTCGGGTAAACGCCATTAGCGTAATACCTTTTCGCTCAAATGTTTGGTTGTAGTTTGCGCCGTTTGTATACAAAGCAAAGCGTCGAAAGCGACGTAACTGCTCTAACACTGCCTCGCGGCTCCTTGGCGAAGCTCTCTCTACCGCCAATTTAAGGGAAGAACGTTGACCGTCAATTGGCTCCGTCAATTCTTGACGCCATTCACGGGCACTCGGTCTTTTCCCAGTTGCTCGTTTCCACATTTGTTTGGCGTTTTTCAAAAAACGATCAAGCACCCGCCAGTCTACCTGTTCTGCAGCAAAGAATAGGGTGAGGATTGTTGGTTCAATGTGGCGGACAACACCAACGGCCTCCTGCAGGAAATCTACTGCCCGCCCTTGCAATCGATGTGTTGTCAATACGCCCCAAAATGAAACAAATCCAATTCCAGTTGTTCGTTGTACGGTACACCAAAAAATACCAATTGCGCGACCGCTGATATGTTGCACGACCAGTACGCTTAACCAATCTATACCAAGCGCGGGGCGATCGTTATCATCCCAGCTCTCACACAGCCAGTGAGCAATATCTACCTCTTGATCTCGTTCTCTTTCAATCGGAAGTAATTTCCGATACAACCTCATTGCAGAATCAAAAAGGGAAATCTGATTTGGCGCTTCAGGATGGGTGATGATCTGAGTTTGGGGCGTAAAGAGAGCGACAAATCGCTTTACAGTAGCATCCATCCCATCCCGATCAGGCATCATACAGTTGATGTCTCTCCACACAATTGGCTCACCAATGGGTTCGGCAGAGTGAAAGTCACGCGGTTGAAACTTTAAGGGTTCATCCTCTTGAAATGATCCAATTCTAATCGGCACGATTGACGGATGCAGCACGCCATCAAAAATAAGCAGGCGCATCGCCAACCCAATTTCTCGTTCAATCCAAGTTGGATGTGCGAGACTGTTTCTCGAGATTATTACAACAACTGCATCCACTTGAGCTATGTGAGTTTCTACCCATGAGTTGATTTCGGCCCCCAGCGGTTCATCGTCAAAAAAATCGAGTACCTCTATGTTAGCCGAACGCAATCCATCGATAAGGGAAATGACACTCGCCCGATCTTGCATTGAGTAGGAGAGAAAGACAGATAGCGCGGGTTTAACTGGATTTTGACGAGGTACGTCCATTGCACACTTTTATTGCGAAATTGCAACTGTAGCGCACCCTACTTGAATGCCGCATCGCTTTACTCCCTAAAGCCACTCATCTCTTCAGCCCAAAGTTTATAGCACCTCCACGCTCTTCATACGACCTAGACTTTGGAAAACGGGTCTTCAGTCAAGGGTTCAAGGGGAAAGAGTACATTTGTGAAAAGCAGTTCAGGCTCACTAAAAACACGGAAGGCTGGGTTTTTATTTCTATGAAAGAAACGTGAGGCGCTTCTGATGCCCGCCAGCTGAGGCAACAACAAATACAAGTCAACTGTGATATAGATTAGCCAGCCAGCAAACCGATTACCGAAAAAACTACAAAGACCCCCACAAGCAAAAGAAACTGATCACCTCCAATGCCCGTCGAAGTCCCCGACAGTACCCATGCGATGAATAAAGTTACCAGTAGGGACATGCAAATCGCAGCAATTCGCCTTGGTTTTCCCGCAGGGAACATATGCATAAGACCACCGCTACTATAAAATTCATAACCACAATGTCTGCATATTCTTGCATTTTCTGAGTTAACTTGATCGCATTTATTGCATTCTTTCATAAGATTGAAGTTGGCCTGTTTTCTTAACTCTCCAAGATAGTGTCGGTGCAGCAATGAGTTGCCTATCTCCGTATTTGGAGTGTAGGGCAAGCTTTTTCCGAATTAGATGCCTCAAGCTTAGTTTATCCTCTACTTTTTGCTAAGTTCCGCGACTTCTTTTTCGACCAATTCTTTTATTTTTTTAACAGCGTCTTCGCGGCCCATGATGTCGGCAAAGGTGCCGAATACCTTCTGCCAGTCTGCAATTTTCTTGGCGGTGGTATCTAAAACATTGAGGGAAGTTCTGGAGACTGCCTCTGATTGACTTAAGTTTTTTGAGAGCGGTTCTACTTTGTCTCGCAAGTACGCAGCCACGATGTCCGCACTTCCTTCAATTTTTTGAAGTTCATCGCGGCCTTTTTGCAACTGGTCGCGCGCCTTTTTTAGATCAGCTTCGAAAGAGGCTGAATCAGCCTTTATTTTTTTGATCGTACTTTCCGTCTTAGCCGCGGCATTTCTAAGCGCCACATCTCCGCCGCCGGAGAACTTCAACAACTCTCGCAGAATTTCGAGCGCTGCTCCCGTGTTCTGACTCGCACGAATTTCAAGCCGTTTCGCCTGAGTTTGAACGTCCTCCTGAGCAATGGGCGGTGTTGAGGCCGTCTTTCCCGTCACCTGAGCATGCAGGTCGCCAGAAGTCAGGCTGACCAAAAACAAAAAAAGCGTACAAGCGAGGGATGCGTGACCGTGCTGAGGGTGTATTTTGCGGGTGTGCTGGTTAGCTGAGTTCATAATCTTTAGTGGGCACTCTTATTGATTTTATTCTTCTTTCGACGACTGCAAGCCGAGGGCAATCGCGATTAGTTTCCTGTTTTTCTTCTGCTCATCCTCGGGAAGCTCTGAAAAGGGGCGGATGCAAGCATGCAATCTTCGAAACTCGTCCTCTTCGACTCCACTCTGCCAGCCATCCATTACTTTCTCTCCCATCCATCGCATATGTTCTGATATGGCGAGATGCTCGAGGACTGCGGGGCGATCAAGCTGGTCGGAGCGACCCCAAATCTGCTGCTTCACTTTCCTGTGAAGTACCACCCACCGGTTTGATTCCTTTTTGGCCTCGGCAAGGGCGGACCAATCTGGCTTGGTTGCTCTAACCGCATGCGGCAAAGTACGCAGGTATGACTCGTGATGCTCTCTGGCTTCTTTTTCAAGGCTCTGCATCTCGTTCATGTTTTGCAGGCTCGGGTCCTCAAACTCTGCTGATTTACATCCGATTTCGAAGGCGGAAATGACTCTCATTTTTTCGAGTGGTGTCAGATTAATGCTCGGCAAGCTCTTGACCAGTGCCTTCACTTTTTCGACGGTGAATCGGGAGCTTCGCAGAACACGCTCCGCGACAAACAGAGTTTCGCCTTCAGTGCTTAAAGCGATCACAGCGACGTCGAAATTTTGACTGTCGAGACCCGCGGCCCAAGCCACCTCGGATGGATCCTCCTCTACAAACTCTACTCTCGCGACTTGATCTACGGCCGGGTAACGGCGGGAAAACTCCGCGGCTAAATTATCACCCGTGGTGCAAACCACAAAGCGCGGAAGAGACGCCCCCGATATCTGCAGAAATGAGACTGCAAGTTTTAGAAATTCTTCGACAAAAAAATCGTCGCCCGCCACTAGTACGTTCATTCCTCGATCGAAGGTGTTTAGTGCAGAAACCGACTCGACCGCAATTTCGAGTAGAAGCGATCGAAGGGCAACCGACTCGAATCCGATGACTTTCACATCTGGCTGCGTCGAATTTTCGCGTCTGAGTAGTTTCCATCGACTCCTGAGCAAATCTCGATATTCGCTCGAGGACACGGATACTAAAATTTGAGTGTGATGGGCTTCCTCTTCTTGCTTCTGGATATCACTCGTGCAGACTGCGAAGACCTTCTCAGCAATGTGGACGTTCGTGTTGTCGTTTGCGGTGAGTATGACCACTCTTCTCGCGTATGCGACGCGGGCTTTGGACAACAAGACGGCATCGGTTCCGGTACCCTGCAGGAACAATGCTCCTTGAGATTGCAGAAGCAACTTTGATTCATTTGCTGGATCAAGATCGATTGCCGCGACTCTTTCTTTAAGCGCTGCTGAAAGTGCCAGTGACTTGCCCCTTTCCCCAATACCGATAAAGACAGAATGATTTTTTTGACGTCGGAAACGCCAAACGTCGAACTTTGACCGGAAAATGGCGAGGGCGCCGCCGCCAAGCACCAACAACGTCAACAGTTTAGCCAGACCTTGGGCGAGTTTGTAAGCCCAATGAAGTTCATGTTTTGTCCCAGAGACGAAGACGACAGGTTCTGATTCAAACGCCTCAAGCGTCATTTCTAGTACTTTAAATAAGTCCCAGTGGGTTCCTGTCTCGCGACAGGTTTCGATGACGCCATAGACTGCGAGGCCAGTTGTGATGACAGCGATGGAGGCAGCGAGATAAAGAACGTTGTCCGACTTGGGCAGGGAGAAGCTTTTGGACATAAGTCTGATTCAATCCTTTCACGAATGGATATCAGAGGAAGCCGCACGCGATCAGTGCAAGCACCGGAAGCGGAACAGAACCGTCTATTTCAAAAAGCCTTTGCCCCTGATATTTCGAGATTGTCCTTCCTTCAAAATTAAAGAGCTGAGCGCCCTGATAAGCAGACACTTTTGTACCTGTGATTTCCAATATTCTGGAGCCTTGGTATTCGTTGATGTATTGCCCGTCACGCTCAAACAGGCGACGCCCTTGGTATGCACTGAGGTATTTGCCGTCCCACTCGAATAGTCTGCTCCCTTGGTATTGCGACAAATAGTGTCCGTCCCAACTGTATAGGCGCCTGCCCTGATACTGACTGATGTAAGAATCTGCCGCCTCCGAGACGTTTGCGAAGCAAATGATCAGCAGAAACGCGAGGAAGTAAGACGAGCGCATGATTGGTTGTTCTCGTTGGGTGGTTTGTTCGCTCTTTTGGAGGCTAGAGTTTGCTCTCGAGCATCAGCATCCTGCTGAATCCTTTCGAGTAGACGCGAAGGAGAACTTGTCTGTCCTTGCTGAGTCCCTCGCTAAGTTTCACAGCATCGTCCGCGCTTGAGATGGGTCTGCGGTTGATTTCCTGGATCACATCGCCTTGGCCAAGTCCCGACGCAGCGGCGATCGAGTCGGGCGCAACCACTGTTACCAAGGCTCCTTTCATTTCGGATGGAATTTGGAACTCCTGGCGCGTCGCGCGGTTTAAGTCTGCAACTGTAACGCCATCCAGCACGTCCGGATCCCGCGCGGGGAGGGGCGCGGCGGTACCTGTTTGGGACTCTGGTCTTTCACCGACGACTACCGAGACAGACATTGGTTTTTTGTTGCGGATCAAATTCAACTTTACAAGTGTGCCAGGCTGAAGCGCGGCGATGTTCGCTTGCAATTGTTTGTACCCTTCGACCCTCTTGTCGTTGACCGAAGTAATTACATCGTACTCCGTGAGGCCAGCTTTCGCCGCTGGGCTTCCTGGCCGCACTTCATTAATGACGGCTCCACCGCCCGCTTCGACATGGAATTCTTTTCTCAATGATTCATCCAAGTCCTGCAGTCCAACACCGAGGAACCCTCTAACAACGCGTCCAACAATTTCCCTCGCAAAGATGTTGCACTGGCCGTCGTTTCCCCTCCGAATCTCTTGGACCTCATACCCGTTATTTCTTTCTCGAGTAACAATTGCCCCTGGCGAAGGAATGGAGGCTCCTGCTGGATATTCGACGACTACCCTTGCGGAAGGGGTTCTTGGATCGGATGTTTCAGACCTTAAAACAACTCGGTTCCGGTCGGTCGCCGTGACTGTAAATTTCCCAGCCAGATACAGAGGCCCTTCACCCGTCAAACCGCGAAGGGTCGTGGCTTGTTCGATCGTTATAGATCTTCCAGCAGGAAGCTTATCGGCCGGGAATGTTTTCCAAGAAGGGTCGGTTCGGCTCACCAATTGAAGAAGTCCTTCAAGTTGCTTTACCCGATGTGAGGTCATTTGCTCCGCGAGCGCCCGCTGGTTGGATTCAGGTTGTGATGAGACGAAGGCGTTTCTTTTGTTTATCCAATCGGTTTGTTCCTGCCACAATTTTGCCGTGAGAGGCGATTTCGCAAATTGCGTAGTGAGCACTTTGTACAAACTCTCCGCCTTCTGTTGGAGTTCCACAAATGTGGAATCGCTTGCCCAGTTTGTTGGTTGAGCAGAGTTGGTATTTTTATTAGCAGTCTGTCTTGAGGAGTAAACCTGATCGGCAATGATCATCGGCCAGTTCGGGTTTCTGAACAGATCAGTCTGCACTGTTTTGGCAGCCTGCACGCTCACGGAAAATTGCTCCTGCGCACTTGTGCCTGCCTCCGCCAGATCGGGGTATTTTGATATCGCTTGAAACCAGGCTTTTTCCACTTTGCCTGGTGGGATTGCGACAAATTTTGGAGCATCCATGAGACTGAGGTTTTCGACGGCTACAAAACCCGTGAGGTTTCCGATCCTCACGGGCAACCAATCCTGATTTGCGCCAGTTGGTTCTCCGGTTGGAATGATGCCCGTTATGGTGTTCAGAATCCGCCCGACGGTCTCGCTAGCCGGGTTGGGGTTTCGTTTCAGCAGTACTGGTGTTTGACTGCTCGCGTTGTAGATACGGTATCTCCTCCCAGACCAAGACGCTTGAGTTTTCGTTGAGTCGCTAGGATTCTCTGACGCAACTGGCGAGCTGCCGCTCTTAACCAGCTTTGCTTCGATTTTGTTGATCAGATGTGGGGGATTTTGATTCAGCGAGACGGCGCACTGTATGGTCGCGGAGCGCTGTCGGTCACCCTCTAAGAGGGTGTAATTTAGCTCAAAAGTGCAGTTGTGCGGCTCCGCCGATTGAAATTTAGAAAGAACGCCGTGCCAGTTGGAGTATCGTTTCCAATCCGCTTTGATGTCAGCGAGAGCCTCAGACCTTGGCATAGGCTTGGTTTGGTAGTACCTGATAGGATCATCCAGAACTCGAGTAACACCCTCAACATTCCTGCTTTCAATTGCTTGAAAAAAAGATCTGACGACAGCCTCAATTGTTGAGGTGCCCGATTTGACCGAGGTGTCTACGCTTGAAGTCACTGGCCTATTTGTTGCGGGAGTCGGGACTTGGGCGATGCTCGTTTTTGCAGGCTGTGGCCTTGGGGGTTGCTCGATGGAAATGGCAAAGCCTCCCTTGATGATGCGGTCTCTAGCGAACTTGAGCGCAAATTGATTCGCATCTTCTTGGCCAGAAATTTTTTGGATCGGATCAAGAATGGAGTTGATCGCAGTCGTTATTCCTCCCGCATCTTCAAGAAGTCTCAAACTTGAGTTCAGAAGCCGTTCGCTTTCCTCCAGTTCCTTAACCAGCGATG
>CAMDSZ010000103.1 GCA_945906945.1 Akkermansia muciniphila
GGCTGGACAAGGACAGTTTCGGAAGGTTGCTGACCGGAGTTTTCTGCGCCGATTTTTGCTTTGCGTCCTTTTCCGAGATTGCCGGATTTGATTCACTGCAGACCGCGCTGAATGGCTGCAAAACAAACGTGGCTGCAGCCAGCGGAAAAAACAGGGAACGGATGGCAAGCTTGTCACGCATGGATCAACGAGTGGATTTGAATGAGCTTAGCCAAGACCCCCTCCAGTTCCCCGAGAGGTATCTGATTAGGGCCGTCGCTCAGCGCCTGGGCCGGATTATGATGCGTCTCAATGAACACGCCGTCGCAACCGGCCGCAACGGCCGCCCGCGCCAAAACCGGAGCCAGCACGCCGTCCCCCGAGGTCCGATCGCCGCCGCCGCCCGGTCTTTGAACGGAATGCGTCGCATCGAAAACCACTCTGAATCCCATCTCTCGGATCCAGTAAAGCGACCGCATATCGACCACCAGGTTGTTGTATCCGAAACTGGATCCTCTTTCGGTGAAGAAAAACTTTTCGGCGCCGAAAGACTCCAACTTGAGAGCGATGTTCTTAATGTCGTGTGGAGCGAGAAACTGCCCTTTTTTTACATTCACAACCCTGCCGGTTTTTGCCGCCGCGTGAATGAGGTCGGTCTGCCTGCAGAGGAAGGCGGGGATTTGCAAAATATCGACGTATTCAGCGGCGATTTGCGCTTCCTGCTCGGAGTGTACGTCAGTGGTGACCGGTACCCCCAGTTTCTCCCCGATCTGCCCGAGGAGCCGGCTGCCCTCGGAGACACCGATTCCCCGAAAGCTGCTCACTGAAGTGCGGTTCGCCTTGTCGTACGAGGCCTTGAAAACAAATCCAACCCCGAGGCGATCGCAGACAGCCTTAATGTCGTGCGCCATTTGCCACGTGAAATCCACGGATTCCATGACGCAAGGGCCAAGGATGAACAGGGGAGTCTTTCCCCCGAGCTGGAGCGAGGCGCCCCCTGAACCAATTTTTATTCCGGCTGCGTCTGCTAATGGGTCTGCCATGTTCTGAAAGTCTCGATTTGGGGGGTGCGGGCGGTTGGCTGTAGGGCTCGATCTCTTCGCCACCCTCGCAGATAAGACCCAAACTTTGAACCGTTTCGATTGTTACATCCAGCCTGATTAATCTTCCCGACTAACAGCAGCCAAGTCGGACAAGCGATCCTGATTTTCGATCTCATTTTTCGGTGCTTTGAGGGATAAGCCCTTCTTATGAGGGGGAGACTGTCACCGTCACCGCGAACGGCTTGGCAAAGTAACGGTTCGCGACTTCCAGGCACTCCTCCAAGGTCGTCTGGCTAATTCTCTCACGCACCACCCGGTAATGTTCGGCACCCAGCCCCAACAGCTCGTTCACCGTGCATTCTCCGGCGAATGCGTCGAGGCTTTGATTCCGGATATCCATCAAGCCCAGAAACTTCTCTTTGGCGCGTGCGAGCTCCTCCTCGCTCAGGCCCTTGGCCGCAAGTTCTCGGATCTCATCCCGCAGCTCGGCGAGTACCGCCGTCCGCTTCATCGGATCCGTGCCGAGGTAGAAGGTGAACGCGCCGCCATTCAACCCCACGAATTGCGAGGAGCCCACAAAGTAGGCGAGGCCGAGCTGCTCGCGGATGCGGATAAACATTCGAGATCCCAGGTCGCTGCAGGCCTCGTTCAAGAGATCCAGCGCGGCGCGGTCGGGACTGTATAAATCCGCCCCCCTGTAGGCCACCATCAGGACGGCCTGCTGTTTATCCATGTGCTCCTCGTACTCGCTGTGGGCGCTCAGCTTGTTAAACGCGGGTAAACTCTGCAGGGCTTCAGTCCCCTTTGGCAGCGCGCCAAGGTGTTGTTCCAAGAGCGCGTGCACTTGGTCAACCTCCACATCGCCAAACACCGAAACCACCGCGTTGGTGGCGACCAATAATCGATCCTTCCATTCCGCGAGATCCTTGCGCTGGAGGGACTCGAGGCTCTGTGCGGTCCCCAAAGACTGCATGCCATAGGGATGCCCCGCCATCAGGGTGGCCCGCATCAGTCGGCGCGCCACGGATACGGGCTCCTCTTCCTCTTCCTTGATTGCGGCGAGCTGCACTTCCTTTTCCCGCTTCACAACGACCTCGGGGAAACTCGCCGATCGCAGGATGTCCCCCAGGATTTCTATCCCTCTGGGCAAGTCCGAGCGCAGAAGTTTCATGCTCAGGGAAATGGTGTTGTTTCCCGCATCGGCTCCCAGGGATCCGCCCATGGACTCGATTTCCTCCGCGATCTGTTCTGCGGACATTTTTTCGGTGCCCTTGATCAGGACCCGGCTCATGAGTTTGCTGATGCCGTTGTTGACAGGCGCCTCGGCGGCCAGCCCACCCTTGAAAGCGGCCACCACCGTCACCATCGGCAGACGCTCGTCCTTGCAAACCAGGGTTCGCAATCCGTTCGAAAGCGTGCGCCTGCGAATTTCCCCCCGCTGTGTCACCCTTTGCTCTGCGGGCGCTGTGTCTGCCGCGCCTTTGGGGTTTAAGGTCACCACACTGGTGCGGTCCGCCACGAGATACTCGGAGGCGACGCGCACGATGTCCTTAGGTTGCACCTTTTGCAGCAAAGCCATGTAGTGGAGCGAAAGGTTTGGGTTGCCCGAAACCATCCAGTTCGAGCCGATCTCGGACGCCTTTCCGCCGGCGGTCATCAGGCCGGAGATCTGCGAACTCAGCGCCATGCGCTGGACCTTTTCAAGCTCCTTGGTCTGTACGCCGCCCTCGCGCAGTTTCTGCAACTCTTCCCACACCGTTTGTTCAACTCTGGCGCGCTTCTGCGGGTCGTAGAGCGCGTCTACTCCGAAAACCCCGCGCTCAGCCGGCGTGTAATTCCACGCCCCGACGGAATGCACAATGCCATCGGTTTCGCGAAGACGCCTGTAGAGCCGCGAACTCCGGCCCTGTCCGAAAATGGACGCGAGCAAATCGAGTGCGGGTACATCGGGATGGGTCAGTTCTGGAACGTGCCACATCATGCTGGAGCGGCTCAGTTCTGTGGCGAATTGTTCATGAACCTCACGTCTGCCGAGCTGCTGCGGTTCCTGCGGGATGTGGACGGGGGCGAGGGCTCGACGCGGAAATTTTTCAACCCAGCTGGCGAGCATTTCGCGGACCTGCGATGCACAAACGTCGCCTGAGACCACGAAGAACATGTTGTTAGGGACATAGCGTTCCTTGTAGTAGGCGAAAAGATCGTCCCGCTTGAGCGCGTTGAACACCTCGAGATGTCCGATCACCGGATGCCGGTAGGGGTGAATCCGAAACGCGGTTGCCAGAGCTCTGTACTGCAAAACTCTGTCGGGATCATCGAAGCCCATCGCAAACTCGCGGCGGATAACCTCCTGTTCCTTCGCGTACTCCTCTTCGGGAATGACGGAGGAAAAAAGCGCGTCAGAGAGAAGTTCGAGCGCCACTGGAACGCCCTTTGATGGCAGGTCCATCCAGTAAACGGTCCGGTCGAATGAGGTGTAGGCGTTGATGTAACCGCCAACGTTTTGCACCTGTTGCGCAATTTGATTTGAGGAACGCTTTTCGGTTCCCTTGAAGAGCATGTGCTCTACGAAATGGGAGATTCCCGCGCCAAGGAAACGCCCCTCGTGAATGGCTCCGGTCCGCACCCAAGCCTGCACGCTGGCCACCGGGGCGGAATGGTCCTCGTGCACCAGCAACTCCAGGCCGTTGGATAGGTGGAACATCCGCGTTTCAAGGCTTGGCACCTCAATCAAACTCTCTTTCGGTTCAGACATCATGATCTCCTTGTTGCTCACTAATAAAACCGCGCGCTCTGCCTGCTGCATTCAAATCTGCAAAATCCCCGCGCCCGTGTGCCGCTGCGCGCCCACCGGATGCCTGACCCCTCTCCCCCCTCTACGAGGAGCGGGGCGGAAAAGTCTCAAAAATCAGATCGTTTTGAGAAATTTTATCAGATCGTTCACTTTCGGGCTTTTTGCATTTCGCACATAGAACCCGGATGTGGCCACCCCGATCTGAAGGCTTTCCTCCAGACTCAGCCCGAGGATGCACCCCACGCTAAAGCCCGCGTTGAAGTGGTCTCCCGCGCCGGTGGTGATCTTTGGTTTCGCCGTGAACGGGCCCTCCACGCAAGCTGAGCCGTTGGCGGCCGCGGCCGCGGCGAAGTGCGTGGGGTGAATGACCACCGTCTCAATATCCAGCGCCTCGCGGATTTTGACGGCCTGCGCGGCGACCGCGGAATGGGTCTCCTCCGGTTTCCGGATGCCGAGCACCTCGCCCACTTGCACGCTTTCGCGGAAGTTCAAGCCGAGAACGACGCGGAAAAACTTTTGGAATGTAGCGATCTGCTTGAGCGCCTCGGCGATATCCTCGGGCGAACGCTTGGCGGGATCCGCGAGGTCGAAAAAGACCACCCGTTTCGGACCCTTGAGTTTTGGAGCGATGACAGTGGTGATTTTTTGAAAAATCCCCTTCATCTGGGTGAGCATCGTCCAGTTGACGAGCGCGATGAAACGGCTCCTCGAAAATATTTTAAGCAGTGCCTTCTCAGGAAGGTGTTTTGTAAGGTTGGCCCAGTTGACTTCGCGCAAGCTTTCATGTTTGCCGAACATCAGCTTCCCATCGTCGAACTCGATGGCGTCGGTGTACCCGGGCTCAGCGATGGAGTGAACCTCGGCGAAGGCCGCGAACTCGCTGAAAACGGGATGGATGGCGGGGCTGCCCAGGTTGCCGATGTAGGTCACCGAGGTTCCGCATGCGCCCAGGGCGTTGGCCATGATCGGGCCGTTTCCCCCGAGCTTTTGCATTTGCGAGACCATTTCCATGTTGGCGCTGAGGCCGGCGGCATCCGTGATGGCCTCGCCGAATGCACCCATGCGATCCATGCGTACGTACTTGGTGGCGGAATGGCGCGTTTTGACCACATGAAGGATGGTGTCTACAAACCCATCAAACCCAACGAGAACATTCGTTTCGGACAATTCCGAGGCGCCGGACTTAAGTGAGGCGGCGGCTTGGAGAGCAAGAGAGCGCTTGTTTGGCATACTCTCAGGCTAAATAGCCGACGGGCCGTATGCCTAGCATAGAGAGAACAAATTCCGGGCCACGGTTCGAAATGGACGCAAAACGCATTTAGACGCGTGCAAATACGCGCTCGGCTATTGCCATGGGTGGCTATCTAACTCAATTATGGTCGACTAATGATTCGCTACGACTATGTGGTCATAGGCAGCGGGATTGCAGGACTCTCCTTCGCATTGAAGGCAGCCGAGCACGGTTCGGTGGCGCTGATCACCAAGGCGGACAAAGCGGAGAGCAACACCGCCTACGCTCAGGGAGGCATTGCCTGCGTCACGAGCTCGGAGGATTCTTTTGAATTGCACGTGCAGGACACGCTCATCGCGGGCGCGGGGCTCTGTGACGAGGACGTCACCAGAACCATCATTTCGGAGGGCCCTGCGCGGGTGCGGGAACTGATCGCTCTTGGGGTGCAGTTTGACGCGAAGCAATCGGCGGCGGCCAAGGAGCCTTTGGGTGCGCAGGATTTGGCTTTGACGAGGGAGGGGGGGCATTCCAAGCGGAGGATCCTCCACTCCAGAGACGTGACCGGACGCGAGATTGAACGCGCCCTGCTGGCCGCCATTGATGCACATGCCTCGATCCAGGTGTTTGAGCACCACATGGCCGTGGACCTCATCAGCCTTAGCAAGCTCGGGTTCGCGAGCGAGGATCGGGTGCTGGGCGTTTACGTGCTCAACCAGGCTTCCGGCGACGTGCTCACTTTGCGCAGTGACCGGATCGTGCTGGCGACCGGCGGATGCGGGAAAGTTTACCTCTACACGACAAACCCCGCGATCGCTACAGGAGACGGGCTGGCCATGGCGTGGAGGGCCGGGGCGCGCGTTTCGAACATGGAGTTTATCCAGTTTCACCCCACCTGCCTATATCATCCGGACGCCGGCTCGTTCCTGATCTCCGAGGCTGTGCGGGGTGAGGGCGCCAAGCTTGTTGACAACCGGGGACGCCGGTTCATGGAGCGGTATGACAGCAGGGCGGAGCTGGCCCCGCGCGATGTGGTGGCCAGGGCGATTGACGCCGAGATGAAACGCACCGGCGCGCGCTGCATGTTTTTAGACATCACACACAAAGCCGCCGATTTTGTGCGTGAACGTTTTCCGAACATCGCGCAGACCTGCCTGAAGTATGGCATCGACATCACGCGCCAGCCGATCCCCGTGGTGCCAGCTGCGCACTACCAATGCGGGGGCGTGCAGACGGATGTGGACGGCGCGACGACTTTGCGTGGCCTGTACGCGATTGGAGAGGTGGCATGCACCGGGCTGCATGGAGCCAACAGGCTCGCGAGCAATTCGCTGCTCGAAGCCGTGGCCCTTGCGCACCGGTGCCACGAGGCGATCCTCCGTTCCCGTCCCCATGACCCGCTCAACGGGCGCAACACTTTTCCTCTGCCGGACTGGGTAAGCGGCGAGGCGCAGGACTTGGACGAGTTGGTCGTGGTTTACCACAACTGGGACGAGATCCGGCGGCTCATGTGGGATTACGTCGGAATTGTACGAACCACCAAGCGACTGCAAAGGGCAGCCACGCGCCTGCGGAATTTAGAACGCGAAATCCAGGAGTTTTACTGGAACTTTAAGGTGAATACGGATCTGCTCGAGTTACGCAACCTCTGCACGGTTGCCACGCTGATTGTTGACTCCGCGTTGATGCGCCAGGAGAGTCGCGGACTGCACTACAATCTTGATTTTCCAGAAGCGCGCGAGGAACAGCGCTTCCCGAGCATTCTGCGGCGCAACTGACGCGATGTAAGCCGGCCGCGACTTCCCCCTGGAGCGTTCAACCGACAGCCAGTAAACAATGTTACCAAAAGAACTAGAGCACCTCAAAGACACGCAAAACGAATCCGACGACCGCAAGATCGATATCGACCGCGTTGGCGTGCGGAGCCTGCGATATCCGATGCGGATTCGCGACAAGGCGCATGCCGAGCAGCATACGATTGCATCCGCGAGCCTCACGGTGGACTTGCCCAGGCAGTTCAAAGGGACGCATATGAGCCGCTTTGTTGAGGCGCTCAACGCCTGCGGACCGGAGCTGCACATTGACAAGGTGCGCGAGCTATTGGAAATGCTCACAAGCCGTCTCGCATCGGAATGCGCGCATGTAGATTTCGAGTTCCCGTTCTTCATCGAAAAAGCCGCGCCCGTGACTGGAAAACTTGGGTTGATTGATTACAACGTCCGGTTCAGCGCGACGTTGCAGCGGGGAGTGTTTGACTTTGTAACAACGGTGATCGTCCCCGTCGCAACATTATGCCCGTGTTCAAAGGCTATCAGCGAACGCGGGGCGCACAACCAGCGGGGCCAGGTGACGTTTTCGATGCGCTCGAGCGCTCCGATTTGGGTGGAAGACCTCATCCAGCTCGTCGAGCGCTCCGCGTCTTGCGAGCTTTACAGCGTGCTCAAGCGCCCTGATGAGAAAGCGGTGACCGAGCGAGCCTACGATAATCCTGTTTTTGTAGAGGATCTCGTGCGTAACGTGGCGGTCCACGCGAATCGCGAGTCATCCATCCTGTGGTACCGCGTCGAGGCTGAAAACTTCGAATCGATCCACAACCACAACGCGTATGCGTTGATCGAGTTTTCAAAAACCCCGGCCTGATTCCGCGACCCCTGGAGGCGTTAAAGGCGTCCACCCATCCAATCCCTGCGAGCCATGATGCAACCCGCTGCTGTTCCCGAATGCCTGGCGATTATCGCAGGCAACGGATCCTACCCGCATGCCATGGCTCGTGGGGCGCGCGCCGCCGGGGTGAAGCGGATCGTGGCCTGTGCGTTTGAGAATGAAACATCCGGGGACCTGTCGGAGCTGGTCGACCAGATCGAGTGGATGCGGGTGGGGCAGCTGGGCAAAATGCTCCGTTTTTTGAAGGACTCCGGCGCGAAGCAGGCCGTGATGAGCGGTCAGATCGCGCCCAAGAACCTCTTCGACCTGCGTCCCGACATCAAAGCTGTGCTGCTGTTGGGGAAATTGCGGGAGCGCAATGCGGAGTCGATTTTCGGGGCGATCGCCGACTCTATGAAGGGTGCTGGGGTCGAGCTGATTCCTGCAACCTCCTATATGGAAGAGGCTCTGGCGCCGGTCGGGCTTGTTGCGGGACCTGCCCCCAGCCGGAAGACTCTGGCGGATCTGGAGTTCGGAATGCGGATTGCCAAGGAGACAAGCAGGCTGGACATCGGTCAAACCGTGGTGGTCAAACGGGGGACAGTCCTCGCGGTTGAGGCGTTTGAGGGGACCAACGCCGCCGTTCTGCGCGGAGGCGAGCTGGGGAAAAAGGACGCGGTCGTCGTGAAAGTATCGAAGCCGCGGCAGGACCTTCGGTTTGATGTTCCGGTGATCGGTCCTGTGACGATTCAAACGGCTGCCGACGCGAGGATTGCGGCAATCGGCGTGGAATCAGGCAAGACGCTTTTATTGGAGCCAGAAAAGCTGCGCCAGCTCGCTGCTGCCCACTCGATTTCGGTATTCGGACTGGAGGGATAGCTTTCGTTGCCTTGAGAGCTTAATGCGGTCCCGAGGTCCAGGGGCTCTTCGTTAGCCGCGGGAAAAAATTTCCGTGCCGGGTGAAAGGGAATTTGCAGGCGCATGAAAAACTGAGGTCTCGCAGCAGTGGCGCAAGGCATGGATTGAGGGGGGGGAAGCGCTCGGTGTAGATTGGCGGTGTTGCGTTGCGTGCAATGGCCGGATTTTTCTGATTTCTGTAAAAATCAGCAGAAAGTAGTGTTTTTCGGCAAAAATAAAGCTGAATTTCGCAATAAATCCATGTTTGGCAAGGTGGTTGTTTGTTGCGAGATATGTAATTGCTGGCAAACTTTATATTAGTCGTGCTGATCATTTGATTGTAATGTGTAATTTTACAAAAAAAACCACGAAACCCGCTGTGAAGGCGCGGTTTCTGCTCACCAAGCACGCCGATCCTTTAGGACTATGAAACGCCCACCCTTTTTGCCGCTCCTGTGTCTCTGGTTCGCCGCGGCCAGTGCTATCTCTGCTGCCCCGATCCAGAACCTCAAATTTACCGACGTAGTGAAGGACGTCAAGGTGTTGAATGTCGCTACAAAGCAGGAGACGACTGCAAAGGTTGGGGACACTCTCGCGCCTCCGAATGTGATCAAAACCGGAGCCGACTCGCGTGCAGAGTTGATTGCGGAGGATCAGACGGTAACCCGCGTCGGGGCGAACACGATCTTCTCGGTGGAGGCCAACAGTCGCGATGTCAATATCGCCAAGGGGAGCGTTCTTTTCCATTCGCCCGCCGGCAAGGGAGGCGGGAACATCAAGAGCGCGGGGGCAACCGCATCGGTTCTAGGCACGACATTGATTGTCGGAGCGAATCAATCCGGCGGGTTTAAGGTGATGCTGCTGGAGGGTAAAGGACAGGTAACCGGCGCTGGGGGCGGTGCGAGCAAGCTGAACGCCGGACAAATGAGCTTTGCGATGCCAGGCAAGGCGCCGAGCCAGCCGTTGAACTTCGCGCTGAAGGGGCAGGTGTCGGGTTCGAAGCTTGTTGGGGGATTCTCGAAGCCGCTTGCGTCCATCGCCAAGATCGAGGCGGCAGTCGCTGTGCAACAGAGTAAGTTGGAAAGCGGGAAGTTGGAGAGCACCGGGCTGATGATCGGGGATAGTCCTGGTACGGCCTTTACGTTGGACCCGGTGGTCGTGAGACAAGTGTCTGAAAGTGTGAAGCGAGTGATCATTGCTCAGGAGGAGGCTGAGGCAAAAACTGAGGTTCCAACCCGCGATAAGCTTGACCCACGTTTTTTGTTGGCGGTTAAGGCGAGCTTGGAACTTCCTGTGAAAATCACGGGTAATTCAATTCCAGAGCCCTTCGAGCAACCCATTCCAATTAATTTGGAATCGGTAACGCTTTTGGAGTTTCGGGCGAAGCCAACGCTCGGCAATTATACTGAAAAAAACTACGGAGCTCCGATTAATATCCCAGGCAATAGGGAATCGTTCGGCTTGATGACGCTCCTAGTTGCGGGAAACTTGGATTTTAGTGTTGATTCAATGGAGAACTCGCCCGGGTTCTTTCTGAACGCCCCATTCGTCGAAGGTAAGAATTTCAGCGGAATTCTAGCCACGCAGAACATCGTTGTAAGCAAGTCGTTCGATTTCTTGGATTCGACGGAATACGACGAAGCTAATGTAGCGATTCCCAAAAACTTTCTTTTGAGTGCGGGGCGGACCATCACCGCGGGCAGTGGCACTGTGATGAAAGCCAATGCGGCGATCTTTGATATCTACACGGCAGGAACAGGTTTTTCCGTAGCAAACTCCAGGGATGGATTCCTGAGCGAGATCAGTGAGCTCTCAAAGGTTCCCCTGGCTCTGGCAAACTCCATGATATGGAACGACTCGGACGGAGGGTTGCTTCGAATACAGGCTCCGGAGATCCTGTTTAAGAATCAGACAATTTACGCAGATTCGATCGAAATCGGCGCCAGTGGTCCGATCAGTCTTTCGGTAGACGCGCCGATTCTGGAGACGATCCGGAAATTTAAGGATCAGTACGACACTGAGGAAAACCCGTCAGAAAAAGACGGTATTTTGTCTAGCGCAAGGGGCAATCAGGTGCCTTTGCCGCTTGGGTTTAATGGTCCTGAGGCGCTTGCGATTCAGGCTCACAAAGTGAGTATTCACTCAACGGGCAAACCGATCACCCTCACTGGAGTGCCCATTCTAACAAATTGTCTTACAATAGCCTCAGGAGTCGTGGTCGAGCGGGTGAGGGTAGAGAAGACAGGCCAGAATGATGAAGGCCCAAAAGAATTAAAATTTGCTCAACTTGATGCAGTTGCTGTGGGGCAGACTGTTACGGGTGAGGGAATCCCAGAGAACACAGTGATTCAATCGGTGGATTCGACGAAACGAACGATCACTTTGAGTAACGCCATGACGATCAGTGATACGTATGTGACAATCACCGTAGGTGCCCTGTCAGCGGCGCAAGTAGATTCTTCCATTATGCTTTCAGGCGTTGTGGTTAACGCATATCAAAATGTCGTTCCTCCTGAAAACTCAAATGTAGATTCGGGTAAAGATGTACGTTTGCCTCAATCTCTTGTGTTTCGTGCGACTGGGAATATCGCAATCGACAACTCGATTTTTCCCTATGCTGATAAGGTCAATTTGACGAGTAACGATTACATACGGCTCGTAGAAACAAAGTTTGGCGCATCATCGGAGTCGAGTTCAACTGTTGAAGACTTTTCAGCATGGGCTGATCAGGACATCACCTTTCAGGCTGTCAGTATCGAGGGAGGGCAGGTAACCGCTGAGTCCAAAATATCTGTCACATCCAATCGGGGTAGTATTCATCTCAATTCGAACAAAGATGCTGTCACTTATAAGGACGTAACAGTTATGGTCGCACAGAAAGTAAACTTCACGGCGAACAACGGGGATATCGTGATCAACAGTTACGAGTTCCGAGGAGACCGCACCGGGAAGCAAGAGTTTACGGCGAAGGCGAAGGAAGTTCTGGGGCTCTATAACACCTCACTCACCGATGCGGCAAAGGTTTCCCTCGCTGCGAACACGGTGGTGTTGAGAGATGTAAGCTTCAGGGATGGGGCCTATGTAACGCTGAAGTCCAAGGATGGAAGGGTGGCGGCCTATCCGGGCGAAGGTAAGCCGGTTCAATCAGGCAAAGTGAATTTCATTTCTGGTGTTAAGTACGGGAGCTATGAAATAAAACTCAAGTCTGACAGTGCGTACCGTTCCGAGCATTTGGACAGTACGCAATTTCAAAATGCGTTGAAGGACACGCATGGCGCTGACTTCAGCAAACTTGTGATCGGCCAAAAGTAGATTGAGTGGACTTTCGCGCTCGCAAGTCTTGTTTTTCGCGCGACGATCGAATCGAGGTGGATCCATCGCTAGACCTTTTTGGCAAATACGAGGCACATTGCCGAGTCTGGCTCAGTAACTCTAGCTTTGCAGGGGGGCGCATCGCTGTTTCGGACACTAAGAATTCGAGC
>CAMDSZ010000104.1 GCA_945906945.1 Akkermansia muciniphila
CAACCGACCCAAGTGGTCGACTATTGCACTGACTTTTATCTGGCACCGCCTGCTTACTTCCCACGCCAACATTTGCAGGCGCTTGCTCACCACTCAATGTTGGCCGCGCAGGCGATATTCGCGGGGTGTCTCGCCGACGAGCTTCCGGAACTCGCGGGTCATGTGACTTTGATCACTGTAGCCGCAGCTCAATGAAATCTCGGATAGTGATCGTGATGAACTTGTGAGGGCCCGGCACACAGCGTTGATGCGCACGCGGCGGAGATAAGTCATGGAGGAACACCCGAGGGATTGGTGGAACTGGCGCTCAAAGGAACGGCGGCTCATGCCCGCAGTGGAGGCGAGGGTTTCAACGCTGATCTTTTCGTTATAATACGCGCGGATGTGTTCAAGCGCGCGGTTGAGTCGCGGATCGCCAAGAACGGGGGTGTCGACACGGCCGGCGCGGGCATTGATTCCGGCAACGCCGATGATACGGCCGGCTTCATCCCGTAGCGGGAATTTGTGGGTCACATACCATTCGAGTGTGAAGTCGTCCTTAAGAACCATTTCGTAGTGATTGAGCAATGGCTCGCCGGTGCCCATCACCTGCTTGTCGCCGTCTAGGAAGACCTGGGAGAGATGCGGGGGGAAAAAGTCCGTATCAGTCTTCCCGATGACTTCGTCTTTGGTGCGGCAGCCGAGAAGGGCTACGAAGCCGTCGTCGCACATCATCCAACGGCTCCGCGTATCTTTGATAAAGATGTTCACATCAGGGATGGCGCTGATCATTTGCAAATAGAAGTCACGCGGCCGGATCTGCGCAGAGAAATGCGGGAGATCGGCGTCGGTGGTCATCTTCGACGTTCGTTTAGGCATGACGGTTCAGTGGCTAGTGACCGGGGAAGATCACGGTTTGGGCGTTTGCCTGTTAGCAGCGGACTGGCGGGATTATTCCAAAAGAAGCCGTTTACTTTCAAGAGGTTTACTGCCGCAAGGCCTACCGTGACACCAATGAAACGGCCCGTCACTCTGTTTACCGGACAATGGGCTGATCTGCCTTTCGAGGAGATGTGCCGTCAGGCGAAGTGCTTCGGTTACGACGGGCTAGAGATCGCATGCTGGGGAGATCACTTTGATGTCAAACGCGCGTTGGCGGAGGATGACTACGTTCAAGGGCGCTGGGAAATCCTGTTACGGCACGGTTTGACTGCAGTTGCACTTTCCAATCACCTCGTCGGCCAGGCGATTTGCGATCGCGGTGATGACCGGTATCAAGCAATGCTGCCTCCCGATGTCTGGGGCGATGGCGATCCCGAGGGGGTGCGCCAGCGAGCCGCGCAACGCACCATCGAGACCGTTCGCGCCTGCCGCAAATTCATGGACGCGCGGCCGGAGCCACTCCCGTTCACTCCCTCGGTAGTCGGGTTTACCGGCTCGTCCATCTGGCATGCCTTTTACGCTTTTCCGCCCACGACGCAAGAATGGTGGCAGCGGGGTTACGAGGACTTCGCGCGACGTTGCCTGCCTATTCTAGCGGTGTGCGAAGAAATGGATGTCAACTTCGCCCTTGAGGTGCATCCGACAGAGGTCGCCTTTGATCTGGTCACTTGCGAGCGGGCGATTGAAGCGGTGCATGGGCATCGGCGTTTCGGCTTCAATTTTGATCCTTCCCATCTTGGTTACCAAGGCGTGGACTATGTGAGACTGCTGCGCGACTTCGCCGCACGTATCTTTCACGTCCACGTCAAAGACGCATGGTGGGGGAAAGGGGACGGCAGTGTCGGTGTCTTTGGCGGTTACACGGACTGGGCGGATCCGCGACGCTTCTGGGCCTTTCGCTCGCCAGGACGCGGAGATATCGACTTTGAGCGCATCATCTGTGCGCTTAATGACATCGGCTACAAGGGGCCTCTATCAGTGGAGTGGGAAGATGCGCGAATGGAGCGCACCCATGGCGCCGCCGAGGCCTGCGCTTTTGTCCGTCAGCTCGATTTTCCGCCCTCGAAAATTGTCTTTGACCAGCAGTTCCACAACGCCAACCAAAGTTGCTAATCGCGCTACCCTCCATTGCCACGATGGAAATCCGATCCGATAACCGCCTTCCTGCACGATTTCACGCCGGCGCGCCGGTAATGACACTGGGCAGAAATCCAGCTCGTCGCGATAGGCACCGGTCGCACGGGAGCATCCCTGCGCTTTTACCGCAAATCCTTGCAACGAATTCGTTGCCATTCACGGGAAACATCCAGAGCGCATCCAGCAGCGTGCCTCGGAGTCTTCTTCGCAAGCGGCATGAAAACCTCGTGACGGGATTATTCCAAAAAATGCCGCATGGATTCAAGACTGCTTCAGTCACCAGGAATAGGTTGTGAAAGCGAACCGCACGCAGCCGATGATTGCTTCACTTCATCTCAAGTTTCTTTGCGCCGTGATGGTATTTGCGGTGTTGGCGTTTCCGTGCCGGTCGGAGGACGGGGTGGCGTTTTTTGAGAGAAAGATTCGTCCTGTGCTGGCGAAGCATTGTTACGAGTGCCACAGTGCGGAATCCAAGAAACTCAAGGGGGGGCTGCGGGTGGATTCGGTGGCGCACTTGTTTAAAGGCGGCGAGGCGGGGCCGCTGCTCGTGAAAGGTAAGGCGAAGGAGAGTCTGATCATCCAGTCGCTGAAGTATGAGTCGGGCGAAATGCCGCCGTCCGGAAAGTTGCCGGACGCGATCATCGCGGACTTCGAGCACTGGATCGAGCTCGGCGCTCCGGCTCCGCTAGAAGCTGGGGCGCCAGCGATCGTGGCAGCGAAAAAGATCGACTTCAACGCCGCGCGGAAACACTGGGCTTATCAGCCGCTGGGTACAACATCGTTGCCGACGGCTGAGGCGAGCGTTGCGTGGGCAAAGCGTGATCTCGATCATTTCATCTTTGAGAAGCTCGCGGCGAACAAGCTGCACCCTTCGCCGCAGGCTGACGCGAGTTTGCTGCTGCGACGGGTGAGCTTTGATCTGACGGGGTTGCCACCGAGCTATGAGGATGTGGTTCGTTTCTCCGCCGATCCGAGCGATGAGGCTTATAATTGGTACGTTGGGAAGTTGCTGGCGTCGCCAGCCTACGGCGAGCATTGGGCGCGCCAGTGGATGGATGTGGTGCGTTATGCGGATACAAATCCAACCTCGGAAGGCTCGAACAGACCCGAACCTTTCGCCTTTGGTTATCGCGACTGGATGATCGACGCTTTGAACCGCGATGTCCCTTATGACCAGTTCATCAAGTATCAAATCGCCGCTGACTACATGAGTCCTGAGGGCGCGGAGCATCTCGCGGCGCTTGGATTTGTTTCGCTCGGTTTGACGTATCACAAGGATTTGAACCTCGATCGCGACGTGATCGAGACGCTGGCGATGGATGACTGGGATGACCGAGTGGACACGCTGAGCCGCGGGATTCTCGGTCTGACAGTATCCTGCGCTAGGTGTCACGACCACAAATTCGACGCGATCGCGCAGACGGACTATTACGGACTGGCCGGTGTATTCGCGAGCGTGAGAGGAGTTCGGAGAGGGCTGGATGGAAGAGACACCCAGGAGCTTGAAGCAAGGCTGAGCGAAGCGCAGCGACTGAAAGAAGAGTCGTTTAAGTTTCGCGATAAAGACCCCAAACGCGAAAAGGAGCTTGAGCAAGAATCCTCACAAATCCTAAACGCCACCGTCAGTGATAACACGGGAAAGGTGGTATTCGCTCTGGAGGAAGGCGGCACTTGGTATGACCGCGGCGATGCCAAGACGGTGCCGGTGTTTCGCCGGGGAGAGGTGAGGGACCTGCCGGTTTACGCGCGTGGCTCGGTACAAAGTCCGGGCGCTCCAGTGCCGCGCCGTTTCCTTCAATTGTTTACGGATGGCAAAGCGGTGCCATTTGCCCAAGGCAGCGGTCGTCTTGAAATGGCTGAGAACTTGTTTTCCAAAAACACTGAGCCACTCGCGGCGCGCGTGATTGCGAATCGGATGTGGGGCTGGCATTTCGGGCAGCACCTCGTTTCAACGCCGAGCGATTTCGGCGTCATGGGTGATCCACCGACGCACCCGGAGTTGCTCGATTATCTGGCGGATTTACTCATCACGAATCGCTGGTCGCTCAAGTCGCTGCATCGCGAGATTGTGCTGTCGGCCACCTATCGCCAGAGCGCGCAGACACGGGCGGATGCGGCAGTGCGCGACGGAGGCAACCGCTTTATCTCCCACTACCCCGTGCGCCGCCTTTCTGCGGAGCAGTATCGGGACTCGATCTTGAAGTCGGCGGGCTCGCTCGCCGACGCCCAGACGCGCGGGAAGGGATTTGACTGGACGCGCGACCAGATGGGGGACGTGACCCGCCGTTCGGTCTATGCGAAGCTCAATCGTCCGGCTCTGCCGCCTTACCTGATTCGGTTCAACTTTCCCGATCCGATGCTGCACAGTCCCGCGCGAATACCTGCGACCAGTGCGACGCAAAATCTGTTTCTTTTGAACGCGCCTTTCATGACCGACATCGCCAAGCGGATCGCTTCCCGGTTGCGCTGTGATACGGACGAGGAGTTCCTCCGGCAGGCATTTCGCACTCTATTCCTGCGCGAGCCGGAAGCGCATGAGCGGCAGCGGTATATTTCTAAACTCCAAGATTGGAAAAGCACCTCTGACCAAGCGGAAACCGCACTGATTCACACGCTGCTCATCGCCAACGAATACCTCTACCTCCGCTAAAATGATGAACGTTAATCGCAGACAGTTTCTTGGTCACACGGCTGCGTGGGGCATGTGCGGCCTCGGCCACCAACTCACCGCCTTTGCGGATGGCTCTGCCAGGGCGGCAGGCTCGCTGCCGGCATGGCGGAACCATGCGCCACGGGCGAAGCGCGTGATCTTCCTTTTCATGAATGGCGGCCCCTCGCATTTGGACCTGTTCGACCCGAAGCCCGCGCTTAAAAAATATGCCGGGCAGCGTCCCGTCTCCGCCGACATCCGCACGGAACGCAAAACCGGCGGACTGCTACCCCCGATCGCTGAGTTTAGTCCGCGTGGGCAATCCGGCGTCGAGGTGAGCGACCTGCTTCCGTGGACGAGTAAGGTGATCGACGAGATTTGCGTGATTCGATCCGTCTATGGACCGATCCCCACGCATACGCCTGCGTCGAATTTTATGCACTCAGGCAACATCGCACTGACGCGGCCTTCCATCGGTGCGTGGGTTAATTACGGCCTTGGTTCTGAGAATAGCGACATGCCGGGCTTCGTCGCCCTCGCCCCCGGAGGCGGTCCCAGTGCGGGCGGCGCCACCTTGTGGCGTAGCGGGTTCCTGCCCGGCGAGTTCGGAGGCACCCACATCGATCATTCGCAGAATAAGCTCACCGACATGGTGCCGAACGCGATCCACACCCAGGGAAATCCGCGAATGCAACTCGAGCAACTCAATCTCGTAACGGCAGCGAATGCTGCCCTCGAGCAAAGCTTCGGATTCGACCCGGCCTTTGCCGCGCGCACAAAGACCATGCAGACCGCCTACCGGATGCAGACGCAAGTGAGCGGTATCTTTGATCTCGATGGCGAAAACCCCGAGGTCCTCGCAGCCTATGGCCCGGGAAAGTTTGCCAAAGGCTGCATTCTCGCGCGTCGGTTGGTCGAAAGTGGGGTTCGCTACGTGCATCTCTACTACGACACAAGTCAGCCCTGGGATCATCACAGCAACATTGCGAAGGCTCTGCCAGTGGAGGCACGCAATATTGATCAGGCCACCTACGCACTCATCACCGACCTGAAACAACGTGGGCTGCTCGACGATACGCTTGTTGTTTGGGGCGGTGAATTCGGTCGCACGCCCGTGTCCGAAGGCGGCAACGGCCGAGATCATAATCCATTCGGATACACCATGTGGATGGCCGGCGGCGGCATCAAGGGGGGCATGGCCTACGGGGCCACCGATGAGTTCGGATTCAAGGCCGTCCAGGACCGCGTCAGCGTCCACGACATCCACGCAACCATCCTGCACCAGTTGGGAATCGACCACGAAAAGTTTACCTACCGCTATAGCGGCCGCGACTTCCGTCTAACGGATGTGCATGGCGAGGTGCTTCACAAAATTCTCGCCTGAGAAGAAATGTCCGCCAGGTGTTTCTGCGAGCGTGTGCAGCGTCCTCGTGATGGACTCGCTGTCCGCCGTCCGAGAGGGTGTAAGCCTCACTGAGAAGAAGGCGTCCACTTTGCGTTTTTTCCGAATCGGGTCCGGTACTGGCGGGGAGTCAGGCCGACGCGCTTTTGAAACTGGCGGCAGAATGCACTCTGGTCGTAAAAGCCGTTTTCGATCGCGATGGAGCCAATGGGAAGAGCTGTGCGCTGCAGTTGTTGGCAGGCACTGTCGATCCGAAGCTGCAGCAGATATTGAATCGGTGAGGTCTGAAACAAGGCTCTGAACCGGCGCTGAAATTGACTGGCCGAGAGGTGCACCATCGCGGCCACGTGTTCTATCGCGATGCTTTCGTTAAAGTGACTGTTGAGATAATCCACCGCGGGCTTGAGGTCCTCGTACGGGCCGATGACCGCACCCGCGCTGCGGGCGTCCCTCATGACTCCGGCGATGCCTATCACACGACCTGCCCGGTCGTGAAGGGGAGCCTTGCTGCAAAGATAGCACAACAACACACGTTTGTTATTGGGCACGAACCAAATCTTGTC
This sequence comes from Akkermansia muciniphila, assembly GCA_945906945.1. Classification (GTDB taxonomy): domain Bacteria; phylum Verrucomicrobiota; class Verrucomicrobiia; order Chthoniobacterales; family Chthoniobacteraceae; genus Chth-196. The sequence continues at coordinate 6,674 of CAMDSZ010000104.1, forward strand.
CCGTACCGGGCGGTTTTTACTCACAATCCACCGGTCTTCTTCACGATAACCGTGGGCGAGAAACGGAGAAAATAGGTCAGCGTCCGTGAATCCCAGAACTTCGGTTTCATCGCGCAAGCCGATGGCCTGTAGCAACGATTGATTCATCCGCATGAAGCGGCCTTCGGTATCTTTCACAAAGAAATAAACATTCGGGAGCATATCAAACAACTGGCCCAATGAGTCTTCGGGGGTGAGACGCGAAAAGAAGGATTCCTGAAGTTTTTCACCCTCTGCGCCATGGGCGGTCTGGGAGGATTTGTTGCGCGTTTTCATGGGAGCTGGTGACCAGTCGTATGCGCCGAAAATACAAAAAGTCGCGAGTATGTGCCAAGCAAACAGGCGACTTGTACGACAAAGTGATTGATAGCAGCCCAAACTCCGCCTGCCGCTCATGAACATCCCCCGTTCCACCCCATTCTTTTGCCTTGCGATACTTGGCGCCCTCTTGCTCGCCCAGTGGGATCTCCGGGCCGAAGCTGCTGCCTCTAATCCGGCCCCTCCAGGCGAAGCGCTGCACGCGCCTCGTTTCCTCGGCGAGTTTTGGGGCCAGCCGCTACAAGTGCATCACAGCATCGGGGGGCCTCTCATCAGCGTGGACTTCGATGAAGCCTATTTCGTCGAATCGGTGAAGGAACCCATGAAGAAGATTCATGCAGGCTCCACGCCCGGCATGGTGGTGGCGCCGATGACCGACGACGAAATCAACGCGCTCATGGCCTATGTGAAGAGCCTGTCGAAATGAAACGTGGCCAAGCTCCTCTCGACCCAATCAAGAAACTAACATCATGAAAATACCACTCCTCACCCTCCTATTCATCACCTCCGCAGCCTCGGCTCAGACACTGCTATCCGATGGCAAGACCTTCACTGGTTGGGAGGGTGACACCGCCACGCAATGGCGTATCGAGGACGGCGCTTTCACTTCGGGATCACTCGAGAAGAAGCAACCCCACAACGACTATCTCGCGACGAAACAAGAGTTCGGCGACTTCGAACTCACGCTGAAATGGAAGCTGGAAGGCATTGAGGGCTTTGTGAATGGCGGTGTGCAGTTCCGCTCGAAACGTATTGCGCCACCTTCGCATGAGGTCTCCGGCTTTCAGGCTGACCTCGGCGCAGGTTACGACGGAGCGCTCTACGACCACATCCGCCGCAGCAAAGTCATCCAGAGACCCACGAAGGAAGTGCTGGAAACGGCGCGTAAACCGGTCGGAGAATGGAACGAGTACCGCATCCGAGCCGAAGGATCGCGCATTCAGATCTGGCTCAATGGCGTGCAGACCGTGGACTACACCGAGACCGACTCGACCGTCGAGACCACGGGCATCATCGCCGTTCAGATCCACGGCAATTCAACCGCCATCGTGCGCTACAAGGACCTCGTCCTCACGGAGCTTCCCGCCAGGCAGGCAATCGAACCGGCTGCCAAGGTGATGTTGTTCGACGGCAAATCGCTCGACGGTTGGATTCCCTTCAGCCCCCAAGCCGGTCAGGGCAAAGACGCCCATTCGACCGACGCAAACGTGTGGTCAGTCCGCGACGGCGTGATCCACTGTGAGGGGAAGCCTAAAGGTTACCTCCGAACGATCAAAGACTACGCGAACTACCAACTGCATTTCGAGTGGCGCTGGGACGAGAAGCCAACCAACAGCGGCGTGCTGCTGCACAAGACAGGCCCCGACCTCCTCTGGCCAACCTCCATCGAGGCCCAACTCATGCATGAGAACGCAGGTGACTTTTATTTGATCAACCTCTCGTCCATGACCGTCAATGGCAAGCAGGTCGGCCCAGTTGAAAAACCATACCTAAGAGCCAAGAAACAGGAGCTGTCGAACGAGAAACCTCCGGGCGAGTGGAATAGCTACGACATCGTCTGCGATGGCGACTCGATCCAACTGACCATCAACGGTCTGCTGCAGAATAAAGGCACCGGCGCCAAACCGTCCAGCGGCGCGATCTGCCTGCAAAGCGAGGGCAGCCCGATCCAGTTCCGCAATATCTACCTCAAACCGCTCGAAAAATAATGATCCAACATCCCTGCAACTGCCTTCAACACACACCATGAAACCCACCCTCACACTCCCTACCGACATCACCCGTCGCGCCTTTCTTCAGCGCTCGACAGGAGCGCTCGCCGCCTCCACCGGTTTGTTGGCACACGCCCAAGCGGAGCCCGAGGACAACTATGGCGTCCCGACACCAGACCTGCGCAGCCGCGCGGAAGTTGCGGTGCTCCTCGAAAAATTACCGAAGCCCCAAGCGCACGCGAGCCTGCGTCCGCTCAACATTCTTTTCGCCGGAGGTGCAAAGGATCACCCGCCCAAGTCGCACTCTCACGATGTGCTGCCGAAACGCTGGAAAGTTCTGCTTGGCGGCGCAGGTCGAGGTGATGAGGCGGTGACGAACATGTATCGCCCCCAGGTGGAAGCCGACCGCGCATTGATCACCTCCGGCTCACCGCACGTCACAGCCCTGAGCACCTTGGTATGGCCCGCGGAAGAGCAGTTCGCCACCGCGGATGTCATCATGCTGTATCAGAATCCGCAGTGCTGGAAAGACGCGAGTCATCTGCCGCAGATCGAGGCGTTCCTGAATCGTGGCGGCGGTCTTGTGCTGTCGCACTATGTGCTCTGGCATGCTTCGCCAGCGCTGGCAGACCTGCTTGGCCTCGCCAAGGGAGCGGACAGTAAATACAAGCACAAGGTCATCACCCTCAAGCTTCCGGAGCCTCGTCATCCAATCATGCACGGACTGCCAGACACGTTCACCATCGCCGACGAGTGCTTTTGGAATCTGCAAGGCGACCGCAGCAAGGTGAGCGCGCTTGCCACCTCCGATGAAACCGTGGGTGACAAGGTCAGCCCCGAGCCTGTGATCTGGGCTTACGAGCGCGGGAAAGGCCGCGTTGTGGCCTCCACGCTGGGACACTTTGACTGGACCTTCGATGACCCGTTTTTCCGCGCCATTCTTTTGCGAGGCATTGCATGGGCCGCCGGCGATTCACCCTATCGCTTCGATCCTCTCATCCGACGTGGCATACCGCTGAAAGACTAACCTTAAGCTTTCCAAGCCCCGTCTCATTCGTCCCCGCTTTTGATGGGATGCAATCAAGGAAGTAGCGGAATAAACGGACGCCGCGCCAGCAAAGAAGAAAGGATTAAAAAGAGTGCCCTCGCATCCCAAGCTCTGCCCGCAAAAACAGCCTCGTAGGCAGTATGGCGAACATTGTCGGATTGGTTAATCGCCCGTGGAATTGTTGGACGTTAAATACCTCAGGTTTCCGGAGCAGTGGTGGTGCGATTGAACCGGACTCACACGAATCACGGCATCCCCTGGGAGCGCGTAGCCCCAGCTGCGCCCAGACGAGGATTACACCAAAGAAGTGGCACAGCAGTGAAGAGGTGCAACTCGTCTTGATGTAGGAACGCATCGGCGCTGCTGGGGCTGCGCGCTCCCAGGGGTTGTCGACGGTCGGGCCTCTGGCGCTTTGGAGCCAACAACTGAATTTGTGAACTATTGGATCCGCATTTCTAAACTATACTGCCTACTCGGTCATGTCTTTTACCGGGGACAAATTTGCGGATGTACTCGCACTTTTACCGGCATTGGCGAAGGTGAATACTCATTGGATTACATGTACAAACCCAGAACCGCTAACAATGGTCTAATGTTCGGCTCCAAACGTGATCACACAAGGGAACGTTCATCCCATGTTCTGCGTCTTAGAAAGCAATTCTCCCTTTTGCACGACCCCTGACGAACCAGCGCACGAGCTGCAAAAATCGGGCAAAAAGCAATACCTGTCATTTTCAACCACCTGCGGGAGCCTTTGCAGCCTGGCCACCCTGCTGCTCGCGAAATTCGCTATAGCGCCCACTAACTCACTATACCATGAATCACGTTTTTGGTGATGGCGTTTACCGACAGACGGCAAAGACCTGGGAAAAACACATCTGTCGTGTTATCGCGGTGAACAACGCAGCACTTAGCTCGGCGGGAAACAACGCGGGATGAAGCAGGCTCTCACCATACTCGTTGCCCTTTCACTCGCGGGTTTCCTGCGCGGATCGGACGCAACCGAAATCGACTGGGTGGCGGTAGATGATCCGGGAAATCCCCCCGACGCCAACGGCTTCGGCGCCGTGCCGTACGTGTTTCAAATCGCGAAGCACGAGGTGACCAACGAGCAGTACGTGGAATTTCTCAACGCCGTCGCGAAAAGCGATCCGCATGGACTCTGGAGCGAGAGCATGGGCGCACCCTTGTTGCGGGACCTCGGCCAGGGCGGGATCCAGGAGAATCTGCCTGTGTTCGCGGAGCGCACCGGCCCTCCCGGAGCTTACCGCTATGCCTGCAGGGCCGGCTGGGAGAAGAAGCCGGTGGTCTACGTCACGTTTCTGAGCGCGATGCGGTTCGCGAACTGGCGGCACCACGGCGGCGGAAGCGGCGACACGGAAAACGGCGCGTACGATCTGGCGAAGGGCGGCCTCGCGCCACGGGAGGTGGGGGCGCGGGTCTGGATTCCGTCGGAGGACGAGTGGTACAAGGCGGCCTACTATCAGCCGGAGAGCCAGGGCGGACCAGCCGGCGGGTACTGGCGCTATGCCACGCGCAGCAACGACCAACCAAACGCCGTGGAGCCGGGCTCCGAGCTGGCGAACGCGGCGATTTTTGGCCGCATGCACCAATTCCGCCTCCTCGCACCCGTCGGCAGCGTACCGAACGCGTCCAGCCACTACGGCACACTCGATCAGGCCGGCAACGCTTGGGAATGGAATGAGGCGATCCTCTTCGAGACCAAACGCGGCATCCGCGGCGGCAGCGTCTCCCACCCCTACGAGTACCTCCAGTCAATCGTCCGCTCGAACGCCCGTCCTGAACGCGAGTATCCGTCCACCGGATTCCGGCTCGCGCGCCCCTCTTCCTCCCCCTCCCCCGGCCCCCGATGATCCGGCGACTCACCAGATTGACCCCGAGGTGGATGGCCCTTGCGCTGCCCCTGCTTACCGGCGAGATCGCCGCCGCCCCGGGCGGGCGCGCCCAATTCGAACCGATGTTTGAGGCGCATTGCCTGAATTGCCACGATGCGGACGAGAAGAAAGGCGGACTCGACCTGGCCGCACTCCCTTGGAACCCGGCGGATGCCGGGAATCAACAGCTTTGGGCGAAGATTCTCGACCTGCTGGATAAGGACGAGATGCCGCCCAAGCGAAAACCCCGCCCGCCGCAGGAACTGCGCCACGACTTTCTCACGGCCTTGCGCGGGGCCTTGCACCAGGACTCACTGGAGCGGCAGCAACGCGATGGGCGGGTCGTGTTTCGCAGG
>CAMDSZ010000105.1 GCA_945906945.1 Akkermansia muciniphila
GCCTTTGGAGGGCTGGTGATTCTCTTTTGGGGAATGGCCACCTACAACGCCTGCGTGGCAAGTCAGGCTAGGTATAAGAACGCGTTCTCCCAGATCGATGTACAATTGAAGCGGAGATACGATTTGATCCCGAACTTGGTCGAGACGGCCAAGGCTTTCATGAAGCACGAGCGGGAGACTTTGGAGGCGGTGATCGCGGCCCGCAATTTGGCGGCGTCGGCGCTTCAGATGACCTCGGGCAAGCCTGATGATCCGCAAGCCATGCAGCGGCTGGTAGCAGCGGATGCGGGTCTTGGAGGGATGATGGGGCGATTCTTTGCGCTGACGGAGGCGTATCCGGAGCTGAAGTCGAATGCGAACATGATCCAGGTGAGCGAGGAGCTTGCCTCGACGGAGAACCGGGTTGCCTTCGCAAGGCAGGCCTTTAACGACGCGGTGACGGCCTACAACGTGCAGGTGAAGCAGTTTCCTGCGGCATTAATTGCTAGTTTCTGCGGCTTTCAAGCGGCAGACTTATTTGAGTTGCAGGCCCCTCAGGAGCGAGAGGCGCCGAGAGTGAATTACGCCTAATCTTGAAAAACGCTTGAGGGCAGTGCTTTGATTTGGTTCCCTTGATGTACGGGATGGCTCTAAAAGCCTCCGCAGAGAGAATCGCCAGTGTAGCTCAGTGGTAGAGCAGCTCATTCGTAATGAGCAGGTCGTGGGTTCAATCCTCACCACTGGCTCCCTCTCTAAAGTGCAAGTGTGCAGTTGTTTGTGAATCTTATTTGAAAGTACTTTGAGGGATTGTGAGGGGTTTTGGATACATCAGTACTTTCTTGGTATCTTATAATTTCGGTTACCTTCGAGATTCGCCCCGCTGGCTCTGTTTCTAGAGCCTCGCGTCCACGGGTACCCGAGACTGTCGGCTTTCTGACCTTATTGATTAACTAAAGCTTCTGAGGGCTATCAGTGGGTGTTCAGTGACGGACTAAAGACCTCGAGTCCATTTCTGCGAATCCTCGGAGCAATGGAAAATCTGGTAAACAGTCACCGAGGCGTTTTGGCATCGGTCAAAGAAGGTATACGGGAAATTTCGTGGTAAGCCCTTTCGATAACCCCTCACAACCGGAAAGATTTCCGGATGCCGCTGAACTAGCGAGAAACAAGCGGAGAAAGCTCGCAAAAACTCATGATCCAACCCTGCTTGTTTTGATTCATACTATTCAAAAGCCTCAGCGAGCTTCCCCTTGGCTTCCGGAGTAATCGTGATCCGATTACCCATGATTTTTGACTGAGGTGGACCCCGTGTTTCGGCCAGAGGACGCTTGAAATAAGCTATGGAGGCGGAGGGTGTTTATCTTGGCCACTCTGCAAATAGCTGTCGCCCACTCGAGCAGATGCGGATGTTACAATTGTTCCATATCCCTTCTTCTCGAGCGGCTTCTTTGACACCCCTGCGAACCCCTCTTTCGAGGGGTGGTGTTAGTTTGCTTCGATGAACGACAGCAGAGACTCCACGCAGGCGCGGGCAAACGCGGGATGGTTGATGGCGTAATCCAATTCCCGTATTTCGATCTCGGGGCACAGGTTGGATTTTAGCGCTTCGAGCAGTGCGGCATCCGCATCTGGATCGTAAAAAGGCTGCCCCGGCGCGCTCAGCAGGCTAATCCCTCCCTTAGGCCAGAAAACGCGAACCGGAGCCGAATAGGCATTCAGTGTCTCGGCGAGGATTCGCCCCAGCTCTGCACATTCCGCGGCGTTAGTCCGCATCAAAGTCACCTGCGGGTTATGCTGGTAGAAAAGGCGTCCGGCGAACCGCGCTGGCACGGTTTGGGGTTCGCCGAAATTCACCATGTCCAGACAGCCCGGCGCGATTACCGCTGGCACGCCGGCTTTCGCCGCCGCAGACAAACGCTCCGGTCCCGCCGTAAGGATGCCGCCAACGAGCTCATCGGCCCACTCTGTTGTGGTTACGTCCAGCACGCCGGACACAAGGCCGCTGGCGATCAGCGCTTCCATGGCTTTGCCGCCCTGGCCGGTACTGTGGAAAACCAGCACTTCTTTTCCCGCGGCCTCCATCAGCCGTCGCGCCTCGTTCACGCAGTCCGTCGTGTTCCCGAACATGCTCGCCACCACCACCGGTCGATCGTTCTTTTCCCGGTAATCTCCCGCCGCCTGCACCATTCCGCAAATGGCGCCAGCCGCGTTTCCAAAAATCACGCGGGAAATACGGTTCATCCCTGCCACATCCACGACTGCCGAAATCATTACAATATCCGAGGTGCCGATGTACGGAGCGACGTTTCCGCTGGCGAGTGTTGAAACCATGACTTTTGGAAAACCGATCGGCAGGGAGCGCATCGCAGCGGTTGCGATCGCGGTGCCGCCGCCACCGCCGAGCGAAAGCACGCCCTGAATCGCCCCGCGTTCGACAAGGCCCCGGAGATGCAGCGCTGAGGCGCGGGCGATGAGCGCAACCCATTCGCCCCGATCCTGGCGCGCGCGGATCGCCCTCCAATCCTCCTCTGCGCAAGCCGCGACTTCCGGCGCCGTAATGTCGACCGCCACCGTTGGGCTGCCGCTTCCGACGTCGATCCGGAGCACGTTAAACCCGCTGGCGCGGATCATCCCTGCCACAGCCTCTAGTTCCACCCCTTTGGTGTCGAATGTTCCAAGAATTGCGATGGTCTTCATGGGCGCATTCAATTCAAGCGGGTCGGCCCACGCCTTGCGAACGCAGATTGGAAAGCGATCTTTTCCTGCGCGCCAATAAAACGACGGGTAAGCACGGCGATGTCCACGGCAGTTTAAGAGCGCTTCACGGGCACCCGTTTGAATTCGCGGGTCAGTGCAGTGAGCGAGTCCTCGACACCCATGCGCTCAAGGCTGCTCGCGCCGACAAAACCGTCGGCGGAAGTTTTGCTGAGAACAAATTCCACGTCTTTTGGGGAATTGATCGGCCCGCCATGGGTGAGGGTGAACACGTCTTTGCGCACGCTGCGGGCGGCGTCGATGATGTCCTGAGTGACCTTGACCGTGTGGTCCCAAGAAACAACGGCTTGGGTGACACCGATTGAGCCGCCCACGGTCGTGCCGACGTGCGCGATGACGGCGTCGGCGCCTTGCCGCGTCATCTCGGCGGCCTCTTCAGGCGTGGCCACGTATACGATGCTAAAAAGATCCATCCGTCGCGCGAGGCCCACCATTTCAAATTCTTTTTGTACGCTCATGCCAGTCTCCTCAAGCACCCCGCGAAAGAGTCCGTCAACGATCGTGTGCGTGGGAAAATTGTTTACACCCGAAAAGCCCATGTCCTTGACCTTGCCCAGCCAGTGCCACATCCGCCGACGCGGATCTGTGGCGTGAACCCCGCAGATGACTGGAATTTCATCAACAACTGGCAGCACCTCGTACTCGCCGATCTCCATCGCGATCGCATTTGCGTCGCCATAGGCCATGAGTCCGGCGGTGGAGCCGTGGCCCATCATGCGGAAACGTCCGCTGTTGTAAATAATGAGCAGGTCGGCGCCGCCGCGTTCTATGAATTTGGCGGAGATTCCCGTGCCGGCGCCTGCGGCAATGAGGGGTTCGCCCTTGGCTAGAGTTGCGCGCAGGCGGTCGACGACTTCCTGGCGTGTGTATGGGTTTCCTTTACCGGTCCATGGATTGGGCATAAGCGTGTGCGATCTGATGTGGTTGATAACTGGTATACCAGTCTAAAGCATTTCTTGAGCGTAGGGTATGGTCTCGGCCCACAGGCGCATGTTCAAAAAACACATCCCGGGACTTTGCGTGAAAACACCGTCGTGAGTTGAGCGTCCTTCACCACGGTCCGTTCCAAAATCGGCTGAAAACTGTCGTTTTGCTGCGGTCTGCACGCGGGTAGTGGATCCGAACCTGGATTGGCCCCGGTAGCCGAAACAGTATCAAGCGCCGAGAGGGTACGGTGAAGGTTTGCGCCCAAAAATATTCAACTGATAGGAGAGTGGGAGGAGGGTAAAACGGCAAAGGGTTTTGTCCTCGGCGCAACTTTTCGCACTTTGCTGGTCTTTCTACAGCAAAAAGATCCGGCAGACGCGCTGGACTTACCCACATCCTCATTCAAAGGCACGAGAGTCCGCTTGGAGCCCTCTTAGCGCTAGGGCGTCCAGACGATCCTTATCGCGCACAGATTTTTCCTTCCACGCGATCAGAGCCTCCTTCGAAGCGTATCGGATTTCCAGTCCGTTTAGGTTGAATACCTCGGCGTCCCCGATGGCATCTTCGTAACGTCTTCCCGTCATGCGAGTGAACAAGTCGACGTGGCAACTTTCAGTCTCTTCAACAATGCGGATCGCTCCCTCCGAATCGTCAAAGTCAGATGGCTGCAGTTCCGAGGCATATCCTTCACTGAAGCGCTTCAGAGCGGCCAACAAACATTCCACATTGCGCACCTCAGCGGAAACCAACAAATCAATGTACTCAGTTAATCGGACATAGCCATGCAACGTGACGGCAACACCGCCGACAACTACGAACTGAACGCCGCTCTCAGCGAGTAATCCCAACAATTTTTCGAACGAGGGTTCCATCTTCTTTCGCAGGCGTCCACTTGCCGCCTTGCAGCATCAAGGCGTTGAGTCGAAGCATCTCAAGCCGGCGCAGAGGGGAAAGTCTAGAGAGACTTCCTCCCACACGTTTTTTTAACGGTTCAAGAAGTTCGGTGTTTGCCAATTCCAAAGCTTAGCGTTGGTGCTCTTGGTCCGCAATCTCGTGTTTTTGGCCCCTGTGAGACTGGGTTAGACGCAGGGTTCGTTCAACCCGAAAGGGAAAGTGTCATATGCCAAAGGCGGAAAAAGCAAAAAAGAAAAACAAAAAGTGACTGTCCCTTGCGCTCTCGGTGAACTTGGTGACACAGCTTTCCCCGCGCTAACCCTTGTCGGTCATACGTCCGACACGACGGCTGGGCAGGGTTCGCTACGCTATTAATATGTGTCTCGCACCCCGATCGATTCTGTTTTCGCTGGCGACGCTGGTCGCCTTGCCGGTGTTAACGTTGCAAGCGGCACCTGTGGACATTCATAAACCAAAAGTTCGCGAGTTGCCCGGAGCCGGGGTGGGCTCGGAATTAATGCGGGTCGATGTGGATCCAGATCCCGCTCTCGAAAGCAAAGCGTGGGATTGGATCATCCAAAAAGTAGTGGTCGACAAACAAGGGCAGGTGTTGCCGTGCGACCCCTACTTCGCACCGGCTGGAACGAGTCTACGTGCACTGAAACCCGGGGAGGCGTTGCCCTATTATCGGCGGGATTACTACAAAGGAGAGGGAATGCAGCGGCACGATGCTTATCCTGTGCGCGATCCTTCGGGAGGGGTCTGGATGTTAACCCCTTTTGATTACAAGCCGTACCTCGAATTCAATCTCTTTTTGGACGGGTACGATGCCTACCAAGTCCGCGAAGGATGGGTCTCAGCTCCGCACACCCTGGACGGGGGTGGTTTTTCAACCACCTTCTTCGGAGCCGGGGGAAAGCCGTACAATGGCTGGACGTTTTTCCCGACCGCCATGTTCAAGCATGACCCGCCCCAGTCAGGCACCGCGCCGTGCGCGATTACCGGCGTTTATTGGGAACACAACGGTCAGGATTTTCCGGGACAACCACCTGCGAAAGCATCTCCCCACGAGGCGCGCTGGGATTTTATATCGCAATTCCTCTTTTCCGGCATCGATCCCGATCCGGCACGGCGAAAACGCCTGGATACCATTCGTTCCGTACACGGCCATTTCAGTGGCTATGGCGTACCAGTGAAGGGCCATGTGGAGGTGACTTACTTTACGCAACTTTATGGATGTACGCGCTGGGAGGTTTGGACCCCAAAGGAGAAAGTAGAGGCAGACGAGAAGGTTCGGCAGGAGGCAGCCCGGGTGCGGGCAGAGAGTTGCGAGTGTGAAACCGAAATTGAGTATCTGGGCGTACCCTATGTGGTGACGTCCTGTCGGGACTGGTCCGAGGTTGAAGTTCTCGAGACGCCGGTGGTACCACCTGCGTGGCCGCTAGCGCCAATGAACCTGCTGAAGAATTTCCATTTTTCGCGTACGCTATCGCATTGGAATGCAGCCCCCGAGTGCCAATGGACGCTTTCTGAATCTCATGCCCCTTTGGACGCGCGATACGTACAAGCTTATCTGGGCGGAACGGGAGTTCAGTCGTTGGTAATTCAAGCGGAGAAGGCAGGACCTCAGTCGGCCTTCTGGCAGGACGTGCCGGTTGCGGGAGCGGTCACTGACGGGGAGTACACTTGGGGCGTAAACGCCCGCGCTGTGAGCGGCGAGGGGGCACTTACTTTCACACTCGAACAGCTCGATGCGCAAGGGACCCGGCTTTCGCAGGAGTCGTTTACGAGGACGGTCACGGCGTCCAGCGCGCGATACTCAGGTGCCGAGTCCGTTCGCCTCTCTTCACAGTATCTGACAACCCGCACAACCATTACGATCCGCCCCAAAGCCCGCTCCCTGCGATTTGGGTTTCAAGCGGCTGCACCAGGGAATTATCAGATTCTCGAGGCTTGGCTAATGAAGCAGAGTTACTGAGTGGATGTTGAGCGCTCGATGGGGACAGCCACTTTTCCCCTCACGCAACGCCGGTCCCCAACGCCGTCCCTGGGCCTGGTCCTCAGGGCCTCTGTTAGCGGTTCAGTTTCGCTGAGGTTTGCACACTACAACTTCACCGCTTGCAGTCTTATTTTGCCAGCTCCGCACAAGTCGCGTTGAACCACTCGACGGACTTTGCAATTTCAGGCACGGAATTCTCCCAGTTGAACTCGTACTCGACACAGATCGCTCCCCGGAAGCTCTGACGCTTCAGCTCCTGAAGCATCCCTTTGGCGTTGCTGACACCCGTACCCCAGGGAACGTCGTGCCCAGATAGGGTCACCTGGTCGAGGTCCTTAAAGTGCAACGCGATTACACGCCCCTCCAATCGTCTTAAACACTCTACCGGATCAAGCCCCGAGCGAACCCAATGCCCGACATCCGCGCACGCTCCAAGCAGCGGACTCCGGCCCTTTACCGCTGCGAGTACCGTATCGGGGTTCCAATAAAAACTCTTCGGCCCCGGATGATTGTGGATCGCAACCTGTATGTTGTACTCCTTCGCAAGCTTCTCCACGACATCCATGACGGGGCCCAGTTCCTCCATCTTGTTGTGTGTCTCCGGCTCAGCCACGAGCACCGTAATTCCCATCCGCTTGGCACCGTCAAATATCTTGCGACTCTCAGTCTCGTCCAGCACCGGCTTCACAACTCCCATGTTTACAAACGTGGGTGAAATGCCCTTCGCCCTCAGCTTCGACTGGATGGACTCAAACTCCGCCTGGGATAAATTTACCGTGGGTGTTTTCACCAACGTGGCGTCCCCGCCCGCCAGATTTACGTTTCCCGAAACACTCATGTATTTCACTCCCATCGCGGCAGTCTTCTCGATGGCGTCCAAAAGCGAAAACTTCTGGAACGTGTAAGAGTGCACGGCAAGTTTGAAGCCAAGCTGTTCAGCGGGTGAAATAGTTTCAGCAAAAGCGGGCATTGCCAGCACGGCAGCGACAGCAAGTTTTAGGAGGGTTTTCATGAGGGGATAAGATGGCTTCAATAACACACCCAGACTGTGATTGGGCTTAGGGTGAAAATTAAAAGATGACCTGAGTTTGTCCGGTGGAGCGAGACTTTACGCTTTGCTCCAGGCCGCAATTCGCGTGGCAGCGGAAAGTGTCTGTCCCCTGCGCTTGTCCCCCTGCGCTTACCCGGAAAGGGTCCGTGATCCGGTTTTAAAACGTCAGATTCCGCGGCCGCTCGAGAGGCTTCCCGTGTGTTATGAAAACCAAAACAGATCGGAAACCGAAGAGCCTTGTCAGGGGGTTGAAGGGTTAGCCAGAAACCCAGTTTCGCGCATCCAAATTCCGAGCAGATCGGTCCAGCGCTTGGCTGCCTCACAACGTTCGGTCGCCCCCCAACCGTGTCCACCTTTTGCCCAAATATGCACCTCGGCGGATCCCCCCATTGATTTCAGCCGCGCAGCCAGCGCCGCCGATGCCTCGGCCGGATACTTGTCATCGGCGCTGTGCGCAAAAAACGCGGGTGGCAAAGGCTTCGTCCCAATGGGCGGCACAACCCCCTCTGGCCCCTCTCGCAACACGCTGTCTGGCTTGTCTTTCTCAAATAAGTACGCCGGATAAACCAGCACTGCAAAATCCGGCCGCGGCGCGTCCGGTTCCCCGGGGGAATACGCCACTCGCGCCGCCAAATTCCCGCCGGCGGAGAATCCAAGGATTCCCACTTTTGCTGGGTCCGCGTTCCACTCGGCAGCGCGTTTCCGGACAATCCGCAGCATTTCCCGGGTATCCAGAACCGGCACCACCCACGGGGTGTCTTGGGACCGGCGCGGGACTCGGTATTTCAAGACAACCGCAGCGCTGCCGAGAGCATTGAGGCGTTTGGCAACCTCCACACCTTCATGTTCCTCGGCCAATCCTCCGTATCCACCCCCTGGGCAAACAATCACGACGGGCGCACCGGGCTTCGTTGCGGGCCAGGCCACGAACTCGGGCGTAAACACATCCGTCCGACTTCCGTTCTTCACGGTGCCCCTGAGATCTTGACCGGGCTTGGGCTCCAGAGTCTCTGCGGGGGGTGTTCCAGACCAGACCGGTTGTGGAGCCAGAGGCTCAGCGTGGAGTTGGAGAGGAAGGAGGAGCGCAAGAGACCGTAGCAGTAGGGGGGAGTTCATTTGATGCGGGGATTGGGGGATGACCCGAGCAGGATCACCGGCACTCAGATTCCATTTCCAAGCCCCGATGGCAATCGCGGTGATGCAAAAATCGCTGACCGAGGAGCCCAGCTCCCGTGAAAGCTGGAGCCGTTGTTTTGCCGCGATTTTAGCTCTCGGGAACATGCCTTTCTGAGGTGCGTTGGGCTTGCGTTTGGGGGCCGTGGGTTTGGGGGCAGATTTATCAGTGGCAGCTCCACGCGCGGGACAGAGGGATGGATCGAAAGCGTGCCCAGCATTTGCCCGAAAAAACAAAGGCAAACAAAAGCGAAGCCTGAGGTCTGCTCCTTACGATCCGTTGCTCGTATTAACGGGACGATTGTTGGTCGTGCGGGCTCCGAAGCATTCAGGCTGCGGTGCGCGGCAACCTGAGAGAACTCGGCGTACGGGGAGCCACAACTTTTCAAGACCGCGCCTACGTCGCCCGCAAGCGGCGCAGCTCACTCTGGCGCATAAAAAACCGACGACGCCGTGATTCAATGAAATCGCTGTCGTAGATGCGCCGGGTGAGGTCACGAAAGCCGGTCTCAAGCTCGGACACGGACATTCCGTCGGGTTGATAGTTCACGTCAAAGAGAGTGCACGTCTCCCACGCATCCGGCTGCAGCAAGCGCCCCGCTTGGGCCATTCGATCGTAGAGCGGAGCGTTCGGGAACGCAGTCATCACAGTGATCTGAACCTCGTACAAGCCGGTGTCCCTCACAAACTCGAACACCGAGTCAAAGCAGGTGGAGTCTTGTCCGTCCATCCCGAGCACAAAGCATCCGTTCACTGTGATCCCGGCATCTTGAATGGTTTCGATGGCGCGCCGGTAGCCGTCCCGCTGCTTGAGCTTCCAATTCGCTTTGCGCTCGATGCCGTCGAGGCCGGCGGAAGGGCTTTCCAGTCCGATCAAAATCTGCGCGCAGCCTGCATCCTTCATCAGCGAAAGCAACTCCGGGTCCTGCGCGATACTGACGTCGGTTTCCGTAAACCATCTCAAGCCCTCGGGCAGCAGTGCCGTTGCCAGCGCCTTTCCGTGGGACTTGCTCGCGAAAGTATTGTCGTCGGCAAATTCAATGAACGGGTGCGCCCACACTTCTTTGATGCGGTGAATCTCGGCGATTACACGCCCAACTGGTTTTGTTTTGAAACGCGGGTTGAGGCGGATTGATGCGCCGCAGAAGTCGCAGTTGTACGGGCAACCCCGCTGGGTCTGAACGGTGATGCGATTGTATTTGTCGATATCGAGAAGTTCAAACCGCGGCATGGGCGAGTTCGCAAAGTCAAAGTTCATCCCCCTCGCGTCGTAGCGTGGTTTTAGCTTGTTTGCCAACAGGTCCGAAATCATCGCTGGCCAAAGAGATTCACCCTCGCCAAGCAGCACGCTGTCCGCGTGCCTGAGCGCCTCCTCGGGGCGGGCGGTGACGTGCAATCCACCCATGAGCACCTTCACACCTGCTGCGGAATATCTATCGGCAAGCTTGTACGCCTCTTTGATCTGCGCGGTAAAACTGGAAATGGCTACGGCATCAAAGTTGCCTGGGAGCTCGGTGAGTGATGCAGGGTCGGGAACCTCGAGGTATTCCACCTCAACGCTCTCCGGTGTCATTCCCGCCAGAGTCAGAAGACCCAAGCTGGGCAAAGAGGCTATCACTTTGCTGCGCTCAACAAAACCGGGGAGCGTGAGACCGAGGGCAAGAAGCTCCTCGTTTCTGCAACGCACGCCGCTGATTGCAATGAGGCCAAGCTTCATTTCGCGAACAAAGCGCAGAGGATTCCGGTGAGGACGCCGCAGACCGGTATGAAAAAAAGATGTCTGAAGGGTTTGTGCCACGCGCTTAAAAAACAGCAGGTAGGCATGGTTGCCGCGCCGATGAGAAACCCGTAGACCGCGACCTCGTTCCACATGGGTCGCACCGCTTGAACCGTTTCGCTGAAGGCGAAACAAAAGTTCACGAGTGCCAGCCCGAAGAAGGAGATATGCCCCAGGCGGGTAAGCCGACGCCGGTAGCTGCCGTATCCTCCCATCCAATCCTCCCTATGAAAAAACAGTCCGATGATGGCGCCGGAAATGACGCCGAGCAGCATGCCTGTCCACCCAGCGGTGAGCATGGTTTTTACGATAAGAGACTGTTGCACGGTCTTGGATAAATAGTTCAGGAACGGACGGGAGCAAAGACGTGGGACACGTTGCTTCCACCGAAGCCACTGCTGTTGTTGATGGTGATGCCGGGAGACATGCGAACGGAGGCTCGCGGCAGGTTGAGTAAAGAGGCGTCCTTGTCGGGCTCCATCAGATGAGCCTGCCCGGGGACAATACCGGAACCAATTGCTAAAACGCAGAAGGCGGCCTCCATCGCGCCGGCGAGCGAAAGGCCGTGGCCGGTTAGCGCTTTGGTGCTGCTGACGACCGGTCGGTGCGTTCCCATGAGCGCCGCGACGGCCCGCGCCTCCGCCCTGTCGCCCGCTGGAGTGGAGGGGGCGTGTGCGTTGATATAACCCACTTCCGAAACGGTCGCCGCCGCGTCTCTGAGAGCAGCCCGCATTGCGTCCAAAAGACCCCGTCCGTCGGGATGCGGCGCCGCCGCGTGGTAACCGTCGCAGGCCTGTCCCCAGCCAAGAATCTGCGCGAGGCCGCGTACGCCTCTGCGTTCGGCGATGTCCGCCCGCTCCAACACCATCGCCACCGCACCGCCGGTGGGCACAAACCCATCCCTGCCCGAGTCAAAGGGCCTGGACGCAAGCCGCGGATCGGTCTGCACGCTCAGGGCACCCATCCCAGCGAACGGTAGCGCAGTCTCGGCATTCAGATCCTCGGCTGCGACCACAATCATGCGGGTCTGGCGGCCAAGACGGATTTCATCCAGCGCGTACCCGAGGGCGTGGCTCCCGGAGGAGCAGGCGGAAACAAAGCCACAGCTTGAACCACGGATCCCCAGGTGGGCGCCAAGGTGGAAGTTTAGGGAACCCGACACTGAGCCGAGGATGGCGTGGGGATGGATGCGGCGCCATTGTTGCTTTTCAAGTTCGTTGAGATGGTGGTGTAGCAATCTTGGCGAACCACCGGAAGCGCAGTACAGTCCGGTGAGTCCATCGGAGAGATCAGTATGTTCCAAGCGCGCCTCATCAAGGGCCTGTTGGAGAGCTGCGAGGGCGTACACGCCGTGGGGCGGCATCATGCGGACGGTTGCCGCGTTGATTCGAAAAGTATCCGGCCAG